>CALMZU010000273.1 GCA_937870775.1 uncultured Elusimicrobia bacterium
TTCCAGTTCCACATCAAGTGCCCCATCTTCGTGGCGCGCCAGTGGATGCGCCACCGCATAGCCTCCTACAACGAGATCTCGGCCCGCTACACCGAGGTGCACGACGAGTTCTACTACCCCGCGGAATTCCGCGCGCAGGACAGGAGCAACAGGCAGGGCTCGCTGGCCTCCTCGTCGCTGGACCAGGAGAAGATGAAGGCCATCTACGACCGGGCGATAAAGGCCTCGTACTCCGCCTACAAGGAGCTGCTGGACGCCGGCGCCGCGCGCGAGATGGCGCGCCTGGTGCTGCCGGTGGCGCAGTACACCCAGTTCTACTGGACGATAAACGCCCGCAGCCTGCTGAACTTCATAAGCCTGCGCACCGACTCGCACGCCCAGTTCGAGATACGCCGCTACGCCGACGCCATACAGGGGATCTTCAGCGAGAAGATGCCCTGGACGTGGGGATCTTACGCCAAGCTCCATGAAAAGAAAACTGCTTAGAGCCGCCGCGCTGCTGGCGCTGGCCTGCCCCGCCCTGGCGGCGGACCCGTCCGCCCCGCAATGGGGCCCGGAGCGCAACATCAGGACCGGCGACATAGAGGTCTACACCAAGGTCAGCGGCATAGCCACCGCGCAGGACACCTACGACATCTTCGCGCCCTTCGACGGCCGCGTAGAGGAGCTGCAGGCCGAGCTCTTCGACTACGTTACGCCCAAGACGCTGCTGGCGCGCATGGTCTCCACCGAGATGGCCGCGCTGCTGGATTCCACGCTGGCCGACGGCAAGAAGCAGGCCGAGAAGCGCTGGTCCGACGTGTACGACTACACCGGGATAAACCCCGAGGAGACCGGCATCATCACCAACATCTACTTCGAGCCGAAGACCCGGGTAAACAAGGGCGACAGGCTCTTCACGGTGGCCAAGAAGGTGCTGGTGATAGGCAAGAACACCGAGCCGCTCTACTCCAAGCTCGCCAACGGCATGACGGCCAGCCTGGCGCACGTGCGCACCGGCGAGAAGTTCACCGCGAAGCTCGTGAATTTCATCCCGGTCAAGGCCGCGCCGCGCACCAACCGGCTGTGGCTCGAGATAACGGCCCTCAGGGACGGCGTCCGCATAGGCGAGCAGTTCGACGGCATGCTGTTCGTGGGCAGGAGCGAGGAGACCATGCTGGTGCCGCGCTCGCACGTGACGGACATCGGCGGCAGGCGCTACCTGATGACCGAGATAAAGACCGGTCTCGAGACCGAGACGGAGACCGAGATAACGGGGCATACCTCGCTGTACCTGGAGCCGGCCGCAGCCGCGGCCGCGGAGAAAGATGGAAAAGATAAAAAAGTCCGCTAACATCTATTCCAGCTTCATGTTCGTGAAGCTGCAGCCGGAGTTCCGCAGGCTCATCTCCAACGAGAAGATAGCCGCGAAGCAGGAGTTCGAGAACATGGTGGGCTCGGCGCAGGAGAAGCTGTTCCTGCGCACCTACATGGTCTCCGGCCTGCGCTCCGACGCCGACATACTGTTCTGGCGCATGTCCGACGACCTGCCGTACCTGCAGGAGGTCTGCGCCCGCACGTTCTCCGCCGGCGCCGGCCGCTACCTGACGCCGTCCTACTGCTACCTCGGCGTGCACCAGGGCCCGGACCCGGCCGCGCAGAGGAAGGACCTGGATTTCGGCTTCCTGCCGAAGGACACCTTCGGCCGCTACCGCTACATGCTGCTGCACCCGGTGGTAAAGGCGCACACCTGGTACGAGCTCTCCGACGAGGAACGCGCGCGGATGCAGGCCGCGCGCGAACAGGTGGTCTCGCGCTACCGCGACATACAGGAGAATTTCTTCGCGTCGTACGGCCTCGACGAGCCGGACATGATAGTGGCGCGCGAGGCCAAGTCGCTGGAGGACCTGACCGCCGCCACGCACGAGCTGCGCCAGCAGCGGATAAAGAGCTTCACCTGCGCGGACAAGCCGGTGTTCCTGTGCCTGGGCCGCGACCTGCGGGAGATAATGGACGCGATATCTTAAGGGAACAAAAGGGGCACTTATGAAAACCATAGGCATCATCATGGCGGGCGGCAAGGGCGAGCGCCTGTATCCGCTGACCAAGGAACGCTCGAAGCCGGCCGTGCCGTTCGGCGGCAAGTACCGCATCATCGACTTCGTGCTTTCCAACTTCATCAACTCAGGCATCTACTCGAACTACGTGCTGGTCCAGTACATGTCGCAGTCGCTGATAGAGTACCTGCGCTCGACGTGGAACCTCGGCGGCATCACGAAGGACCACTTCATAACGGTGGTCCCCCCGCAGATGCGCCTCGGCGAGATGTGGTACCGCGGCACCGCCGACGCCGTCAAGCAGAACATGAACCTGATCAACGACTACAAGCCGGACCTGGTCGCCATCTTCGGCGCGGACCACATCTACAGGATGGACATCCGGCAGATGATAGACTTCCACGTCGCGAACAAGGCCGACGTGACGATCTCGGCCCTTTCCGTGCCGCTCAAGCAGGCCAGCCGCTTCGGTACGATACTGGTGGACTCCAAGAGCAGGGTGAACGGCTTCGAGGAGAAACCCAAGAACCCCAAGCCGATACCCGGCAACCCGAACCAGGCCTTCGCCTCGATGGGCAACTATATCTTCAGCTACGACGCGCTGGTCAAGATCCTGCACGAGGAATCCGGCGAGACCGCGGCCCTGGACTTCGGCAAAACGATACTCCCGAACATCCATAAACGCTACCGCGTGTTCGCCTACAACTACGGCGAGCAGCAACTCCCCGGAACGAAACCCTACGAGGAGAAGAACTACTGGCGCGACGTCGGCACGCTGGAGGCCTTCTGGCAGACCCACATGGACCTGCTCGGCGCCAGGCCGAAGCTGGACCTCAACAACAAGCTCTGGCCCATACAGGACGCCCGCAAGACCACGGCGCCCAGCAAGATCATAGAATCCAACCTGCAGGACTGCATGGTCTCGGACGGCTGCACGATAACCCAGGCCTCGCTGAAGCGCTGCATACTGGGCAACGACGTGGTGATACACGAAAAGTGCCAGCTCGAGGACTGCATCATCATGGACTCCTGCGAGATAAAGGCCGGCACCCGCCTGAAGAAGGTCATCATGGACCGCTACAACACGATAGAGGCGAAGACGACCATAGGCTACAACGCCGACCAGGACGCGCAGCACTACTACATAGACCCCGACGGCATCGTCGTGATACCGCGCGGCATCTCGAAGTGGCAGTAACGCATGGAAGGGCGCAAGTTCAGGCTTAAGAACCGCGAGGAGATCCTCGTGATACTGGGCCCGCAGGACCAGGAGCTGCGCGCGCTCGAGCGCGCGCTCAAGGTCCAGGTCTACGTGCGCCACCACCCCGAGACCGAGAGCGCCGACCTGACGATAAAGGGCCAGGGCGCCGCGGTGGAGAAGGCCGTGCTGAAGCTGCGCGAGACCCTGGAGGATTTCTACAACGCAAGGCTAGCCCCCGAGGACGCGCACCCCGGCGAGGAGCCGCCGCTGCCCGACGGCGCCCTGTTCAAGACCCACTACGGCGAGATCATACGCCCGCGCACCGAGAACCAGAAGAAATACGTCGAAGCCATCCTCTCGCGCGACCTGGTGGTGGGCATAGGCCCCGCCGGCACCGGCAAGACCTACCTGGCGGCCGTCTGCGCCCTGCGCGCGCTCAAGGCGCAGGAGGTAAAACGCATCATACTCACGCGCCCCATCGTCGAGGCCGGCGAGAAGCTGGGCTACCTGCCCGGCGACATCTCCGACAAGGTGCACCCGTACCTGCGCCCTCTCTACGACGCTTTCTACGCGCTGCTCGGCCCGGACCGCTTCCGGGCGATGCGCGCCGACGAGGTGATAGAGACCGTGCCGCTCGCCTACATGCGCGGCCGCACGCTCGACGGCGCCTTCGTGATCCTCGACGAGGCGCAGAACACCCTGCCCGAGCAGATGAAGATGTTCCTCACGCGCATGGGCATGTATTCCAAGGTGGTGGTCACCGGCGACGTCACGCAGATAGACCTGAAGGAGAAGGAACGCTCCGGCCTGCTGCACATAAAGAAGGTGCTGGCCGGCGTGGACGGCGTGAAGTTCGTGCAGTTCTCCGGCCGCGACGTGGCCCGCCACCCGCTGGTGAAGGAGATACTGGCGGCCTACGACGAATGGGAGGGCGCCCAGGAAGGGCGCGGCTGACATGGTGAACGTTTTCTTCGAGACCGAAGTTCCCGCGGATGTAAAAAAGGCATCCGCGCAGCTGGCCCGCGCCGCGGCCCTGGGCCTGGGAGCCCGCAACGCCCGCAAGCCGGTCAACCTGGTCTTCACCGGCGGTCCCGGCATTAAGAAGCTCAACCGCCGCTTCCTCGGCAAGGACCGCCTTACCGACGTTATAGCCTTCAATTTTCCGCCTTCCCCCGTGCCCGGCGCCGACTGGGGCGAGGTGTACGTCTGCGTGCCGGTGGCCGCCAGGCAGGCCCGCGAGATGGGCCATTCGCTGCTCACCGAGCTGCTGGTGCTCGCCGCGCACGGTTCGCTGCACCTGGCCGGCATGGACGACCATACCCCCGCCGAACGCCGCGCGATGAACGTAAGGACCGCGGCCCTGCTCAAGAAGCTCTGACCTTCCCCCTCCGGCCGCGCATATTTGTTAAAATATATATAAATATGCGCAAAGCCATGATACTGCTCCTGGCGGCGCTGGCGCCAGCTTTACCCGCGCGCGCCGGCGACACCGCCCCCGGCGGCGACGTGATAAGCGGCGTCGACGGGATGATAGGCAAACTGAACGAACGGCTGGATTCCGACAAGCCGCTCACCCCCGGTGACCTGGACACGGTCTTCGACGAGGCCTTCTTCTCCGCCTCCGACGACCCGGTGCGGGACATGGACGCCGTGAGCAGCAAGGTCAGCGCCAAACTGGCTGACAAGGAACGTTTCGACAAGCCCTACGCCAGCTGGGCCGACGCCAAGCTTTACCCGGCCGAGTTCTCGCCTGCGGTGTCCAGCGACGCCGCGCATATAACGGTGACGCTGACCGAGCCGGCCAGCACCGTCGGCGAGGTGCAGGTGAACGTGGCCCGGGGCAGGATAAGGATCTACTACGAGCGGCAGGAGGTCTCCTCGGCCTCCAGCGCCGACGGCGGAGAGTCGTACGCGTCCGCCGCCAGGGGCCAGCACCGCGCGATGCCGGTCCCCAAGGGCGCCAACCCGGCGAAGCACAAGGTACTCAAAGACGACGGCACGATAAGCGTGATCTTCGACCGCCTTAAGAAGGGCGGCAAGCAGACGGAGGCTTCCAAGTGAAAACCGATAACGAAACTTTAACCTTCCAGGAGATAGACGCCCGCCAGCAGAAGCGCTGGAAGGAGATGAAGGCCTTCAGGACCGAGAGCCGCCCGGGCAAGCCCAAGTTCTACTGCCTCGACATGTACCCCTACCCGTCGGGCGACGGCCTGCACGTCGGCCACCCCGAGGGTTATACCGCCACCGACATCCTGTGCCGATACAAGCGCATGAAGGGCTTCGAGGTGCTGCACCCCATGGGCTGGGACGCCTTCGGCCTGCCCGCCGAGAACTACGCCATAGCCACCGGCGTACACCCGCGCATCACCACCGAGAAGAACTGCGCCAATTTCCGCCGGCAGATAGACTCGCTCGGCTTCAGCTACGACTGGGAGCGCGAGATAAACACCACCGACCCGGCCTACTACAAGTGGACGCAGTGGATCTTCCTGCAGCTCTTCAAGAAGGGCCTGGCCTACGAGACCACGATGCCCATCAACTGGTGTCCCAAGTGCAAGACCGGCCTCGCCAACGAGGAGGTCTTCCAGGGGCGCTGCGACCGCTGCGAAACGCCGATAGAGCGCCGCAGCCTCAAGCAGTGGGTGCTCAAGATCACCGCCTACGCAGACCGCCTGCTCGAGGACTTGAAGGACATAGACTGGCCCAATTCCACGCGCCTGATGCAGGAGAACTGGATAGGCCGCAGCGAAGGCGCCGAGGTGGACTTCGAAGTGCCGTCGATCGGCGAGAAACTGCGCGTCTTCACGACGCGCCCCGACACCCTCTACGGCGCCACCTACATGGTGATAGCGCCCGAGCATCCCTTCGTGGCGAAGATGACCACGCCGGAACAGAAGGCCGCCGTGGAGGCGTACGTGAAGGCCGCCGCCAACAAGAGCGACCTGGAGCGCACCGAGCTCGCCAAGGACAAGACCGGCGTCTTCTCCGGCTCCTACGCCATCAACCCGGTCAACGGGAAGAAGATCCCCGTCTGGATAGCCGACTACGTGCTGATAACCTACGGCACCGGCGCCATCATGGCCGTGCCCGCGCACGACGACCGCGACCACGAGTTCGCCGTGAAGTTCGGCCTCGACATCATACAGGTGCTGAAAGCCCCCGAGGGCTGGAAGGGCGAGGGCGCCTTCTGCGAGGACGGCACCGCGATAAATTCCGGCATCATAGACGGCCTGCCCACGCCGGAGGCCAAGAAGAAGATAACCGCCTGGCTCGAAGAGAAAGGCATAGGCAAGGCCAAGGTCAACTTCAAGCTGCGCGACTGGGTCTTCGCCCGCCAGCGCTACTGGGGCGAGCCTTTCCCGCTGGTGCACTGCCCCAAGTGCGGCACCGTGCCCGTGCCCGAAAGCGAGCTGCCCGTGCTGCTGCCCGAGGTGGAGAAGTACGAGCCCACCGGCACCGGCGAGAGCCCGCTCGCGGCCATAGATTCCTGGGTGAACACGAAGTGCCCGGTCTGCGGCGGCCCCGCCAAGCGCGAGACAAACACGATGCCGCAGTGGGCCGGCTCCTGCTGGTACTACCTGCGCTACATAGACCCGAAGAACACCAAAGCCTTCGTGGACAAGGACCTCGAGAAGGCCTGGATGCCCGTGGACCTTTACGTGGGCGGCACCGAGCACGCCGTGCTGCATTTGCTGTACGCGCGCTTCTGGCACAAGGTGCTCTACGACCTGGGCTACGTCTCCACGAAGGAGCCGTTCCGGAAGCTCGTCCATCAGGGCATGATACTCTCCTACTCCTACCGCGACTCCAAGGGCGTGTACCGCACCTACAAGGAGCTCGACATAGCCGACGACGGCAGCGCGAAGACCTCCGACGGCGAGGTCATAAAGCCGATGGTCGAGAAGATGTCGAAGTCGAAGAAGAACGTGATCAACCCCGACGAGGTGCTGGAGCATTACGGGGCCGACGCGTTCCGCCTCTACGAGATGTTCATGGGCCCGCTCGAAGATTCCAAGCCCTGGGACACCCGCGGCATAGAGGGCGTGTTCCGCTTCATGAAACGCGCGCTGGCCTGGGGCCTCGAGCGCCAGTCCGCGCTGACGGACGCCAGGGCCGAAGGCGCCGACCTGATACTGCGCCACCAGACGATAGAGAAGGTTACCGCCGACGTGGAGGCGATGAAGTTCAACACCGCTATCTCCGCGCTGATGGTGTACCTGAACCGCCTCACCGAGCAGAAGGAGACCTCCCGCGAGGATTTCGAGACCTTCCTGAAACTGCTGCACCCGTTCGCGCCGCACGTCACCGACGAGCTGTGGGAACGCTCCGGCGGCAAGGGCACGCTGATGGCCCAGCCGTGGCCGCAGGCCGACAAGGCCGTCATAGCCTCGCGCGAGATAGAGATACCCGTGCAGATCAACGGCAAGGTAAAGGAAAAACTGCACGTGAAGGAGACCACGACGCAGGACGAGATAAAGAGCCTCGCCCTCGCGGCCGCGGCCTCGCACACCGCCGGCAAGACCATAGTGAAGGTCATAGTGGTGCCGGGGCGCCTGGTCAGCATAGTGGTGAAATAAGCTTATGAGGGGAAATATGAAGCACGGGGGACATATGAAGAAACTTGCGTTCGCGGCGGCGCTTCTGGCGCTCGCCGGCTGCATGGGCTCCGACGGCAACATCGTCTACAAGCCGGCGGAACAGAAGCTGCCGCAGTACATAAAGAAGATAGCCGTAAGGCCTTTCGCCAACAAGACGCAGCAGTTCGGCCTGGAGGAGAAGCTGACGCTCAAGGTGGTCGACGAGTTCCTCAAGAACGGGGAATACTCGGTGGCACCGGAGAGCTCGGCCCAGGGCGTCCTGGTCGGCGAGATCAACCACTACATACTTACGCCCATACAGTACGACGTGAACCTTGTGCCCACGATGTACAAGCTCAACGTGATAGCCGCGGTGCGCCTGCTGGACCGCGAGTACAACCGCTACCTCTGGGAGGAGCCGGCGCTGCAGGTGACCAAGATGTACTCGGCGGCCAGCCTGCCCGGCGGCCTCACCGAGGAGCAGGCCCGCGAGGCGCTGTGGGAGATACTCGCGAAGGACGTGGTGCTGCGCACCGTGGAGGGCTTCGGCTCGGTGTCGAGCGCCTCGTACAAGAAAATGCCCCCGCCCCCCGACGTGCAGACCTCCACCGGCACGCTGGCCATACCCTGATGCAGACGCTCACCCCCCGCGCGCTGGCCGACGAATGGGCCAGGAAGAAGACCCGCCCGGTCTACTACCTCTGCGGGGAGGAGACCGCCATGAAGGAGGCCGCCCTTAAGCGCCTGGAGGCGGTCTTCAAGCCGGAACAGTTCAATTTCTCGGTGCGCGACGCGGAGACCTCGGACGTGGAGCAGGCCCTCGACGAAGCCCGCACGGCGCCGATGCTGGCGGACATACGCTTCGTGGCCCTGAAGCACGCCGAGAAGCTCAAGAAGGAGCCCCTGAAGGCGCTGCTGGCCTACCTGGAGGACCCCTGCCCCAGCGCCTGCCTCCTCGTGCTGGCCGACTGGCCGCAGGGCAAGCAGGACCCGATACCCGCCTCGCTCTCCCAGGACTGCGCGCTGGTGGATTTCGCGCCGATGACGGCGGCGCAGGCCGTGGAGCGCGTCAACGGGGCGCTTATAGCCAAGGGCGTGAAGGCCGAGGCCGAGGCGCTGGAACTGCTGATAGAGCTGCTCGGCACGGATTCGGTCACGCTGGACGGCGAGACCGAGAAGATCATACTTTTCATGCACGGGCAGAACCGGATGTTCAAGCCCGAGGACGCGCTGGCGCTGGCCGGCTTCGCCCGCACCGGCGACCCGTTCGAACTGTCAAACGCCGTCTGCGGCCGCAGGGCCCAGCAGGCCGGCGACGCGGCCTCGCGCATGCTGGCTTCGGGCGCGGAACCGCTGGCCCTGCTGTCGCAGGTCTCGCGCGCGGTGGAGAGGCTGTTGAAGGTGAAGAGGCTTTCGGCCTCGGGCGACGGCCAGGCGGCCTGCTACCAGGCCGGCATGTCGCCGGGCCAGTACCACGCGGCGCTGCGCGACGCGGGCGCCTACACGGAGGAGAAGCTGCTCAGGAGCCTCAGGCGCTGCCTCGAGGCAGAGGAGCTGCTGAAGTCCTCTTCAAAGAGGGACCCCGGCCTGGTGCTGCGCCAGCTGGTGCACGAGATAGTCTCGGCCAAGTAGCAAAACGAAAACCCCGGCCGACAGCTCCGGGGCACGTTCTTTCTCTGAAGAAAGTTATTTTACGGAAGGGTTCGCGGCTATCGACTTAACCTTGGCGGCCAGGCGCGACTTCTTGCGCGCGGCGGCCTTCCAGTGGATAGTCCCGGACTTCGCGGCCTTGTCCAGCAGAGCGTAGGCCTTGGGCAGCATCTTCTGAACGTTGTCCATGTCCTTCTTGCCGACGAGGGTGGTAAATTCCTTCGAGGTGTCGTGGATCTTGCTCTTTATGCCCCTGTTCTTAGAAGCGAGCTTCTCCGATTTGCGCCAGGCTTTAATGGCGCTGGTATGCCTTCCGGTCTTGAGTTTTGCCATAGTGGACATAGTCTAGCATTCTATGCGTGAAAATGCAAATTCGCAGTCTGACGACCGCCGGGCAGCGTTCAGCCGCGGCCTGGGCGGCCTTACCGCGGCGAACCTCATAAACAAGTCCCTGGGCTACGTACGCGACGCCCTGCTGGTGGCCTTTTTCGGCGGCGGGGCGCTGGCCGACGCCTATTACGCGGCCTTCCGCGTGGTCAACGTCTTCAGGCGCACGGTGGGCGAGGGCGCGCTCAACGCCGTTTTCATCCCCATGCTGGAGAAGGAAAAGGCCGCGTCCGGGGACGGAGCCCGGAGGTTCTTCTCCTCGGCCTGGACCGCGGTGCTGCTGCTTTCAGGCCTGCTCTGCGCGGCCGGCATAGTATTCCGCGCCCAGCTGGCTTCCGCCGCGGCCTGGGGGTTCAAAGCCGGCCCGGCGGGCCAGCTGGAACTGACCGCCCTGCTGACCGCGGTGCTGATGCCCCACCTGCTTTTCGTGAACGTCTCGGCCCTGTTCACCGCCGCGCTCAACTCCGCGCGGCGCTTCTTCCTGCCCGCGCTGACCGCGGCGAGCTTCTCGCTGGCGGTCATAGCGCTGCTCGCGGCCTTCCACATCGGCCTCTTCCCCGGCCTCGACGAGCGGGGCAAGCTGGTGCTGCTGGCCGCCGCGGCCTCGGCCTCGGGCCTGCTGCAGGCGCTGACCCTGCTGCCGGCCCTTCGCAAGGAAGGCTTCAGCCCGGCGCTGTCCGCCCCTGCCGAAACCCTGCGCACGGCCCCGCTGCTCCTGGCCGCGGCGCCGGCCGCCTTCACGCTGGCGCAGGACCAGGTCTCGATGCTGATCAACACCTTATACGCCAGTTTCCTGCCGGCCGGAGCGGTGACGGCCATATACAATTCATCCAGGCTGGTACAGTTCCCCGTCTCGCTCTTCGCGGCGGCTGCAGCCTCGGTGTCGCTGCCGGAACTGGCCTTGCGGGGAGCGGCCGGCGACAGCGCCGGTTTCAGGCGCGGCCTTGCCCCGGCCATGGCGGCCTCCTGGCTGGTGATGCTGCCGGCGGCCCTCGGCATAGCCGTCACGGCGCTGCCGGTATGCGCGGCCCTCTTCGAGCACGGCCGCTTCTCCCCGGAGCAGACACGCGTCACCGCCGACGCGCTGTTCTGGCTGGCCCTCGGCCTGCCCGCCTACGGCTTCAACAAGGTCTCGGCCTCGGCGATGTACGCCATGGGCCGCGGCCGCGCGCCGCTGCTGATAGTAACCGTCCAACTGGCGCTGAACGCGGCCCTTTGCCCGCTGTTCATGCACGGTCTCGGCGCCGGCGGCCTGATGCTCGCCACGTCGGTAAGTTCCTGGGCCGCCGCGCTGGCCTTCGCCGCTTTGCTGCGCCGCGCCGCGGGCTTCGATCCCCTGTCGGACCTGCCTGTCCTTAAGCCGGCCGCCGCCGCCGGAGCCGCGGCCCTGGCGGCCCTGCTGCTGTGCCGCGCGCTCGCCGCCGCCGGGCCGCTGGCCCAGACCGCCGCCGCGGTGCCGGCCGCCGTCCTCGTCTATTTCTGCCTGCTGCGCGCGTTCAAGGTAGAGGAGCGCAAACTGATAACCGGAGGCCGCTTCTGATGGACCTGTCGCATCTGCCAGACACGCCCGGCGTCTACCTGATGCGCGACGCGACCGGCGCGGTGCTCTACGTCGGCAAGGCCAAGGACCTGCGCGCGCGCGTGGGCCAGTACTTCCAGAAGAACCCGTCGGACCGGCGCTGGAAGATCCCCAACCTGGTGGCGCTGATACGCCGCATAGATTACATAGCCTCGGCGAGCGAACGCGAGGCGCTGCTCACCGAGCGCCAGCTGATACATTCGCTGCAGCCCTTCTTCAACGAGATGTGGAAGGACTCCAAGTCCTATCCGTACATAGAGATCACCCGCGAGGATTTCCCCCGCGTCTTCTTCACCCGCCGCAAGCTCAGGGACGGCGGCCTCTACTTCGGGCCTTATCCCAAGGTGGAGCCGTTGAAAAAGCTGCTGGCCTACCTGTGGCGCATCAAGTTCGTGAACCTGCGGCGCTGCCGCTGGGAGTTCTCGCTCGCGAAGCCGCTGGACGAGAAGAAGATAAAAGCCTGCCTCTACTACCACACCGGCCAATGCCCGGCGCCGTGCGCGGGCCGCATATCGAAAAAGGACTACGCCGCACTGGCCTCCCGCGTGGCCGACTTCCTGAAAGGCGATTATGACCGCCTGCGCGCGGCTTTCACGGAACGCATGAAAGCCGCCGCGGCCGGGCTCGCCTACGAGGAAGCCGCCATGTACCGCGATTTCCTCGGCGCCTTGGACCACATGCAGGAGCGGGTGCTGGTGGGTCAGCTGGAGCCGGGTTTCATGGAGCAGGCCGTGGGCCGCACCGGCGCCGTGACGGCGCTAAAGGAGGCCCTCGGCCTGGCGAAGCCGCCGGCCCACATAGAGGCCTTCGACACCTCGAGCCTCTTCGGCCGGCAGGCCGTCGGCTCGTCGGTCTGCTTCGTCAACGGCGAGCGCCACACGGCCCATTACAGACATTACCGCATAAAGTTCGAGAACACCGACTCGGGCTCCAACGATTTCGCGATGATAGAGGAGATAGTGGGCCGGCGCCTCGCGCAGATAAAGCGCCGCGGCGAGGAGCCGCCGGACCTGCTGGTGATAGACGGCGGGCCGGGGCAGCTGGCGGCGGCGATGAAGGCCATGGCCGCGGCCAAGGTGAAACTGCCGGTCATCAGCCTGGCCAAGCGCCTGGAGGAGATCTACTCCCCCCTGCGCGCCAAGCCGCTGCTCCTGGACCGCTCGCACCCGGGCCTCAGGCTGCTCCAGGCCCTGCGCGACGAGGCCCACCGCTTCGGCATCACCTACCACCGCAAGCTCCGCGGCCGCTCGGA
>CALMZU010000274.1 GCA_937870775.1 uncultured Elusimicrobia bacterium
GGCGGCCAGGATATAGAACAGGCCGCACAGCACGTCGCGCCGCTCGGTGGCCCAGGCCACCGATTCCACGCGCAGCGGGTGCAGCGAGAAGAAGAGCGCGGCGAAGAGGGCGGGCAGGGCGAGGCCGTGGCTGTCTTCCTCTCCGGAGGCCAGGGCCAGCAGCCGCGCCGCCAGCAGGAAGAGAACGGCGGCGCCGGCGGCGTGCAGTATTACGTTGGTCAGGTGGTAGCCGAACGGGTCCAGTCCCCAGAACAGGTAGTCGGCGGCGTAGCTCAGCCAGCTCAGCGGCTGGTAAGGGCCCATGTGGAAGGTGGTGAACATCCACTTGAGCTGCGCGGGGCCGAAGCCCCTGAAATGCGGGTTTAGAAGGAGGTTCTCCGGGTCGTCCCAGCCCACGAACCCGTTATTCAGCGCCGGCAGGAAGACGGCGAAGGTGAGCAGGGCCGCGGCCAGGGCCCAGGCCAGGCGCGTGAATTTGCGGTCGTCCGCTTTATTTCCTGTGGTTCTTTCGTCGGGCATTCTTCCCCCGTACGGCTTTTACATTATATGAATAAAAAAGCCGGGGAGGTCCCCGGCTTCTTTATTGAACGCTGATCTTTAATTCTCGGGCTCGAACTCTTCCTTGCCCGCGCCGCAGACCGGGCAGACCCAGCCTTCGGGCAGCTTGTCGAACGGCGTGCCGGCCGGGACATTGTTGTCCGGGTCGCCGACCGCGGGGTCGTAGATGTAACCGCAGAGTTTGCACACGTATTTTTTCATTGTTTCCTCCTAGTCCTTGAGTCTTTTGAGCAGGGCTGAGAGTATGGAGATGTGGCGCATCTCCTCTTTTATTATCCCGCCCACCTTCAACGATTCTTCGGCGTCCGCCATGGCCTCCTGCAGGCCGAGGTAGAATATAACGGAATCCTTCTCTATGCCCAGCGCGAACTTCACGGCGTCCCGCTGCGAGCGGCGCCCGCCGAAGAACGCCTCTACGTCCCGCTTAAGGTCGTACACCCCGGCGTCGGCCATGTCGCGCACGCGCGAGGCGAACTCGCCTTTCGGGTCGTTCAGGAAGAGGCTTTCCCGCTGCTCAAGCTCCAGCGCCAGGGCGCTGAAATAGCCGCGGTGCTCCTCTTCCCATTTCGCCAGCGTGCCGAAGGTCTCCGCCGTGTCAGGGTCTACGGCCGCGGCGGCCGCCTTCCTGTAGAAGGCGGCGCCGTTACCTTCGATCCTGACCGCGGCGGCGAGCGCCTCGGCGTAGGCCAGCGAGGCCATTCAGGCCTTCCAGAGGCCGTGCAGGTTGCAGTACTCGCGGGCCTCTATGGTCTTCGGCGTGAAGCAGAGGCAGAAAGTAGCCTCGGGGGCCATGCCCGGCTTAAGGTATTCGCGGAACACCTTGCCGTCGGCCACCAGCTCGATCCACTCTATGAAGTGCTTCTCCTCCATCGGGTGAGCGACGGAGCCGACCTTCACCTTTATGCCCTTGTCGGTCTTCTCTATGACCGGCACGTGCTTTTCCTTAGCCGCGTCGGTGGTATTCTCCTTCATCAGCTTCATGTCCTGACCGCAGCAGACCAGCGTGCCTTCGCCGCCGTGAAGAACCTCCACGATATTGCCGCAGAGTTCGCATTTGTATACCTGTCTTCTTTCAGCCATGTTAACCTCCTTAACCCTTCAGATCCTATACCAGCGCGCGCAGGGCGGCGAGGGCCTCGTCGTAATTCGGCTCCTTCGTCACCTCGGGCACCAGCTGTACGTAACGCACCACGCCGTCCTTGTCCACGATGAACACCGCGCGGGCGAGGAGCCGCAGCTCCTTTATCAGCACGCCGTAGGCCTTGCCGAACTCGGCCTTCTGGTAGTCCGAGAACGTGCGCACTGCCTTCACGCCGGCCGCGCCGCACCAGCGCTTCTGCGCGAACGGCAGGTCCATGCTGACGGTCAGTATGCCCACGTCGGGGCCCAGCGCCTCGGCTTCCTTGTTGAAGCGGCGGGTCTGCAGGTCGCAGACCGGGGTGTCGAGCGACGGCACCACGCTGATGACGGCCACCTTGCCGCCGTAGGTGCGGGAAAACTTCATCGGCAGCATGTCGTTGTCCGTCACCTTGAAGTCCGGCGCCTGCATGCCGGGCTTCAGCTCGTCGCCGACGAGGGTCATCGGGCGGCCCTGCATCGTGACGGTGCGGGGCGCGGCCTTGGTCTCTTTCTCGCTATTCTCGTCCATGATAATATTCTTACCAGTTCTCGGCCAGCACTTCGAAGTAGGCCTTGGGGTGCGCGCAGGCCGGGCAGTTCTCGGGGGCGGCGTCGCCCTCGTGCACGTAGCCGCAGTTGATGCAGCGCCAGGCGGTCTTCTTGTCCTTCTTGAACATCTTGCCTTCCTCGAGGTCCTTGAGGAAGCCGAGGTAGCGCTTCTCGTGCTGACGCTCCGCAACGCAGACGGCCTCGTACATCTTGGCCACTGGCTCGAAGCCTTCCTCGCGGGCGGTCTTGGCGAAGTCGGGGTATATGTGTGTCCACTCCTCGTTCTCGCCGCCGGCCGCGGCCTTCAGGTTGGCCTTCGTGTCGCCTATGACGCCGGCGGGGAAGGTTGCGGTTATCTGCAGGTCGCCGCCCTCGAGGAACTTGAACATGCGCTTGGCGTGCTCCTTCTCCTGGTTGGCGGTCTCCTCGAAGGCCATGCTGATCTGCACGTAGCCTTCTTTCTTCGCCGCGCTGGCGAAGTAGGTATAGCGGTTGCGGGCCTGCGATTCACCGGCGAAAGAGGTGAGCAGGTTCTTCTCGGTCTTGGAACCCTTAATGTTCATGTTTTTAGTCTCCTTGAGTTGTTATTATCGCCGGTACCCGGCCGGCGCAGAGAACTTACATCATTCTACAAAATACGGGCGTTATTTCCCCGTATTCCCGCGCGGGTCAGCGCGAAATCGTATTTCACAGGGTCGGCCGGCTCTATCTTCCTGAAGAATGCCGTTATCTCGGCGGCGGTCTTCATCGACGTGTCCTTGCGGCGCGTCATGCCAAGCCCCATGGCCACCTGGCGCATATGCGTGTCCAGCGGAACGATGAGCTTGGAGGGGGACACACCCTTCCAAACGCCCGGGTCAACCGCGTCCTTCCTGACCATCCAGCGCAGGTACAGGTTAACGCGCTTGAAAGAACTCTTGTGCTCCGGGCACGGCGTCAGCGAAGGCGCGCAGCCCAGCGCGTTGAAGGCGTCCACGAAGCAGTACAGCGCCTCCTCGACGGTGGGTTCCACTGGACGGTAGCCCTTGAGGAACAGCGCCTCGAGCGAGCCGTTCTCGCGCAGCGCCTTGCCGATGTTCGCCGTGAATACGGCCATCTCGGCGCCGGTGGTGAAGCGGTGCTTGAAGCCGGCGTAGGTTTTCTTAAGCGCAGCGCGGTCGGCGCGCTTCAGCCATGCCGCCGGGGACCCGCCCATGGGGGCGAGGACTTTTTCGACGCTGGCGAGGATCTGCCCGACCTTGCCGTAGGCGAGGCAGGCGGCAACGAGCCCGGCGACTTCCCGATCGGACGGCGCCTTGTAGCGGCCGACGAATTCCAGCGGGTCGGGGTGTATGAACTCCGGTTTATTGAACTCATCGTATACCCTCTCGAAGTATTCCCTTGTAGGCCTCATTGTACCTTCTTTCCCGGCCGCCGCGGCGGAGGCCGTCCTCCGCCGCTATCTCCTCACCCTTGCCCTGCCTGCCGCCTATTTAAGGATGGCGGCCAGGTCCTTCTCCGGCGTGGTCACCGGCATGATGTTGAACTTCTCCACGAGCACCTTCAGCACGGCCGGCGTAACGAAGGCCGGGAGCGTAGGCCCGAGGCGGATGTTCTTTATGCCGAGGAACAGCAGCGTCAGCAGTATGCAGACGGCCTTCTGCTCGTACCAGCTGAGCACCAGCGAGAGCGGCAGCTCGTTGACGCCGACGTTGAACGCCTTCGACAGCGCGAGCGCAACCTGTATGGCCGAGTAGGCGTCGTTGCACTGGCCCATGTCCAGGAGGCGCGGTATGCCGTCTATGTCGCCCAGTTCCATCTTGTTGAAGCGGAACTTGCCGCAGGCCAGCGTCAGTATGACGGTGTCCTTGGGGGCCTTCTCGACGAACTCGGTGTAGTAGTTGCGGCCGGGCTTGGCGCCGTCGCAGCCGCCGACCAGGAAGAAGCGCCTGATCTTGCCGGCCTTCACCGCGTCTATCACCGCGCCGGCCACGCCCATTACCGCGCCGTGGCCGAAGCCGACGGTTATGGTCTTGGGGTCGCCGTCCTCGGCGAAGCCGGGGGCCTCCAGCGCCGCTTTGACGGCGGGGGAGAAATCCCCGTCCGCTATATGCGGCACGCCGGGCCACTGCACCAGGCCGCTGGTGAAGATGCGGGCCTTGTAGGTGTCGCGCGGCTTCTGTATGCAGTTCGT
>CALMZU010000275.1 GCA_937870775.1 uncultured Elusimicrobia bacterium
GCAAAACCCTGTCGGAGGCCCGAGCTTGCGTAAGCGCGAGGGCCGAGACGGGGAGGCGCGAGCACGGTGTGCGAGACGCCGGTTTTGCGTTCCGGCCCCGGTGGCAGTCCTTGTACCGTCACTTATAGTATTCCGTGCCGAGGTGCGTGATGAGCGTCTCGCCCATCATGTTCCTCAGGTTGTTCTCGAACTTCTCCAGCTGCACGAACAGGTCGTTCTCGGCGTAAACCTCCGGCGCGTGCATCGGGCTCTTGAAGAAGAACGACAGCCACTCCTGCGTGCCGCCCATGCCGGCGCGCTTCGCGAGGTCCATGAACAGCACCAGGTCCAGCGCCAGCGGCGCCGCCAGTATGGAGTCGCGGCACAGGAAGTCCACCTTCAGCTGCATCGGGTAGCCCAGCCAGCCGAAGATGTCGATGTTGTCCCAGCCTTCCTTGTTGTCGCCGCGCGGCGGGTAGTAGTTTATCGTCACCTTGTGGTACAGGTCCTTGTAGAGCTCGGGGTAGACCTCGGGGTGCAGTATGCTGTCCAGCACGGAGAGCTTGCTGACCTCCTTGGTCTTGAACGAGGCGGGATCGTCTAAGACCTCGCCGTCGCGGTTGCCGAGGATGTTGGTGGAGAACCAGCCGCGTATGCCGAGGGCGCGCGCCTTCAGGCCGGGGGCGATGATGGTCTTCATCAGCGTCTGGCCGGTCTTATAGTCGGAGCCGGCCACGGGCACGCCGCTCTTCTTCGCCAGCTCGACCAGGGCCGGGATATTGCAGCTCAGGTTGGGGGCGCCGTTGATGAACGGCACGCCGCACTTTATGGCCGCGTAGGCGTACAGCGTGGACATGGAGATCGCCGGGTGGTTGGCCTTCATGCCCTTCTCGAACTTCGCTATGCTCATATGCACGTCGTTCGGGGCTATGTAGGTCTCGGTGGAGGCGCACCAGATCATCACGGCGCGGTCCAGGCCGTTGTCCTTCTTGAAGGCCTTTATGTCCTCGACGAGCTGCATCGCCAGCTCGTACTTGTTCTTGCCCTTCTTCACGTTGGGGCCGGTGATGTTCTTGACGTAGCGGCGGTCGAACGCGGCCTTCATCGGGCGCAGCGCGGCCAGCTTGCCGCGCAGGCTCTCTATCTGCGGGCGGCTCAGCACCGCGGCCTTGAGCGCCGACTGGTAGAGGTTCTCGTCGAAGATGTCCCAGCCGCCGAAGACCAGGTCGTTAAGGTCGGCCAGCGGCACGAAGTCCTTTATCAGCGGGTTCTTCTTCTCGGTGCGTTTGCCCAGGCGTATGCGGCCCATCTGCGTGAGCGAGCCTATAGCCTGGCCCTCGCCGGCCTTCACGGCCTCTATGCCGCCTATCAGCGTGGTGGAGATGGCCCCGCAGAAGCCCGGTATCAGAACGCCGAGCTTCCCCTTGGCCGGCGCTATCTTGGTCTTTTTCATTTTTTTGTCGTCCTCCTGGATTACCGATCCTGTCCCCCCCGCGCTTCCAGAGCGCGGCGGGTGAAAATTATCCTCTGCAGCACCGTGTAATGCGAAAGCGCCAGCACGGCTATTATGCCCGGCGCCGGCGTCCAGAGTATGGTGCTCACCGCCAGTATAACGAGGCGCGGCAGGCGGGCGCCCACGCCCACGTCGCAGCGGCCGTCTATCTCGTTCTCGGCGCGGGCTCGCGCGTACGACACGGCCGCGGCGCCGATCAGCGCGAACACCGTTACCGCCGCCATCAGCGCGTCGCCGCGCGAGGCGTAGTAGTAGGCGAAGGCCACGAAGATGACGCCTTCGGTATAGCGGTCCATCACCGAGTCCAGGAAGCCGCCGAAGCGGCTGACCTGGCCGGAGAACTTGGCGTAGGCCCCGTCGACGACGTCGAAGAGCCAGGTGAAGATGAGTATCAGCATGCCGGTCCTGAGCCGGCCCGAGGCCACCACGGCCGCGCCGGCGAACGACAGTACCACGCCGAGCATCGTGAGCTGGTTGGGCGTTACGCCGGCGGCTTTCAGGGCCGGGCCGAAAGGCGCGAAGGCGCGCTCTATGTAAGGGTCAAGCTTCCTGGCCATTTCTTTTCTCCAGTTTCTCCATTATGACGATGAGGGAAGGCAGCAGCATGACGGCCGCGCCGAAAACGCAGGCTATGCCTATGGCCGCCATTATGCCTATGCTGGCCAGCCCGTTGTGCCGCGCGAACAGCAGCGCGCCGAAGCCGATGAACGTGGTCAGCGCCGAGAAGGCCACCGCCGGGCCGGTATGCGTCAGCACGAAGTGCACCGAGCCGGGGCCTTCCTCCTTGTAGCGGCCGTAGATGTACTCGGCGTAGTCGTCGCCCAGGCCGAACACCAGCGGCAGCATGATCACGCTGAAGAAGTTGAACTTCAGGCCGAACAGCGCCATCACGCCGAAGATCCACAGGAAGCCGGCGCACAGCGGCACCAGCACCAGCATTATCGGCTTGGGCCGGCGGTAGGCCAGCATCACCGGCACCGCGGTAAGGAGCAGCGCCAGCGGCATTATCTTGCGCCCGTCGCGCTCCACCATGTTCAGTATGTCCGAGAAGATGATGGACTCGCTGCACGGGTGCACCGTGCGGCCGGGTATCTTCAGGTCGCGTATCTCGTCGGAGGATTTGCGCACCAGCTCGGCGTCGGCCAGGTCTATCTTGGGGAAGATCAGCACGGCCGGGCGGCCGCTCGCGCCCTCGAAGAGGCGCTTGATCTCCGGCGGCAGCGTGGCGCGGCTCACCGGCGGCGGCACCAGCAGGCGCTTCACGTCGTCGAGCTTCTTCTTCTGCTCGCCCTTCAGCGAGCCCATCGGGTTGTCGTCCAGGAGCCGGCGGATCTCCTTGAGCGCGGCGCGTTTCTCGGCCTCCTGCTCGGGCAGGAAGGTGAGCAGCGAGGCGTGGCTGGCTATGGTGGTGCCCGGGGCTTTCTCCTTCTCGTCGAGGAGGCGCGAGACCGCGCGGGCCTCGCTCATGTCGTTCACCAGCGCCAGGTCCGGGGTCAGCGACGTGCCTATGATCTTGTTCACCCGCTCGTCCAGCTTGAACGACGGGATGTTGGAGCCCTGTATCTTGCTGAAGTTGTACTCGAAGGAGGAATGCTTTACCTGCGCGGCCGCGTAGACGGTCATCACGGCGGCGGCTATCAGCACCGGTATGTAGAAGGCGCCGCGCACCGGCTTGAACGCGAAGCAGGCCGAAGGGTTGATCTTCGCCGGGCGGAACTTTTCGAACAGCAGCACCAGCGCCGGGAACAGCGTGAAGAACACCAGCATGTTCAGGAACACGCCCATCCCGGCTATGAGGCCGAACTGGGAGAAGCCCTTGAACTCGGCCAGCATCAGGCTGAAGAACACCAGGCCCGTCGTCAGGCCGCTGAGGAAGATGGGCTCGCAGGTGTTCCTTATGGTGGCGGAAACGGCGGCCGCCGGGTCCGCGCCGCGCAGCCGTTCCTCGAGGTAGCGGCTGTAGAGCACTATGCCGTAGTCGGCCGAGATGCCCATCAGTATCGATATAAGGAAGGCGCTGATGATGTTCACGTAGCCGACGGCGAACCAGGCCGCGGCGAAGGTTATCAGCAGGCCGGCCGAGAGCGGCAGCACTATAAGGAGCAGCGGCCTCACCTGCCTGAAGTACAGCACCAGGAGCAGTATCACCAGCGCCAGCGAGCCGCCGCCGGTCAGCGTCAGGTCGCGCTGCAGCTGGTCGTTAAGGTCTATCTGTTTCTTGAAGCGGCCGGTGTAGGACACCTGTATCGACGGGTGGTAGGCCGCCGGGTTCACGCGGGCCACCGCGGCCTCGGCGTCGGCCACCAGCTTGCGCGAGAAGGCCAGGTTGCCGGCGAGTCCCGACGGCTTCAGCAGCAGCACCAGCTCCTTGCCGTCGGTGCTCACGTAGTAGTCGCGGAACACGTCGTTCCCCTCGTACTTCTTCTCTATGTCCGAGAGGTCCAGCTTGTAATCTTCGTCGAGCAGGTCTATGAAGAGCGGGTTGGCTTTGCGCTTCTCGAAATCTATCTTCTTCTTTACCCGGTCGCGCACCGTGCGTATGTCGGCCAGGTCCATGTACAGCAGGCGCCTGTCGTCGAAGTACTGCTTCGGCTGGCGCCAGTTGACGTACTTCACCTCTGGCAGTTTCTCAAGCTCCCCCACCAGCGCGGCCGAGAACTCCTTGGATCTGGGCAGGTCGTCGGACTTCACCACCAGCACCAGGTAGCCGGTGCCGCCGAACTCGCCGGTTATGTCGTCCAAGGCCTTCACGCTGTCGAAGCTGCGCGGCAGCAGCGACTCGAAGTCCGACTCGAACCCGAGGCGCGAGGCGAAATAGGCCGACACGCCGGCCAGTACCGCGTAAGCCAGCGCCACGGCCAGGAAATGCCGCCCTATGAAATCCACCGCGCGTTTTACAGTGTTGCTCATCAGTTGTCCAGCCCGTCGAGGCCGCAGGCTTTCGCCAGGTCGGCCCGGGCCATGTTGTAATCGTATATCGCCTGGTAGTAGTCCTTCTCCGCCTTGGCCTTGGCGGCCAGGCCCTCCAGCGCGTCCCTGGCCTCGCCGGTGCCTATGCCGTACACCAGGCCCGCGGCCATCACCCAGCGCTGCGCCGC
>CALMZU010000276.1 GCA_937870775.1 uncultured Elusimicrobia bacterium
GCGGCCGCGCCGCTGGCGGCGATGGAGAGGCCGCGCGCCGGGCAGCTGGAGGCCTATAAGGCCGACGGCACACTGGCCGCGCGCCAGGCCTTCGCCAGGAAAATAGGCAATAACCGCTTCGCGCCCGGCGCGGTGTCGCGGCTTAAGCACAACCTCGCCGTGCGGGACCTGGTGCGGCAGGGCTACAGCCCGGCCAAGGCCGCCACCATGGCGCCGCCCTCGGCGTGGGCCGGCCTGCCCAGCACCGGCACGCCCAAGATGTTCGTGCTGCTGATAGACTTTACCGACTACGCGCACACCAATTCCTCCACGACGGTGAACACGCAGATCTTCGGCGCGGGCGCAGGCGGCTATCCCTACGAGAGCCTTACCAACTTCTACAGCCGCTCGTCGTACGGCCTGCTGACGCTGGGCGGCTCGACGCTGGGCTGGTTCAACCCCGGCGTGGCCCGCACCACCATAGCCGAGACCACCGCCGGACGCGAGGCGCTCATAGAGCAGGCCATAACCTACTTCGACCTGCAGGGCCACGATTTCTCGCAGTACGACAATAACGGCGACGGCGAGATAGAGTATTTCGCCGTGATCTGGACCGGCCCGGACAACGGCTGGGCCAATTTCTGGTGGGGCTACCAGACCTGGTTCACCGACACCGCCTACACCATAGACGGCAAGACGCTGGGCAAGTATTCCTGGCAGTGGGAGTCCAATCCGTCCGGCGGCGCCTTCGACCCGCTGGTGCTCATACACGAGACCGGCCACGCGCTGGGCCTGCCGGACTATTACGATTACGACATCACCGTCGGGCCGCAGGGCGGCGTGGGCGGGCTGGACATGATGGACTCCAACTGGGGCGACCACAACTGCTTCAGCAAGTTCATGCTGGACTGGCTGACCCCGGTGAACGCGGCCTCCGGCGCGCTGTCTGGCACGCTGCGCGAAGCCGACGCCTACCCCGACGCGGTGAAGCTGATGCCCGACTCCGTGGCGGGGCAGATCTTCGCCGAGTACTTCATGGCGCAGAACCGCGGCCAGGCCAACAACGACACCACGTACCCGTCGAGCGGACTGCTGATCTGGCATTTGGACGCCCGGCTTGACGGCACCGGCACCGACTTCCTCTACGACAATTCCTATACGTCCCATAAACTGCTGCGGCTGATGGAGGCCGACGGCCTGGAGGAGATAGAGGCCTTCGGCACGGCCAACGCCGGGGACTATTACGGCGCCTCGTCGAGCTTCGGCCCGGCCACCGTGCCCAACAGCAATAACTACGCCGGCGACTATACCGGCGTCTACGTCGGGAACATCGCGGGCTCCGCGGCCAGCCGCACCTTCGACTATTTCGTGATGAGTTCCGCCAACCTGGTGAAGGTGACCGACAATCTGTTCAGGCCGCTCAAGGGCGGCTCCTGCAAACTGGACGTCACCGCGCTGCGCTCCGGCAACCTGTCGATAAAGATCTACACCCCGAACGGCGACCTGGTGCGCAACCTTTACGACGGGCCGGTGGCCGCGGGCCCGGCCACCTACACCTGGAACGGCGCGGCCGACGGCGGCCGCATGGCCGCGAGCGGCATGTACATAGTGCAGGTGCGCGGCCCCGGCGTGGGCCGCACCGAGAAGGTGGTGCTTATAAAATGAAGACCCTCCTCGCCGCCTTAACTCTGGTCTCGCTGGCTTGTCCCTATGCCGCCGCCGACAGCGGCCTTACCGCCGCGCCGGTGCTCAACCGCCCGGTGGGCGCCCGCTCGTCGGCCATGGGCCGCGCCTTCGCCGCCGTGCCCGGCGACCCGGAGGGCTTGATGTACAACCCGGCCGGCCTCGCTTTCATAACCGCGCCGCGCCCCTACGCGGCCTACATGAACGGCCTCGTCGGCGGCTACGGCCTGGTGGCCGCGCCTGTCCCGGTGAAGGGCTTTGTAATAACCCCGGCCTTCCTTTACTACAACTCCGGCTCCATGGGCCTTAATCTCTCCGACGGCACGTCGGGCAACGTTACGGCCGAGCTGGACCAGGTGCCCATGCTGTCCGCGGCTTACCGCCCCATCCCCCGGCTGGCCGTGGGCGCCACGGTGAAGCGCGCCTCCATAGAGCTCGCCGAGGCCGCCTCGGCCGCGTCCGTCAACTTCGACGCCGGCGCCATGTACCTGATAGGTCACGGCCTCAGCGCCGGCGCTTCGCTGATGAACGCCGGGCAGGGCATGAAGTTCGAGGACGCCTCGGACCCGGCCCCGCGCACGCTGCGCGCCGGCCTGGCCTGGAAGCTGGTGCCGGGCAAGCCCAATTTCATGGACCCGTCGGCCGACATCACCTATTCGGAATTCATCGTGACCACCGACTGGAGCAAGACCGTGAAGGAGGACTCGCGCCTGCAGTCCGGCCTGGAGACCAACATGGCCCTGCCCTACGGCGTGACGCTGAGCCTGCGCGGCGGCTACCTGTTCTCGCGCGACGAGGAGGGGGCCACCTTCGGCTTCGGCATAAAGCGCGGCCGCTGGACTTTCGACTTCGGCTTCGAGACTGCCGGCGAACTGGGCACGCGCCGCCCGGTGTCGCTCTCATACCAGTTCTAAATGGCCATACACGTTATCAAACCCGGCGAGAGCCTTGTGGAGAAGGCGGGCGAACTGCTGCTCGCCGGCGGCGCCGCGGCCGATAGCGTGGTGGTGTTCCCCGGCAAGCGGCCGGCGCATTTCCTGCGCCGGTGGCTGGCGCAGCAAAAAGGCTCGGCGCTGGAAGCCCCGCGGCTTTTGTCCATGGACGACTTCATCGGCCAGGCCGCCGTCGACCTTGGCATAAAAGGGACCCCGGCTTCGTCGCTGGACCTGGCCGGCCTGATGTACGCCCGGCTGAAGGAAGAGCTCTGCGGCGTGATAGCCCGCGACCCCGGTGAGATGGGGCTGGAGGCTTTCCTGCCCTGGGCGCTGAAGCTGGCGGGGGATTTCGAGGAGCTCAAGATAGAGCTTAAGACCGAGCGCGACCTGGCCGCCTACGACGCCATACTGCCGCAGGACCTGCGCACCTCTTCGTTCATAAAGAAACTGGAAGGTTTCAGCCGCCTTTACGGCGGGCTTTACCGCGAGCTGGAGGGCGAAGGCCTGCTTACCCGCGCCATGAAGTACGCGCAGGTCGCGGCCGCCGCCGGCGAGCTGGCGGAGCGCCGGCCCCGCGTGATCTTCGCCGGTTTCTACGCCCTTACCGCCAGCGAGAAGCGCATCATGAAGGCCCTTTACGCCCGCGGCGCCGAGGTGCTGCTGGAGGCCGGCCCCGGCCTGGAAGAGCAGTTCTCCTTCCTCGGCCCGGTGCCGCGCGTGCCGCCGGCCCCGCCGCCGGCGAAGCTGCATTTCTACAAGGCGCCGGACCTGCACGGCGAGGTGTTCAGCCTGGCGCGCGCCCTTAAGAAGCCGGGCCCCGGCGACGTGATAGTGCTGCCCGAGCCGGCGGCGCTGTTCCCGCTTCTGGAGCACGCGCTGCCGCCGGGCGCCGAGTACAACGTGTCCATGGGTTACCCGCTTACCGCCACGCCGGTGTACGCCCTGCTGGACGCGCTGGGCGACCTGCTGGACCGCCGCGGCGAGGCCGGCTATTTCGCGCCGGACTACCTGAAGTTCGTCTTCCATCCCTATGTGAAGAACCTGAAGCTGGAAGGTTCGGCAGAGTTCTCCCGCGTGGTCTTCCAGGAGGCCGCCGGGCGGCTGGCCGAGCGCAGCGACAAGTACCTGAAGCTGGAATCCGTGGAGAACGACGCCGCGCTGCTGGAGGCCGCGTCCGGGCGGCTGGCCGATTACGGCCTGAAGGCCGACGCAGCCAAGGTGCGCGCCCATTTGTCGGCCGTGCACCGTGCCCTTATAAAACCTTTTGAAGAACTGGGCACCATAGCCGATTTCGCCGGGCGCCTGCTGGACCTGGTCTCGTACATCTCGGCCAACAGCACCGCGCCGCTGCACCCTTACTGGGCGCCCTTCGTGGAGAAGGCCATGGAGAGCATAGTGGAGATGCGCGGCTGCCGGCTGGCCGGCGAGCGCTTCTCCTCGCCGTCGGGCTATTTCAAGTTCCTCAAGAATTTCCTGCAGGGCGCCAGCTACCCTTTCCCCGGCACGCCGCTGAAGGGCCTGCAGGTGCTGGGCTTTCTGGAGACCCGCGGCCTCAGTTTCGACCGGGTGTATTTCCTGGACGCCAACGCCGACGTGCTGCCGGCGGCGCGCAAGGAGGACACCGTGCTGCCGCACGGCGTGCGCGAGGGGCTGGGCCTCTCCACCTACAAGGCGCGCGAGGCGCTGGCCCGCTACCATTTCCACGCGCTGGCCGGCGGCGCCGGCGAGGTGCATCTGTTCTACCGCGACTCGGCCGACAAGGAGCGCAGCCCCTTCGTGGAGAAACTGGCCTGGGAACTGGAGCGCGGCGGCGGCCGCCCGGCGGAGCAGGAGGTGCATCTGCGCGTGGCCTTCTCGCAGGCGGACCCGGCGCCGGTGGCAAAGCCCGCCGGCCTCGCCGAGGCGCTCAGGGGCCGCGAGTTCTCGCCGTCGGCGCTGGACACCTACCTGGCCTGCGGCCTGCGCTTCTACCACCAGTACGCGCTGCGCCTCCGCGAGAAGGACGAGATCTCCGGCGAGATAGAGCAGCGCGACATCGGCACCATAGTGCACGACGTGCTTGAGCGCTTTTTCAAGGCCCGCCTGGGCCGGCCGCTGGTAATAGCGGAGAAGGACTACGGCGAGCTGCGCGACGCCGCGCGCGCCGTCTTCGACGAGAAGCTGAAGGGCCACAACGCCGGCTTCGAGTACTTGATAAAGCGCCAGGTGGAGCGCCGGCTCGCCGATATCCTGGACTACCACCGCGACGAGCTGGCCGGCGTTACCGTGCTGGCCTGCGAGACCGAGCTGAAGACCGGGCTGCCCACGCGCTTCGGCACGGTACGGCTGAAGGGCAGGGCCGACCGCATAGACAGCCGCGGCGGCACCGTGCACGTGGTGGACTACAAGACCGGCACCACGGCCGCCGTGCCCAACTGGCAGAAGTTCGACCCGGCCGACCGCGCGGCCTGGCCTTCAACGCTGAAGTCGGTGCAGCTGCCTTTCTACGTGCTGGCCTATATGGGCGCCAACGGCATAGCCTCGCCCGCCGGGCTGGACGCCTCGCTGATGCTGCTGGGCGCGGAGAACATAAACGAGGAGACCCTTTACCGGGAGCGCAACAGGAAGGCGCCGGACAAGGCCGCCGTGTTCGCCGGCTACAAGGCCGCCATTACCGCGCTGCTCGAGGAGATACTGGACCCGGCCCTGCCTTTCAGGCCGGCCGCCGACGAGGCCGAATGCGAGGGCTGCCCTTTCCGCGGCCTCTGCGGCAGGCAGTGGGTGGAGTGACGCAACCGCCGCGGCCGCCCGGCCGTATATAAAGAGATGGGAACAGCCGAAACCGGAATGGTAGAGCGCTGCCTCGGAGGGGACAACGAAGCCTTCTCCGGGCTGGTGGAGCTTTACCAGGACAGGATATACAGTTTCGCGCTGCGGCTGCTGGGCGGCGAGGCCGCGGCCGAGGAGGCCGCGCAGGAGACTTTCGTAAAGGCTTTCCGCGCTCTCCCTTCCTATAATAAGGCCCAGCCCTTCGCCCCCTGGCTTTTCCGCATAGCCCACAATACCTGCATGGACGTCCTGCGCGCCGGCGGCCGCAATGTTTCCATAGATGAAGAGGACTTCCCCGATATACCGGACCAGGCCCCGGCGGTAGATGATACCGTTGGCGAGGCGCTGGACGAGGCGCGCATAGAGGCGCTGCTGGCCTCGCTGCCGCCGCTCTACAGCGAAGTGCTGCTGCTGCAGTACCGCGAGGACCTGGGCCCGGCGGAGATAGCCCGGGTGCTGGGCGTGCCGGAGGGCACGGTGAAGGCCAGGCTTTTCAGGGCCAGGGCCATGATAAAGGAAAAACTTGCAACCGTTGCGGGCCCCGGCCCGTATATAGAGTGAGGACCTATGAAGAACGGAAGCGATAATATAGCCAAAGCCATAAGGGCGCTGCCTTACCGCGGCCCCCGGGCCGGCTTCAGCGCCAGGGTGATGGCGGCCATAGCGAAGGAACAGTCCTCGCCGGTGGCCGGCCTGATAGGCGCGGCCGAACTGCTGGTGGCAGGCTGGAGCGCGCTGGTGGCCTTCGCCGCCGCCGGCCTCATAGGTTCCAACTGGACGGCCATAGCGGCCTTCCTGATACAGCCCGGCTCTTTCGGCCGGGCGCTGGACCTGGCCTCGGCCCGCTGCGCCATGCTGGCCGGCAAGGCCGTGGCACTGCTGCAGCTGGCGGCCGACCTGGCCGCCGCCGCGCCCGTGCCGGCCTGGCAGGAGTTCGCCGCGGCGGCTTTCGTAAGCGCCGCCGTCATCTATACTTTAAGCGGCCGGCTGGCCGCGCAGAGGATATAAGGAGAGGTTATGAAAAAACTTAACATGTACGCGCTGTGCGCGCTGGCCGCCGCGGCCCTGGCCGTCCCGGCCCAGGCCCGCCCGGCCGTCAGCCACCAGGAAGTGGTCATAGAGGAAGGCCAGACCTTCGAGGGCGACATCGTTGCCGACAAGGCCATAACCGTGAAGGGCGTGGTGAACGGCAGCGTGGCCGCGCTTGAGGAAGCCCCCGTCACCGTTACCGGCGTGGTGAACGGCGACGTGTCCGCCGTGGGCGGCGCGGTAGCCGTGCCCGGCGCCGTGCGCGGCGACGTGTCCAGCGTGGGCGGGTCGGTGGACGTTACCGGCAAGGTGAGCGGCGACGTATCCAGCGTGGGCGGCAAGGTGACGCTGTCCGGTTCCGGCGAAGTGGACGGGGACATCTCCTCCTTCGGCGGCACCGTGATAACCGGCGACAAGGCCGTGCACAAGGGCAGCGTTAACAACATGAACCTGGGCTCGCTGCGCCGCAACATCTCCCGCGCCGTGCGCGCCTCCCGCTACGCCGAGAACAAGAACGAGGTCCCCGGCTGGGTGGCCGGCGGCCTGGCCGGCCTGGCCCTGATGGCTTTCTTCTCAGCGCTGGTCACCGGCGTGATACTGATGCTGCTGCCCCCGGTCTTCTTCCCCAAGAACGTGGAAGCCGCCCATGCCGCCATGAAGGCCGACATGTGGCGCTGCTGCGGCATAGGCGCGATCATCGTGGTCTGCATATTCCCCGGCCTGCTGCTGATGCTGGTCTCCATACTGGGCATACCGCTGATACCGTTCGCGCTGATGCTGCTGGCCGCCGCCGGCCTGCTGGGCCTGGCCGCCTTCAGCGTGCTGCTGCAGGACAGGTTCTTTGCCGGCATAAAGCGCGGCGGGCCGCAGGGCCTGCCGGGCAAGGTGGCCGCCGGTTACGGCCTGGTGGCCGGCCTGCTCTTCCTCGGCCACCTGGTGCCGATAGTGGGCGGCATACTGTCGCTGATAGGCCTGATGCTTGGTTCCTTCGGCGCCATGGTGGGCCTGGGCGCGGCCTGGACCACCCGCATGGGCACCCGCCCCGCCCCGGTGCAGCCCGCCCCGGCCGTACAGCCGGTTCAGCCCCCCGCGGCCCAGTAAGGTAAGAAGGGGACGTATTTTACTATTTGACTTTTGTGGATAAATAGTCAATTAGTAAAAAGCGTCCCCTGCCCCTCAGGGCCTAGGGACATATAGGTCCATTGGCTCATGCTAAAAACCACTTACTTTAATAGACTATTCCCGATACCGTTGCGTTAAGCGGGAAAACTAAAGGCAGGTATTGCATGAAAAAAAGCAATGTATTCGCCGCTCTGTCGCTGATAACGATGTTCTCCACCGGGGCCTACGCCCTGGACCTCAATAATCCTCTGCCCAACTGGGTGGATAAGAACCGCGAAAAGGCCGACGGCAAACCGCCTGCAATTTCCGCCACCCGCGCCGTGCCCCCGTCCGGCTTCCACCTGCCCGCCGAGTACGAACCCGCCGGCGCCGTGGTGATCAGCTGGGCCGCTTATACGGACATGCTCACCGGCATAGCCAAGGCCGTCACCGGCCCCGGCAAGGCCCAGCTCTGGGCCGTGGCCGGTCCCTCGTCCATTTCCGGCGTGCCCGCCAGCAAGTACAGCCGCATTTCCGCCCCCATAGACAGCGTGTGGGTACGCGACTACGGTCCGTTCGGCATAGAGGGCAACAAGCCCGGCATAGTCGACACCATATACCGCCACTACCAGTACCGCCGCAACGACGACGCCGTTCCCGCCGTGCTCGCCAAGGCCAAGAACATCGGCGTCTACCAGATGCCGCTGATACTCGACGGCGGCAACCTGATGGTGGACAGCAAGGGCAACCTCTTTACCACCAAGCGCACCTACATCTGGAATTCCGACAAGAGCCAGGAGCAGGTGGACAGCCTGCTGAAGAGCTACTTCGGCGCCAAGAAGGTCATAACCTTCGAATACTCCGGCTACCCCGGCGAGCCCGCCGACGGCACCGGCCACATCGACATGTTCATGAAGCTCCTCGACGACAACACCGTCCTGCTGAGCGTGGCCGACACCGAGCCCTTCAAGAGCAATACCGAGAAGGCGATGGCCTGGTTCAAGGCCAACAAGGCCCCCAACGGCCAGCCCTACAAGATCATAACCGTTAAGGGCTGGGCTACCGACGCCTGGTACACTTACACCAACTCGCTGGTGGTGAACGGCGTGGCCATCATACCGTCCTACTCCAACAAGCCTCAGGAAGAGGCCGCCGCCAAGGCCGCCTACGAATCCGCCGGCTATACCGTGGTGCCGGTGAACTCCGACGAGAGCATAGTCTCCGGCGGTTCCATACACTGCACCACCCAGGTCATCCCCATGCTGCCCTCCGGCCGCGCGCTGAACTCCGAAGAGGTGTTCACCCAGCTGCCCGAGTACAAGGTGGACATGACCGCCGCGCCCCTGGGCCCGCTGACCGGCAGCGAGACCTCCACCGCGCTGAACCAGCTGCTGGGCAAGTAACCGATACACGCCCGACTCAAAGAAGGCCGCCGCTAATAACGGCGGCCTTCTTATTTGTGGAACCCGACACGCCCTTGTCGGGTTCGTCTGCTATGCTTTATTAGGGCAAAGAAAAAGCCCGGGGCGGCCCGGGCTTTAAACGAGGGGGGAAGATGTTAATAAGCGTAGCGGGCCAGGTCCGCGGCGGGGGAGAATTCCAGGGTGCCTTCCAGGTCGGTGCGGAAGATCTTGGTCCCCATCGCGGCTATGCGGTTAAGGGTGGACTGTACCGGGTGGCCGTAGTTGTTCTTGCCCACCTCTATATAGGCTTTCTTGGGCTGTACGGCGTCCAGGAAGACCTGGCTGGAGGAGTAGGCGCTGCCGTGGTGGCCCACCTTCAGCACGTCGGAGCGGAGCTCGGAGCCGTACTTGGCCACCATGGAGGCCTCCACGTCGGCCTCGGTGTCGCCGACGAAAAGGAGCGAGGTGTTCTGGTAGCTGAGCCTAATGGTTATGGAGCAGTCGTTAATAACGTTGCCGTCGCCGCTGCTGGCGGCCTGCGGGCAGGAGTTGAAGACCTTTACCGCGGCGCCGCCCCAGCTGTAGCTGTCGCCGGGGGCCGGGTAAACCGGCTTCGCGCCCTTCTCCGCGGCGGCGGCGCGCAGGTTGTCGTCCGCCTGGGTGCCGGTGTTGTTCATGCGGGTGTCATAGAACTCACCCACCGGCAGGGCGGAAATAACGTACTGCAGACCCTTGTAATGGTCGGAATGGGGGTGGGTAAGCACTACGCGGTCCAACTTGGTAACGTTCTTTTCAGCCAGGAACTTGGCGAGGGGGCCGTTGGCGGAGGAGGAGGGGCCGCCGTCTATAAGGGCGTTCTGGCCGCCGGGCAGCTCTATGTAGATCGCGTCGCCCTGGCCCACGTTCACGAAGTAGACGTTCAGGCCGGGGGCGGCGGCCAGCATGGTGGCGCCGCCTATGGAGGGGACTTCGGGGCCTTCCTCCACGCCGGCGGCCTGCTGCAGCTGCACATAGGCCTGGGCCGAGGCCGAGGGGGCGAAGTATGAGAACGATATAGAAAGGAATAGAGCCGCTATAGCGGTCCTGAGGGCTGCGGTTAACGGGGAGTTTTGTATCACGGGCAGCATATCCACCTCTAACGCAAGTCTCCGGCTTACCGTGGTGAATCCGGATTAAGGTCCGGAGGTGGATGCTCCCCGGCCTATCCCGGGGATTACACAGTTGCCATATATAGGATGGCCGCTAGGTTGATTTTGCTCAAGGGCCAAAGGTCCTATTCGTGCCTAGGCCTTTGGGCCTATGTGGATTTGGGCCTAAGACTTAGGCCCTCGTGGGTACAATGCCCCTGACCGGTTTTTATATTTCCGGTAAACTGTAAGTGTAGACAAACGCTGGTAATGGTAAAAGGATAACGATCATGTATAAACTCCTCTCCTTAACCGTAGCCGCCACCGCGCTGTTCGTGGGCCGTGTTTCCGCCGAGGACGTCACCGATCCCCGGTATTTCGACGTGAGCGAGGCTTCCATAGTGACGGAGAGGCTCCCCGCCGACACTTCCGCCGCCCTGCCCGCCGCCGCCAAGTTCGACATGAACTTCGGCCAGGTCAACGAGGCCATAGGCACGCTGGACAATATAGTCAACCTGGTGGACAAGATCTGGACCATCATAGAGAAGAACCAGCCGGTGGTCAACATTACCACCAACTACGCCAATGCGGTGCCCTACGGCATGAGCCACTGGACCCAGCTGCAGGGCTGGAGCCGCCCCGCCACCGCCAAGTACAGCTTCTCGATGAGGAACGGCTTCGGCTCGCAGGTCGTTAAAGTTACCTACCAGGTGCACTACACCTGGGGCGGCAACTACCAGGGCAAGGGTAAGTTCCTTACCGGCGTAACCGTGGAACCCCTTAACGTGGAGACCCTTTGGGGCTACAAGGTAAGCCTGACCTCCGAGGTGCCGGATTCCACCGTGGCCAATGTCGGCAGCTCCGACGACCCTATAGCGGCCATGCAGGTGCAGCTGAAGTGGACCGTGCACACCGCCATAAAGGACATCAGCTCCAAGGAGATCTACTACGTGCGCGGCGACGGCCAGATGGAGGAGATAGGCTCCGGCTTCAACAAGGCCGCCGAACTGAAGAACCAGGCCCGCATCGACGCGGCCACCGAATCCATCACCGGCTCCACCTTCGACTGAACGCTGTATACAGCCGACGTTCCGGCCGCCTTCGGGCGGCCGGAGCTTTTTCCGGCTAAATGGTAGAATAGACCTGATGGAAGAAGCGATAGATTTCAACGAGCAGTTCTCCCGCGCGCTGCACCTGCTGCAGAACGGTTCCAACAATGTCTTCGTTACCGGCAAGGCCGGCACCGGCAAGAGCACCCTGCTGCGCTATTTCCGCGCCCATACCGACAAGAAGATAGTGGTGCTGGCCCCCACCGGCGTGGCCGCCCTGAACGTGGGCGGCGAGACCGTGCATTCCTTCTTCCGCTTCGCGCCCGGCACCACGCCGGGCACCGTACGCCGCGCCAGGCGCGAGGACGCCGACACCTACCGCGGCCTGGACGCCATAGTGATAGACGAGGCCTCGATGCTGCGGGCCGACCTGCTGGACTGCATTGACGCCTTCATGCGCCTCAACGGCCGCGAACCGGGCCGGCCTTTCGGTGGGGCGCAACTGCTGCTCTTCGGCGACCTCTACCAGCTGCCGCCGGTGGTTACCGAGGGCGAGCGGGAACTTTTTTCCTCGCTGTACAAGGGCCCCTACTTCTTCAACGCCCGGGTCTTCGGCGAGGCCGGCCTGGAATACGTGGAGCTGGAGAAGATCTACCGCCAGCGCGACCAGGGCTTTATAGACATACTGAACGCCATAAGGAACAACAGCGTTTCACAGGCGCAGCTGGACGCGCTGAACTCGCGCGTGGGCGCCGACGTGGAGGGCGAACGCCGCGGCGCGGTGGTGCGCCTTACCGCCACCAACGCCGACGCGGCCGAGGTGAACCACGACAGGCTTAGCCGCCTGGACGGGCGGGACCATGTTTACCGCGCGAAGGTGAAGGGCGATTTCGGCCCGGACGCCTACCCGGCCGACGCCGAGCTGCGCCTGAAGGCCGGCGCGCAGGTGATGCTGCTCAACAACGACCCCGGCGGGCGCTGGGTGAACGGCACCATGGCCGTGGTGGCCGACATCATGCGCGGCGCGCCCGGCGAGGACGATATCGTGCACGTGCGCCTGCCCGACGGGCTGGTGGAGCCGGTGCCGCCCTACGAGTGGGAGCTCTTCCATTTCAGCTGCGACGGCGGGGCCATGCGCTCCGAGACCGTGGGCACCTTCAGGCAGTACCCGCTGAAGCTGGCCTGGGGCGTTACCATACACAAGGGGCAGGGCAAGACCTTCGACCGGGCCGTTATAGACCTGGGCCGCGGCGCCTTCGCGCCGGGCCAGTCCTACGTGGCGCTCAGCCGCTGCGCCTCGCTGGAGGGGCTGTCGCTGGCGCGGCCTGTGCGCGCCTCCGACGTGCGGGCCGACCGCCGCGTGGTGCGCTACGTGACCTCCCGGCAGTACGGCGCCAGCGAGCAGGCCATGCCGTTGGAGGAGAAGATCCGCGTGATAGAGCTGGCCATAGCGGAGGGCCGCTGCCTGGAGATAACCTACCTGAAGGCGGCCGACGAGAAGAGCCGCCGCCGGGTGAGGCCGATCTCCGTGGGTGACCGCCGCTACAATACCAGCCGCTTCAAGGGGCTGGAGGCCGAGTGCCTGCTGCGCGGCGGGCGCAGGATGTTCAGGGTGGACCGTATACTGGAACTGCGGCCGGTGGCCGCCTAGGAGGACAAATGAAGGGATTTATCGTTTCGATATGCCTGGCCCTGGCCGCTCCGGCCTCGGCCGGCACCGTGCTCTTCGTCGGGGATTCCCATTCGGTGGGGCCTTTCGGCTCCACGCTGGACGGGCTGCTGCGCGCGGCCGGTCACAATACCGCCACCTACGCCTCCTGCGGTTCCATAGCGCAGTGGTGGGTCACCGCCAAGCCCACCACCTGCGGATACTATTTCCGCGGCCTCGACGGGGCCGAGGAGAAAGGCCTGAAAGCCCCGACCCCGGTGTTCGCCGACCTGCTGGCCGCGGTGAAGCCCGACGCCGTGATAGTGGAGCTGGGCGCCAATTACGGCGGCAACCCGTCGGACGATTTCGCCGTGGCGGACATGGCCGCGATGGTGGAAAAGATAAAGGCCGCCGGCGCCGCCTGTTACTGGGTTACCAAGCCGGACTCGCGCAAGTCGCCGGAGCAGACCCCGCGCATACTGGCCCTTACCGCCAAAGCCGTGGGCGGCTATTGCCGCATCTTCGACAGCACAAAGGTGACGGCCTACCCGGCCGAGGGCGGGGACGGGATACATTATTCTTCCGCCGCCGGCCGGCCTATAGCCGAAGCCTGGGCCAAGGCCGTCTCTGCCTGGCTGGAACTGCCGGCGAAGGCGGCCGGCGTTGACCGGGAGCTTTTAACTCGCTAACATAGTCAGGCAGCGCAGTCTTGGGAACGGAGGAAAAATGATAAGGACACTGATCATGATAGGCTCTATCTGCCTGGCGCAGGGGGCGTGGGCCCAGGCCCAGCAGCCGGCCAAGCCCGCCGATAACGGTTCCGCCGCCGCCGTAAAGGAAAAGAGCAAGGCGCAGCAGTTCAACGACGAGCGCGACGAGCTGAAGGCCCAGTACGACCTGCTGATACAGAAACAGCGCGCCAAGCTGGCCGAACTGGAGGCCGAGTACAACCGCATCAACATGGACAACCGCCTGGCCTCCGAGAAGGCCGTGGGCGACCTGGCCAAGGTGAAGTCCGACCTGGACCGTATCTCCAGCGAGAACAAGCTGGCGGACGAGAAGTTCAAGGCCGCCACCGCCGCGCAGAACACCGAGCTGCAGCGGTTGATGCTGGACAATAAACTTTCCGACGAGAATTCCCGCAAGGCCGTAGCCGACGTGGCGGCCCAGCTGGCCCGGCTGAAGGCCGCCAACGACCTGGCCGCCGAGAAACTGCGCGAACAGGCCCTGACCGACACCAGGGAGAAGAACGCTATAGAACTTGAAATGAAGCGGATGGACCTGAAGGAGCGCCAGATAAAGATAGAGAAGCTGGTGATGGACAGCCGAATGGACAAGCTCAACGCCGACCTGGCCCTGCGCGCCCGCAAGGAAGAATGGAAGAAGGAGTCCAATACCGAACCGGTATATACGGATAAACCCTTCGCCAACGGCAAACTGGTCATCAGCGACCGGCGCATAGCGATGAACGGCCCCATATTCATGTCTTCGGCCGACAACGTCACCGACAGGATAGAGTACTTCAACAATATCAGCAGCGCCCCGATATTTATAGTGATAGACGTATGCCCCGGCGGTTCGGTGATGGCTGGTTACCGCATACTGAAGGCTATGGAGGCCAGCAAGGCCCCGGTATACGTGGTGGTAAAATCCATGGTGGCGAGCATGGGCTCGGTGATAACCACTATGGCCGAGCGTTCATATGCCTACCCTACGGCGGTTATCCTGCATCACCAGATGTCCTCCATGGCCTGGGGCAACATGACGCAAATGAAGGAACAGTTAGAGATGGCTAAACAGTGGGATGAACGGATAAACCTCCCCGTAGCCAAGAAGATGGGCGTAAGCCTGGCTCAGTTCCGCAAGATGATGTACGAAAAGAACTCCGACGGTGACTGGGAGGAGTTCGGCGACAAGGCCGTTGATTATAAATGGGTCACCGGCGTGGTCGAACGCATAGAAGAGACCGGACAGGTTAAGAACCCCGATATGCAGGAGACGGTTCGTACTGCGTCCCGCTATAACGGCGGCCTGGAGGAGAAGACCGACGAGAAAGGCCAGCGTTATGTGCAGTTGCCGCGCCTTGCCCCGTACGACTTCTACGCCATCTACAACCCGGACAAGTATTACCGCTAAAGGCACAAACAAAAAAGCCCCGCTCCGGCGGGGCTTTTTTTATGCCGGGGTTCAGGCCTGCGGCGGCGTGGCGGCTTTGGCCGCGGCGAACATGGCCGCCGCGCAGTCGGCGTAGGGCTTGCGCTTTTCCGGCGTGAAGTCGCGGTACACTATCTCCGCGGCGCGGCCGGCGCCGAACATCGCGTGGTCTATCGGGAAGATCTTCTCGGCGCCCGGCGGCAGGAATTCCTTGCGCACCTCTATGCGCAGGCCCCAGCCGGCCAGGAGCGCCATGCCGTACACCCATTTCTGGGTGGCCTGGTTGAAGAGCTTCAGCACGGGGCCGGGGTTCTTCGCGGTGTTGGGCTTCATCTCCCAGGTCTGGCCGGGCAGGTCTCCCACGGCGGCCATGATCTCGGCCCAGAACTCGCGGAAGGTCTCGGCGGACTTGGGGTAGCGCGCGCCTATATGTTTAACGAACTTCTCGAACTCGGCGCGTATCTGCTCCGGGTCGGGGGCGTTCTTCGGCTTGCCCTTGCTCTCTTCCTCGGCTTTTATCCTGGCGGCCAGCGGCGCCAGGGCCGCGGTCTCGGCCTCGGTGGCGGGGGTAAGGTACTGGGCGCGGAAGGTCATGCGGTCGCCGTTCTGCGGCTGCACGGTAATGTTCTCGCCGGCCACCTTTACCACTATTCCCAGCGCCTTGTTTATGGTGTTGCGCACCGGGGCGTGGATCTCGAAAGTCTTTGTCTCTATGACGGGTGTCTTGGTCTCGTTTTCCATTTTATGCTCCGACCACACTATGATACAAAACCCGACAGGCCCTTGTCGTGTTCGCCTGCTATGGTATTGCTGTAGGGTAAAGGGGGTGCTTTATGAAAGGAGCTGGAGCTATACGGGAGATGCCGAGGGTGGAGCGGCCGCGCGAGAAACTTATGCGCTACGGCCCGTCGAAACTTGCCGACGAGGAGCTGCTGGCCATAATACTGCGCACCGGCGCGCGCGGGATCGGGGTGCTGGACCTGGCGGCAGGCCTGCTGCGGCGCTTCGGCGGGCCGGAGCTGGCCAAGGCCGGCTACGCCGAGCTCAAGGCCGCGCCGGGGCTTGGGCCGGCGCGGGCCTGCGAGGTGGCGGCCGTCTTCGAACTGGGGCGGCGCTTCCTGGCCGGCAAGAAGGCCGGCATTTACCTCAAGCCGCGGGATATATGGGAGGAACTGCGCGACGTGCGCGACCAGAAGAAGGAACACTTCGTGGTGTTCTTCCTGGACACGCGCAACCAGGAGATAAAGCGGGAGATAGTCTCCATCGGCACGCTGAACTACAACCTGGTGCACCCGCGGGAGGTGTTCGAGCCGGCGGTAAAGAACCTGGCCGCGAGCGTGATAGTGGCGCACAACCACCCGTCTGGCTGCCTGGAGCCTTCCGACGAGGACCTGAGCCTTACCAAGCGGCTGGCCCAGGCGGGGAAGCTGCTGGGCATAGAGCTGCTGGACCACGTGATAGTCACGCGGGAGGGCTTCATGAGCTTCAAGCAGAAAGGCCTGATCTAGCCGCACAACGGCGGGCGCGGGCCGCGGCCCCGCCCGCCGCGGCGTTCCGCTCCCACCGTCGGGGAATTGGCCCGGCGGGCGGACTATTTTATATCCTATACGGGACATAAATTTCCCGGAGGACAATGCAACAATGAGCGACGTATACGTTCCCAAGATAGCGGGCGAACTGGGCCTTAACGCCAACGGCGTGGCCGCGGCCATCAACCTCTTCAAAGAGGACGCCACCATCCCTTTCATAGCGCGCTACCGCAAGGAAGCCACCGGCAACCTCGACGAGGTGCAGCTGGC
>CALMZU010000277.1 GCA_937870775.1 uncultured Elusimicrobia bacterium
CGGCTGGCGCTGGCGCGGGTCGTCCTGCGGCAGCGGCTTGAAGATCAGCCGGCTCTTGCTCTCCGGTATCAGCGCCAGCACCTTCTCCGCCAGTTCCTTTATGGTGAACTCGTCGGGATTGCCGATGTTCACCGGCCCGGTAAAGTCCGAGTCGTTGTTCATCATCAGCACCATGCCGTTAAGCAGGTCGTCCACGTACTGGAAGCTGCGCGTCTGCGAACCGTCGCCGTAAATAGTAATATCCTGCCCGCGCAGCGCCTGCACTATAAAGTTGCTCACCACGCGCCCGTCGTTCGGGTGCATGTTGGGGCCGTAGGTGTTGAAGATGCGTATCACGCGTATCTCCAGCTTGTGCTGGCGGTAATAGTCGAAGCAGAGCGTCTCGGCGCAGCGCTTGCCCTCGTCGTAGCAGGCGCGCGGGCCGATGGTGTTCACCTTGCCCCAGTAACCCTCGGGCTGCGGGTGCACGTCGGGATCGCCGTAAACCTCGCTGGTGGAAGCCTGCAGAATGCGCGCCTTCGTGCGGCGCGCCAGGCCCAGCATGTTTATCATCCCGTTCACCGACGTCTTGGTGGTGTGCACCGGGTTAAACTGGTAATGCACCGGCGAAGCCGGGCAGGCCAAATTGTAGATCTGGTCCACTTCCAGCGTTATCGGCTCGGTAATGTCGTGCCGCACAAACTCGAAGCGCTTGTTGTCCAGCAGGTCCGTTATGTTGTCCTTGCTGCCGGTGAACAGGCTGTCCAGGCATATAACGTCGTGCCCCTCGGCCAGCAGCCGCCTGCAAAGATGCGACCCAATAAAACCCGCGCCGCCGGTAACAAGAATCTTTTTTCGGTCCATGATTATAATTTTACAATAAACGCGTTGCGAAATTTAAGCCTGTAGCGCCCCTATAAGCTTAGCGGGATGCAACCCTCGCAGGAACTCCTCGCAAGGCAGGCACAGCACGTTATCCTTCAGCAGCCGCTGCGTGCCGCGGTAAAGCAGCAGGCAGCGCGCCTCAGGATAGTCCTCGGCAAAAGCCCGCAAGCCCTTAAGATGTTCCGGCTGCACCTTGGCCGAATTCTTAACCTCCACCGCGCAGATCCCATCCTCGCCGTAAACCACAAAATCCACCTCCACGCCCTTTTGCGTGCGCCAATAATACAACCCATTGTCCCTGCCCCTGCAACTCACCCAGGCCCGCAGGTGCTGGGCAACAAGGCCCTCCAAGGCAAGGCCGCCTATCTCCTCAGGGCGGTCCAGCGGGCCCTTCGGGCGCAGGCTGCGGAACACCCCGGCGTCGAACAGATAGAACTTAGGATGCGCTACCAGTCTGCGTTTCGCCCGCTTGCTGAAAACCCCCACCTGGAAGCTCAACAGCAGATCCTCCAATATCTTCAGGTAGCCTTCAACCGTTTTGCGCTCCGCTTCGCACTCGCGCGCCACCGCGCTTACGCTTAAAACCGAACCGTGCGAAAAACTTACGGCTTCGAGGAACCTGGTAAAAGCGGGAATACTGCGCACCAGCGCCTCCGCCTGCACCTCTTCCTTAACATACAAAGCGTGATAACTCTTCAGGGTCTGCTGCGGCTCCCCGGCAAACCAGACCAGAGGAAGCATTCCGGTCTCAAGAGCTTTCTCCAAAGAAAAGGCTTTCCCCAGCTCCGCGGCCATGAACGGGTGCAACTGCACATTAAGAGCCCTGCCGGCCATAAGGTCAGCCCCCGTCTTCTTTATCTTGCGCGAACTGGACCCGGTCATTATAAACCGCAAGCCGCGCTTCTCCTCTATCAGGGCGTGGATCACGCTCAACACCTGCGGCACCTTTTGTATCTCGTCTATAAGGATGTCTTTTTTCCCTGCGGCAAGCACGGCCTCGCGCAAACGCTCGGGGTAAGCGGAATAAGAACGGAATATCTCCGGATCAAGGAAATCCAGAACCAGGGCATCCCGGAAAGTATGCCGCGCCCAAACTGATTTGCCGGTGCCGCGCGGGCCAAAAAGGAAAAAGCTCTGAGCGGCCGGTTTCAAGAATCTCTGTATCATGTTCATATTATAGCAGGCTATTTATGGAAAGTCTAACTCCATTTTAC
>CALMZU010000278.1 GCA_937870775.1 uncultured Elusimicrobia bacterium
AGAAGTAAGAGCTGACGCGAAACCGGCCTCCCCGCTCCGGAGAGGCCGGTTTTTCGTACCCGTGCAGCAAGGAAGAAATAAAAAAGCCCCTCGACGAGGGGCTTTTTTATTCGGCCGGCGAGTAACCTTTGAGGACGTACCAGGCCTGGCCCAGGGCTATACCCCCGTCGTTGGCCGGCACCCGCCGGTTCAGCAGCACGCGCAGGCCGCGGCGCTCCATTGCATCCACGGTAAGTTCCAGCAAGGCCCGGTTCTGGAATACGCCGCCGGAGAGGCATACCGTATCCAGCCCGTCGGACGCCGCGATTCGGGCGGCCAGGCGCGCGGCTGAGGCGGCCAGGCCCTTGTGGAGCGAGGCCGCGATATGGCCGGCGCCGCGCCCGGCCAGCCTGTCGGCCACGGCGGCGCGCAGGGCCGGGGAAGGGTCCAGCAGCAGGCCGCCGTCCCCGTCGAGGACCTCGAAGCGGTAAGCGCGGCCGCCGCGGGCCAGCGACTCCATTTCCATAGGTCCCTGCGCCTCGTAAGTGGCCTCGGTCCTGACCCCGGCTATGAAGGAGAAAGCGTCGAAAAGCCTGCCCATGCCGCAGGTCTCGGGGCTGTTGACGCCGGCGTCCAGCATGCGCTCGACGGTGCGCACGGCGGAGGCGCTTACGCCGGAGAAGATCCCCCCGGCCTCGCGGCGCCAGCCTTCGCCGAAGGCGGCCCGCAGCAGCGGCACCGCCGGGCGCCAGAGTTCGCGCGCGGCCGCGTCCCCGCCGGGCAGGCGGAAATAGCGCATATGCGCGGCGCGGCGCCAGCGCCGGCCGGAGAAGGACAGGAACTCCGAACCCCAGGTCCGCCCGTCGGCGCCGTAGCCGGTGCCGTCGAAGACCACGCCGAGGAAAGGGCCGTCCAGGCCGTGCTCGGCCGCCACGCTGAGCGCGTGGGCGGCGTGGTGCTGCACCGCCACCTTGCGCCCGGGGAACGAGAAGGCCTCCGACGTGGAAGCGTAATCCGGGTGCAGGTCGTGCGCTACGGCGGAGGGCTTCACTTTCAGCAGGCCGGAGAGCTTGCGCGCGGTCTCGCGCATGAAATCCCTGTTGAGCGGCTCGGACATGTCGCCTATATGCTGGGACATGAAGGCCTCTTCCCCGCGCGTAAGGCAGAAGGCGTTCTTCAGGTCGGCGCCGCAGGCCAGCACGGAGCGGCCGCCGGAGGCCAGCTTTATGGCCTCGGGCACGTGGCCGCGCGCGCGGCGGGCCAGCCGCGCCTCGCCGGCGGCGAAATAGGCCACGCTGTCGTCCACCCGGTTGTGTATGGGCCTGTCGTGGTACAGGATGAAAGAGGCGGCGTCCGGCAGGCGCGCGGCGGCTTCGGCGGCGTCGCGGCAGATGGGCTCGTCGCGCAGGTTCCCCGACGTCATCACCAGCGGCGCCACGCAGCCTTTCGCCGACAGCAGGCGGAACAGCGCGGCGTGCAGCGGGGTATAGGCCAGCATCACGCCCAGCCTGGAGAGGCCCGGCGCCACGCCGGGGAAGGCGGAAGCGTCGCGCCGGAGCAGCATCATGACCGGGGCCCGCGGGGAGGCCAGCTCGGCGGCCTCCGCCGGGGAGACGCGGCAGACGCGCCTGGCCGCTGCCAGGTCAGGCACCATGACGGCGAAAGGTTTGTGAGGCCTGTCCTTGGCGCGGCGCAGCCGGGCCAGCGCGGCGGGCCGGTCGGCCCGGCAGGCCAGGTGGAAGCCTCCCAGGCTCTGCAGCGCGCCGGCGCGGCCGGCGGCCAGCAGCGCGGCCGCCGTCTCAAGTGCGGCGGGACCGCGCAGTTCGCGCCCGCCCGCGGAGAGCGTCACCAGCGGACCGCAGTCGGGACAGGCGTCGGGCTGGGCGTGGAAACGGCGGTCCAGCGGGTCGGAATATTCGGCCCGGCACGACGGGCACATATCGAAGGAGGCCATGGTGGTGGCAGGCCTGTCGTAGGGCACGCTCTTCACTATGGTGTAGCGCGGGCCGCAGTTGGTGCAGTTGGTGAAAGGGTACAGGTAGCGCCGGTCCGACGGGTCCAGCAGCTCGCGCCGGCAGTCGGGACAGAGCGCGAGGTCCGCCGGTATGATGGCCGCGGCCGGGGCGCGGCCGCCGCTCCTGGTTATGCGGAAGCCCTTTTCGCCGGAAGAGGGCAGGTCGGACGAAACCACCGAATCTATGCGCGAGGCGGCCGGCTTGAGCGCGGAAAGGTCCCGCAGGAAGGCTTTCACGGCGGAGATAGCGCCCTCGGCCTCTATGGTCACGCCGGCGGCGTCGTTCCTTACCCAGCCGCCCAGCGCGTGGCGGGCGGCCAGTTTATAGACGTGGGGCCTGAAGCCCACGCCCTGGACCACGCCCTTTACCAGTATGCGCTTCCTTACGGTCATCTCAGCAGATGCGGGGCAGCTGCTCCCCCTCCAGCATCAGCATGACGCGCGAGCCGCCTATGGCGGTGAGCAGCCTCACCGAGCGGCGCGGGTCCCTGACCATCCGGCCGACCACGGCGGCCTTGCGGCCGTAGCGGTGGGACCGCATGGCCTTCAGTACCGCCGGTGCCGCGGCGGCGGAGCAGAAAACGGCGAGTTTCCCCTCGTTGGCGACGTACATCGGGTCCAGGCCGAGCAGGGCGCAGGCCTTGGCGGTGGCCGGGGCCACGGGCAGGGCGGATTCCTCTATCTCCGCGCCCAGGCCGCAGGCGCCGCACACCTCGTTAAGGACCGTGGCGAGGCCGCCGCGGGTTATGTCGCGCATCGCGCGCACGCCGGGGCGGCGCAGCGCGGCTTCGGCCAGGGCGTTGAGCGGGGCGGCGTCGCTCTTTATGCCGCCCCTGAGGCCCAGCCTGTTGCGGGCGTTCATCACCGCCACGCCATGGTCGGCCAGGCAGCCGCTCACGATCACCGCGTCGCCGGCCTTCACCGACGACGAGGACAGCGCGCGGCCGCGCGGGATCAGTCCCACGCCGGCGGTGTTTATGAAAACCCCGTCGGCCTTGCCCTTTTCCACCACCTTGGTGTCGCCGGTGACTATGCTGACGCCGGCCTCGGCGGCGGCCCGGCGCATGGAACCGGCCAGCCGGCCGAGCAGGTCCATGGGAAAGCCTTCCTCTATGATGAAGCCGGCCGACAAGGCCAGCGGGCGCGCGCCCTTCACGGCGAGGTCGTTTACGGTGCCGCAGACGGCCACGCGGCCTATATCGGCGCCGGGGAACTCCACCGGGGTGACTACGTAGGAATCGGTGGTGAAGGCCAGCGTTTCCCCGCCGGCGGGGACCACCGCGGAATCCTCGAGCGGGGCGAGGGCCGGGTTGGAGAAGGCCTTGAGGAACACCCGCTCCACAAGTTCGCGGCTGAGCCGGCCCCCGCTGCCGTGGGCCAGTTTTACGGTATCGTTCTTCATGCGATCCTCGCCGGGGCGGCCTTGCGGGCGCCGGAGAATATGGACAGGAAGCCGCGCCCGGCGGGGCCGAGCTTGCGGGCCTTGTTGTAGATCAGGTAGATCTGGCGCTTCAGGCCGGCGCCGGAGAAGCGCAGCATGTGCAGCCCGGTCCCGTCCTCGCCGGCGCGCACGGCGGAGCGCGGCACTATGGAGACGCCGGCCCCGGCTGAAACCGCGGTCTTTATGGTCTCTATGTTGTCGAGCTCCATCCGGACCGTGCCCTTCACCTTGTTGTTCTGCAGGAACTCGTCGACGCAGCGGCGCGACGGGAAACCGCGGTCGAAGAAGATGAAGTCCATGCCGGCGAGCTCCGACACGTCGACGGTGCGGCGGCCCGCCAGCGGCGAGCCGGGCCCGGCTATGACCACCATCTCCTCCTCGGCCACCGGCAGCATGGCGAGGCCCGGCGAGCGCTGGTACGGGCAGGCCAGGAAGCCGAAATCGGCCCGGCCGCTGGAGACGTCCTGGAAAACCTTGGTGAACTGGCGGTACTCGACGCTGACCTTGGCCGTGGGGTTGCGCGCCAGGAACTGCCGCACGTAATCCTGCACGACGTAGATGCCTGCGCTGTAGATCGACGAGATCTTTATGCTCTCGGCCTGGCGCCCGCCGAGCGAGCGGATCTCCTTGAGCGCGCCGTCGTAGACCTCGGTGATGCGGCGCGAGGCCTCGTAGAGCTTCTCGCCGCAGGGGGTCAGTATGATGCGTCCCGACTGCCGGCGGTAGAGCTTGGTCTTGAGCACCAGTTCCAGTTTCTTTATCTGCTGGCTCACGGCCGACTGCGAGATGTAGTTCATCGCGGCGGTGGTGGAGAAACTGCCGGTATCGGACAGGTCGCGGAAAACGCGCAGGGTCTCTATGTTCATATTTCAGGCTCCGTACTTGAACCAGGCGGCGCAGGCGCCCTCCGAGGACACCATGCAGGGCCCGACGGCGTTGGACGGCGTGCAGGCCTTGCCGAAGAGGCGGCAGTCGGGCGGCTGCGCTTTCCCGAGGAGTATCCTGCCGCAGAGGCAGCCTTTGGGCTCCGGCGCGGCCTTGCGGGGTATGCCGAAGCGCTTCAAGGCGTCGAAACGGGCGTAGGCGCGGGAGAAGCCGAGGCCGGTATCCTTCACCCTGCCTATGGCCCGCCAGTCGGCGTCGCGCACGGAGAACACCTCGCGCATCAGCTTCAGCGCGGCGGGGTTGCCGGCGGCCGGCACGGCCCGGAAATACTCGTCCTGCACCTCCGGGCGCCCGGAGATCACCTGCTCGAGCAGCATGTTGACCGCCGCCAGGATGTCGAGCGGCTCGAAGCCTGCCACCACGCAGGGCACGCGGTACTTGCGCGCGACGAAGAGATAAGGCTCCAGCCCTATCACGGAACTGACGTGGCCGGGGAGCATGAAGCCTGATATTTTATTGGAAGGGTCGGAGAGCAGCATCTCCAGCGCCGGCGGCACCAGTTTGAAGAAGGCCGTGGAGGAGAAGTTCCTGAGGCCCGCCTTGGCGGCGCGCGCCACCGCGGCGGCCACGACGGGCGCCGTGGTCTCGAACCCGACCCCGACGAAGATCACCTGGCGCGAAGGCTCGGCGGCGGCCAGTTCCACCGCGTCCAGCGGCGAGTAAACGACGCGCACGTCGGAACCGCGCTCGCGCATGGAATGCAGGTCCAGCCCGCCGGAGCCTTTCACCTTCATCATGTCGCCGAAGGTCGCGATGACGGCGCCGGGGACCGCGGCCAGGGCCAGCACCCCGTCGATGTCCCCCTGCGACGTGACGCAGACCGGGCAGCCGGGTCCGCTGAGCATGCGCAGGCCCTTGGGAAAGAGGCGGCGCATGCCGCTGGCCGCTATGGCCATCGTATGGGTGCCGCACACTTCCATGAAATTCAGCTGACCGCCGGAGCGGGAGGCGGCCTCGGCGGCCAGGGCCTCCATGCGCCTGACGGCGGAGGCGGCCAGCGCGCGGTCGCGCCACAGCGGCGAGGAGAAGCGGTCCGCGGTCATGGGCGGGTATGCCCCAGCGGCCCGGAGGCGTCGCCGTGGTCCTCGCCGTAGATCTCCCGGAAGAGTTTCAGGGTCTCCTCGGCCTCGTCCTGCCGCAGCAGCTGTATGGCGAAGCCGGCGTGCACCAGCACGTAGTCGTTACGGCCGGCGCCCGGGACCAGGTCCAGCGAGACGGAGCGCTTGACGCCGCTGAAATCCACTTCGGCGTTGCTGCCTTTGACGGAGACGATCTTACCGGGGACGGCTAAGCACATGTTTTCCTTTTGGCGACGGCGCGCCGTATTAGCCAGGCTTATACAGAATTATACAACTTTGGGCGGCGGGGTTCCTCGTCCCGGATTTTATTTTGCGCGCCGCGATTTTTTTGCTATACTATTTATCCTGAAGTTAGTTCTTTTAATACCGGTTGGGTGGCTGAGCGGTCAAAAGCAACGGTCTGTAAAACCGTCGGGCCATGCCCTACATAGGTTCGAATCCTATCCCAACCATAGCTTTTTATGGTAGGGCTTCCGGGACGAGTACCGGGGCGACAACCATGGATTTAAGCGCGGGTGGCGGAACTGGCAGACGCGCACGGCTCAGGACCGTGTGACCGAAAGGTCTTATGGGTTCAACTCCCTTCCCGCGCATGTTTTAAAAAAGAAAAACCGAAGCATAACAGCTTCGGTTTTTTCTTTTTCCGGACGCGCCTTTAGAAAGGCAGGACGAAGAAGAAGTACTCCGGCTTCACCAGCACGTACAGGTTCACGGCCGCGCCGAGCGCGAGGAAAGGGCCGAAGGGCATGTGCGACATGCGGTCCGCCCGCTTCAGCAGCAAGAGCGAGATGCCGTAGGCCGAGCCGAAGAAGGAGGCCATCACCACCGACGAGATCACGCCCTGCCAGCCGCACAGCGCGCCTATGCCGCCCATCAGGAATATGTCCCCCTCCCCTACGGCGTCCTTCTTGTAGATCTTCTTGCCCAGCAGGGCCAGGCCCCATATGAACCCCGCCCCGGCCGCGGCGCCCAGCGCCGACTGCCCCAGCCGCTCGGCCCAGCCGCCGCTGAAATACGGATGGACCAGGCTGCCCGCGAGTCCCAGCACCCCGAGCGCCAGCGAGAACGCGTCGGAGATCAGCATCGTCTCGAAATCTATCACGCTCACGACGATGAGCACGTACACGGAGAGCAGGCTGACCGCCAGCCACCAGGGGCTCATGGGCCACCAGCGCACGAAGAACAGCGCGGTCAGCGCGCCGGTGAGCAGCTCGACGAAGAAATAGCGCGGCGAGATGCGCCCGCCGCAGGAGCGGCAGCGGCCGCGCAGCAGCAGGTAGCTGAGTAGCGGGATATTGTCGTAGAACCTTATCGGCGCCTTGCAGGCCGGGCAATGCGACGGCGGGAAAGCTATGGATTCGTCCTTGGGCAGCCTGGCTATGCAGACGTTCAGGAAACTGCCGATGATCAGGCCGGACACGAAGGCGAAAGCGGTGATAAGCATGGCTATATTCTAACAATTAAAAAACCCCGCGTCCTTGCGGGCGCGGGGCTTTTTTGCCTGATCTCCCTTTTATTAGAAGGTGGACCAGGGGGTGGAGTTCGCGGTGTCGGCGCGGCCCTTTATGTCCTCGTGGGTGCAGCTGGCGGCGAAGTTGCCCCAGGTAGCGGCCACGGTCGGGTCGTTGGCGTAGTTCCAGCCGCCGACGTCGCCCAGGGCGGTGCCGACAGCGGAAACATTGGCCACGGTCCTGGCATCGGCATGACCGGTGCCGGGCAGCTTGGCCACGGGGACCTCGCTGATGTACTTGGCGTTCGTGGTCAGGCAGCCCAGCGTGTCGGCCGGGAACCAGCCCTCGTTGTCGCCGTAGTACACCTGTATAGCGCTGCGGACGGAGGAAAGAGCGCCTTTCGTCGCGCCTTCCTTCGACTTGTTGATCAGGTCGGCGAACTTCGGTATGGCTATAGCGGCCAGAATACCGATGATGGCGACCACGATCATGAGCTCTATAAGGGTGAAGCCCTTCTTATTGTTCCTCATTTAACTTCCTCCTTCAAGATCCCCCCATGGATGATATATAAATAATGCCCTCAGGGGTTATCTTGTAATCTACATTAATATCATAGCTCTGTCAATTCAAAACCCCGTCAGGCCCGGGTCAAATTTAGGTCAAATCCAGGACCCGGCAACTCCAGGCGGAAAAGAACTCCCCGACCGCAGTCGAAAGGGACATCGAGGAAACCCGGTCCCTCGGACACAGCCTCAAAACCCAGAGCCGCGTGCATTTTAAGCGACACCGCGTTCTCGGCGCTGCAGAAAGAATACAAGCGGTCAGTTCCGGCCGTCTCACGGAGCCAACGGCCCAGGAAAGAGTAAAGAGCGCGGGCGACGCCCCGGCCCCTGAACGCGCCCCTGACCACCAGGCCCAGGCAGTACCAGCCGGCCGGGGCGGGGAACTTAAAGGGTTGCGCCGCGGTGTCCCGGCGGCCGCAGCGGCAAAAACCGGCTATCCCCCCCTCGGACACCGCGACGAACAGTTTCGCGGCGCCCGGCCCCTGGGTCTCGAACTCCCTGCGCACCTTCTCCGCGGCCTTCTCCGCGGCTGTGCCGTTGCGTTCCGCGATGATGGAAGCTATGGCCTCCGCGTCGGCGGGAACGGCGGGGCGCACGACAAGGCCGGGCAGCGGGTCCTTCCGGCCGCGCTCCGAAGAGAATTTTTCATATTTGGACATAAAAGGGACGATGTCCGGCGCGCGGGAACGCGGATCATCAGGCGGGATTTTAGGAAAAAAGTTCGGAGTCTTCGCACTAAAGTTCGACTTTTCTTTGCCGAAAACCCCG
>CALMZU010000279.1 GCA_937870775.1 uncultured Elusimicrobia bacterium
CGGCGGGCGGAACTACATGAACTGCCCGCTGCCGGGGGAGCACGTTTTTGTCCATGCCGGGGGCGACAAGTTCCAGCGCGCGCACTGGCGGCGGGACAACAACAAAGTTAAGATATTCAGCTCCAGGGCGGAGGCCGACGACAGCGGCGGCTGGGGTTATGTGGCGGACCCGGCCAGCCCGGAGTGGGGCACGGTCTTCGTGAACTGCACGCACCAGCATTACAAGAAGGGCGTGGCCTGGAACATGGCCTTCGAACCGGCCACGCAGCCGCAGTCATCTCCGGAGAAAAGCGAAGGGGGAGCAAAATGAAGAACCGTTTAATTTTATCGACGTACGGCGCGGCGCTGGGGCTCATGCTGGCCGGGACATTGCCGGCGACGGCGGCGCAGCCGCAGGGCGAACCGGCGGTCGACGCCGGGCAGGCCGCGCTGAAGCCGCGCGGGGACATAAAGGGCCTGAGCAACTTCGCCAAGGTTAGCGACGCGCTTTATCGCGGCGCGCAGCCTACCAGGGAGGGGTTCGCGGAGCTCAAGAAGCTCGGCGTGAAGACGGTGATAAACCTCCGCGCCAAACACTCCGACGAGAAACTTATAAAGGACCTCGGGTTCAACTATTTCAGCATTCCCACCGACACCTGGGACCTGGACGACAAGCACGCCGCCCGGTTCCTGAGCATAGTGCTGGACAAGGCCAACCAGCCGGTCTTCGTGCATTGTCAGCACGGGTCGGACAGGACGGGCACCATGGTGGCCGTCTACAGGGTATACGAGCAGAAATGGACGCCCGACGCCGCTATGAAAGAGCTGCCTGTCTTCGGGTTCCACAAGATCTGGGTGAACCTTAAGGGCTACCTGAAGAACCTGGACATCAAGAAGGTGGACGAGGAGATGCGGCGGCTGCGCGCGGCGGCGCCGGTTGGCCTACGCCGCGGGACTACCCGCGGGCGGACTGCTCGGCTATAACGGCGAAGCTGGAAGAACTTATAGCGAAATACGCCGTGGCGGGCCCGGGGCGTGATCTAAGGCCGCGCGGACGCTGAAAAAGGCAGCAAAAACTGTTAAACTGTAGGCATGAACATCGACGTGATGGTCCCCATAGTGGGGGCGCTGCTCCTGGTGTGGGCCATATTCTTCCAGCGCAGGCGCATGAGCGTGATGGAAGACACGCCCACGTCCAAGGTCCGGTCGGTGGCCATGGGCTTCGCCGAGCTGAAGGGGAAGGCGGTGCCGATAGGGCCTCTGACCAGCCCGGTATCCAACCAGCCCTGCGTCTACTATTTCTACCTGGTGGAGAGCGAATACACGGACGGCAAGGGACGCCGCCACCGCCGCATCGTCAGGCAGGGCGGTTCGCGGGCGCCGTTCTATCTCGACGACGGCACCGGCCGGATAATGGTCTTCCCGCACGGCGCGCAGATGAACGTGACCAACAGGACCGAGAGCCTGGACGGGGAACTGATAGTGACCGAGTACTGCATACTGGCCGGCGACCCGCTGTACGTGGCGGGCACGGTGGGCAAGGCAAGGGATTTCGCCGCGCCGGACATGGACGCGCGGGAGCATTACCGGCTTGAACTGAAGAGAATAAAGGAAGCGCTGGCCGACGCCGAGCGCGACCAGGCCCAGTGGGCCGGCCCGCAGGCCAAGGCCGAGGCCGTAGAAAGGATGTCAGCCCAGGCGCGCGGGATAGAGGCCAAGCTGGCCGAACTTGAAACGGCTCCGTCCGAGACCCCCGGCGAGGCGCTGTCCGTGGGCAAAGGCGAGGAAGAGGGCGACTTCCTTATCTCCACCGAGAGCGAGGAGGAAATGACCTCCAAGATGGAGACGGAGTCCGGCATAGCCCTTATCGCCGGGGCGGCCATGGTGCTTTACGGCATGTGGGCGCTGATGAAGTGAGGAGAACATGACGCTTATAACAGCTCTGCCCGTGCTGGTGGCCATAGCCGGCGCCGCCTACGTGGCCGGCGTATACAACCAGATCGTGAAGGCCGGCGTGAAGATAGAGAAGGCCTGGGCCAATATCACGGTGCTGGAGAAGCAGCGCTACGAGGAGATACCGCGGCTGGTGCAGATCTGCTCGGACTACATGAAGTACGAGCGCGGCACGCTGGAGAAGGTTATACAGGCGCGGGCGCAGTACCTGGAGGCCCGCACCCCGTCGGCCACGGCGCAGGCGGACGCCAGCCTGCTGCTGGGACTCAACAAGCTTTTCGCCGTGGCGGAGAACTACCCGGAACTCAAGGCGCACGAGAATTTCGCCAAGCTGCAGCGCCGCATCAGCGACCTGGAGTGCCAGATAGCGGACCGCCGGGAGTTCTTCAACGACGCGGTGGCCATATTCAACACGCGCATACAGCAGGTGCCGCATTCACTGTTGGCGGCGCTGATGGGCTACCAGCCGCAGGAGATGTACCGCGTCGACGAGGAAGAAAGACAGAACGCGCAGGTCGACCTGCGTTAGCCGGTCAGGGGGGAAGTCATGAGGACGTTCATTCTTATAATCTGGGCATCGCTGCTGTGCGCGGCCCCGTCGTGCCGGGCCGCGGGCCTGCCTGGCGCTTTCTGGACGGAGTCCGGGCGAGACACGCAAGGGATGGACGGCAGCTACACGCAGGGCTTCGTGCGGCAGGGCGTGGAGCTGGCGCGCCCGCTGGGCGGCAAGCTGCAGGCTTACGGGCGCTACAACTGGCGGCTGCGCAGCGTGGACAAGGACTATTTCAATTCCTATACGCCTTACGCCGGGGCCATGCTGTCGTTCAAGTACGTCGACGTCGGCGCCGAGTTCGGCTGGCCGCATTATACCGGCGCCGCCAACGGCAACAAGGACTACAGCGTCTTCGCCAACTGGTTCCGCTATATCGGCCTCAAAGAGTGGAACAAGGACGCGCTGGTAAAGGCCCTGCCGCTTTCCACCTGGGGCAGCGCGGCCTACGACCTCTCCAACCAGAACGGCCCGTCGACCATGGGCTGGGTAAAGCTGGAGGCCGACCTGCTCTGGCTGCCGCACGACTGGATGGCGGGGCCTTTCGTCTCTTACGACTGGCGGCTGCGCTCGCATAACCCGGACTATTTCGATTTCAGCGCCGTGGCGGCCGGGGCCTGCATCGGCAACGGCGAAATGCGGCTGGGAGCCAAGTACGCCTGGCGCGACTACCCGAAGCTGGGCAGGAACGAAAAAGGGCTGCAGCTCTTCCTGAACGTCTACAAGGCCTGGGACCTGGGTAAATAAGATGCTGATAGCCATACTTAAACGGATACGCATACTGACCCTGGTCGCCGCCATAGCGGTCTGCGTCTATTTCATAGCGCGCGTGGTGATCTTCTCCTATTCCGACTACACCGGGCTCGAGCGCGTCTTCGGCCTGTTCCTGCTGGCCGGGGAGACGTACATGCTGGTGCACGCTTTCGGCTTCATGATGAACGCCTTCGCGCTGGCCGGGGCGCGCCGCAAGCCGCCGTTCCGGGAACTCAAGCCGGGCGCGGAGCCCGCCGTGGCCATAGTGGTGGCGGCCCGCCACGAGCCGCGGGAAGTCCTTGAGGAGACCATCATCACCTTCCGCAACGTGGACTACCCGAACAAGACCATATACTTCCTCGACGATTCCACCGACCAGCGCTACAAGGACGAGGCCGACGCGCTGGCGGCCGAGCACGGCATAAAGGTGTTCCGGCGCGAGGCGCGCCACGGCGCCAAGGCCGGCATAGTGAACGACTTCCTGAAGACCATGCCGGAAAAGTACCTGGCCATCTTCGACGCGGACCAGAACCCGATGCCGGATTTCCTGAAGGACATAATACCTCTGCTCGAGGGCGATCCGAAGCTGGCCTTCGTGCAGACGCCGCAGTTCTACACCAATATCGGCGAGAGCCCGGTGGCCAAGGGCGCGGCCATGCAGCAGGCCATCTTCTACGAGACCATCTGCGAGGGCAAGAACGCGAGCGGCTCCATGTTCTGCTGCGGCACCAACGTGGTGTTCCGCCGCGAGGCGCTCCTGGACGTGGGCGGCTTCGAGGAGGAGTTCATCACCGAGGACTTCGCCACGTCGGTGAACCTGCACCTGAAGGGCTGGCGTTCGTGGTACCACAACCACGTGGTGGCCTTCGGCATGGGGCCCGAGACGCTGCCCGCCTACTTCAAACAGCAGGCGCGCTGGGCGGGCGGCACCATAAGCGTTTTCCGCAAACTGCTGTTCACGCTGCTGCGCCGGCCTTTCGGGCTGAGCCCGCTGCAGTGGTGGGAGTACTTCCTCGCCGGCACCTACTATTTCGTGGGCTGGGCGTTCTTCCTGCTGATGATCTGCCCCATAGCCTTCCTGCTCTTCAATATCCCGTCGTTCTTCCTGGACCCGGCCATATACCTGACCACTTACATACCGTATTTCTGCCTGACGATGATCATCTTTTTCGCGGCGATGAAGGAGCGGCACTACAACTTCGTCCAGGTATACTACGGCCTCATACTCGGCTCGCTGTGCTTCCCGCTGCTCATGAAGGCGGCCGTCCTGGGCCTCGCCGGCAAACGCATGACCTTCGTCGTCACGTCCAAAGGCAAGGCCGAGACGCTGCCGCTGGCCGCGCTGTGGCCTTACGGCGTAATGATGGGCCTTAACGTGGCCGCCATCGCCGTGGGCCTGGCGCGCTTCCCGTCGGCGCCTTATGCCATCGGCGTGAACGTCTTCTGGGCCTGCTACCACATGTTCATACTCTGGAACATACTGAGGTTCAACCAGCTGCCGGTGCTCGGCCGCGAGGAGAAGGCGAATTGGCGCGTCTGAAGAACTACGGCATAGCGGCCCTGGCGGCCGCGGCGGCGCTGGCCATCTTCTGGGTCTCGCGCGAGGACCTGCGCCTGCCCTGGCAGCGGCTGCGGCCCTACGAACGCCTTCACGCAGGCTGCGCCGCGGGCTTCGTTTCGCAGGACTACGCGGCGCTGAAACTGCCCGGGGCTTACACGGTCTTCTACCTGGCGTGGGGGGACAAGTTCCCGTCGGAAGAACTGAAGCGCGCTGGCGGACGGCGCCTGCTGACGCTGACCTGGGAGCCTTATCTTAAATCCGCCCCGGCGCGCAGCCTGCTGGGCGAGATAGCCGCCGGACGCCACGATGCCTACATGCGGGCGATGGCAGCCTCCATAAAAGCCTACGGCGGGCCGGTGCTGCTGCGCTGGGGCCACGAGCCTAACGGCGACTGGTACCCATGGTCCGGTGCCGCCAACATCAACCGTCCCGGCGTATACGCCGCGGCCTGGCGCCGCATGGCGGGCATAGTGCGCTCCGGCGCGCCCAAAGCCAGGCTGGTGTTCAGCGTGAGTTCCGAGGACCGTCCGGGCGCGGCCTGGAACCGTTTCGAGCGCTACTACCCCGGCGACGCCTACGTGGACGCCGTGGGCATAGACGTTTACAACTGGGGCGACACCCAGCCCTGGTCCTCATGGAAGCGCCCGAACATGCTGCTCAAGGAGCCTTACTCCCGCGCGCTGGACATGGCCCCGTCCAAGCCGCTGCTGCTCACCGAGGTGGCCTCCTGTTCGTCGGGCGGCAGCCGCGCGGAGTGGCTGAGGAGACTGTTCTGGAGACTTAAGTCCCGCTACACGGCGATAAAAGGCTTCATGTGGTTCGACTACGAGAAGGAATGCGACTGGCGGCTGTCGGCCGACCCGGAGGCGGCCGCGGTCTACGCCGCGCAGCTCAGGGACGACGGCTATTTCACTTCGGACCCGGCCTCGCTGGACTGGCTGTTCACGGAGAAGATATGAGCGTAACGAAAAAAGAACTGTTGAAGATGCTCGACGATGCCATAGCCCTCGAGGACCGCTCCATACCGGTGTACATGCGCCACCTCAAGACGGCCATGTTCTGGAGCGGCCTGCCGGCGGCGCAGCGCGAGCAGGTGCGCATACAGCTGGGCATACTGCAGAAGGAATCCCAGCGGCACAGCGCCCTGCTCGGGGAACTCCGCCTCAAAGTGGAGAAGGAGGACCGCGATGTTTTCTAAAGAGGACTACGTCAAATACTTCCTGCAGATCAAATGCGTGGAACTTAAGATGCACGACAGGTTCGGCGATTACGCCGCCAGGGTGGACGACCCGGCTCTGAAGAAACAGTTCCTCGCGCTCGAGCGCCAGGAAAAGGCCCACTCGAAGATAGTGGACGACATGCTTACGGCTTTCGGCTACGTTCCGGAGAAGAAAAAGGACTGACACCATGGAAATACTTATAACCAACGACGACGGCATATACGCGGAGGGCATATACGCCCTGGCCTCGGCCATGCGCAAGGTCGGCAACGTCACCGTGGTGGCGCCCGACACCCAGCGCAGCGCCGTCGGGCACGCCATAACCATAACCGACCCGCTGCGCGTGGTGGAAGCCAAGCGCAACGGGAAGTTCTTCGGCTACGCGGCCAGCGGCACGCCGGCGGACTGCGTGAAGCTGGGCATAAAGGCCATCATGAAGAAGCGCCCCGACCTGGTGGTCTCCGGCGTGAACCTGGGCGGCAACCAGGCCTACAACATCCTCTACTCGGGCACCGTCTCCGGCGCCACCGAGGGCGCGCTGCTGGGCATACCGTCCATGGCCGTCTCGCTCGACACCTTCGTGAAGCCGGACTTCGCGCCGTCGGCGGCCTTCGCGGCCAAGCTGGCGGTGCAGATGATGAAGCGCCGCGTGCCGGCAGGCACGCTGATAAACGTTAACGTGCCGCACCTGCCGGCGAAGCGGATAAAGGGCGTGCGCGTGACCAACCAGAGCCGCACCTGCTTCAACGACTGGTTCGACAAGCGCAAGGACCCGCACGGCAACACCTATTACTGGATGACCGGCGACTACAAGCCCGAGGACCCCGACAAGGCCAGCGACCTGAACGCGCTGCTCGACGGCTACATCTCGGTGACGCCGATACAGTTCGACCTGACCGACTATAAGTTCGTGCCGGAGCTGGAGAACTGGGGACTGAAGTTCCGCTGAGGTGGCTATGATAAAAGAGGACTCTATAAACAAGGTCTGCGGCAAGCTGCTTAAGAAATACCCGTCGGAGGCCGTCCGGATAAACTCCTGCGTGCGGCAGGCGGCGCGGCTGTGGGACACGCGCAAGGACGGGACCTCGGCGGAGTTCCGCAAGTTCTGCTGCGGCAACTTCCTCTGCGGGCCCCAGCTCGACGAACTGCTGGGCAAGTTCGAGTGGAAACTGGAACAGGTGGGGGGACATTTCCTCGCCATGTCGCTCAAGCTCCGCCTCGAGGTGGACGAGGACACCGGTCCGCTCGGCCCGGCTGACAGGCTGTTCGCGGCTTATTCGCCGGCCAACCATCTGGAGGAGGACCTGTTCCAGGTGAAGCTGGCCTTCATGGCGCTGCTGAACTTCCCGGTGAAGACGCTGGAGGAGCGCCTGGCCGAAGGGCCGGGCTGGTCCCGGGCGGCCTGGGCCGCGGCGCGGCTGGCGCAGGGCTTCTCGCACCGCGTTCCCTCCGACGTGAACCGCGCCGTGAGCGAGGCCGTCACCGACGCCGAGGCCTACATAAGCTCCTACAACATCTTCCTGTCGCGCGTGGGCGCGGCCGGCGGGGCGGAACTTTTCCCCGGCGGCCCCATGCTCATCTCGCACTGGGGCCTGCGCGATCACCTGAAAGGCCTCTACAACGACCCGCAGGGGCTTGAGCGCCAGCGCGCCATACAGCTCATCATGGAGCGCATCATAAAGCAGGAGATCCCCGAGGCGGCGGTTAACTCCGACAGGCACATGTGGGACCCCTTCGAGAACACGCTGGACGGCGAGAAGGCCCGCCGCGAGCCCGACACCCGCTACGAGAAGTTCCTGTCGGTGTTCAAGGCCTGCACGAAGGAAGACCCTTATTACCCGACGGAGCCCACGCACATGGACCGCCGGTTCAAGATAAACCGCGAGATACCCGAAGCGGACATGGAGCGCATGCTGACGTCGCTCCTGGAAGCCCCGGCCGGGGCCGAGGCCGCCGCGCTGATCTCGTCGAGGCTGGGGCGGCCGCTGGAGCCTTTCGACATCTGGTACGACGGGTTCAAGCCCGGCTCAGGCATGAAGACCGAGGAGCTGGACCGCGCCGTGCGGGCGCGCTACCCCGACGTGGCGGCCTTCCAGGACGCCATACCGGAGATACTTATGAAGCTCGGCTTCTCCGCCGACACGGCCCGCTTCGTGGCCGAGCGGGTTGAGGTGGACCCGGCCCGCGGGGCCGGCCACGCCTGGGGCCCGCGCATGCGCGGCGAGAAGGCGCACCTGCGCACACGCGTGCCGAAAGGCGGCATGGACTACCTTGGCTTCAACACCGCGATGCACGAACTGGGCCACTGCACAGAGCAGGTCTTCTCGATGTACAGGACCGACCATACGCTGCTCTCCGGCGTGCCGAACACGGCCTTCACCGAGGGCTTCGCCTTCGTCTTCCAGGACAGGGACCTGGACATACTGGGCCTGAGCAAGCCGGACCCGAAGGCGCTGCACCTGAAGAACCTGGACACTTTCTGGTCCGCGCGCGAGATCGCCGGCGTGGGCCTGGTGGATATGAACGTCTGGCGCTGGCTGTACATGAACCGCGACGCCGAGCCGGCCGACCTCAGGCAGGCGGTGATAGAGATCTCCCGAGGCATCTGGGACCGCTACTACGCGCCCATCTTCGGCGCCAAGGGCAGCCCGCTCCTGGGCATATACTCGCACATGATCAGCAGCGCGCTGTACCTGCCCGACTACCCGCTGGGGTACATCATAGCCTTCCAGGTTGAGGAGTATTTCCGCGAACACAGCCTGGCCGCCGAGATGGAACGAATGTGCGTGCAGGGCATGGTAACGCCGCGGCAGTGGATGACCGACGCGGTCGGGTCGGACATCTCGCCGGAGCCGCTGATAAAGGCCGCCTCGCTGGCCGCCGCGGCGCTGAAGGGGAACAGATGAACGAGGAGAACATCAAACGCGCTTACCTCGGCGCGGCCCTGGCCGCCGCGGGCATAGTGAGCGCCATAGTGATCTACACCGTCGTAGTGGAACTGCTGCGCATGAAGGGCTACGCCGGCGCGCTGAAGCCGCCGGCCGCCTACGCGGTGAAGTACGCGCTCTACGTCATAGGCGCCTCGGCGCTGGTGGCGCTGAAGTTCGCCGGAGCCATAACTGCGCGCCGGCGCGGCACCCCGGAGGAAACGCTGAAGGCCCTTACGACGGACGCCATAATAAAAGCCGCGCTGTGCGAGACGCCGGCCATAGCCGGGCTGGTGATGTTCCTGCTTACCGGCTACCGGGCGGACTTCTACCTGCTGGTGGTCTTCGCGCTGGGCCTGGAGATCTACCATTTCCCCAGGCTCAACGCCTGGCGCGAGAGATTAAGAGGGGATTTCGGGCAACTCTGATATGTACCAGGAACTTCTAGGAAAGAAATACGGCGACTACCTGTCGTTCATACGCCGGCAGATGATAAAGGACCAGATAGAGGCCCGCGGCGTGAAGGACGCGCGCGTACTGGCCGCCATGGACAAGGTGTGCCGCCACTGCTTCGTCACCGACGACATGGTGAGCCGCGCCTACGAGGACTACCCGCTGCCTTCGGCCTGCGGCCAGACTATCTCGCAGCCCTACATAGTGGCGCTGATGAGCGAATTGCTGGAGCTCAAGGGCGGGGAGAAGGTGCTGGAGATAGGCACCGGCGCCGGCTACCAGACCGCGGTGCTCTCCGAACTGGGCGCCGCCGTGTTCACCGTCGAGATATTCCCCGAGCTGGCCCGATCCGCCGAGGAGAAGCTCGGCAAGCTGGGCTATACCGGCATAAATTTCCGCAACGGCGACGGCGCCGAAGGTTGGGCGGAGCATGCGCCCTACGACCGAGTCCTTATGACCTGCGCCGCCCCGGAACTGCCGCCGGCCCTGGCCGCGCAGCTGGCCGAGGGCGGCAGGCTGGTCATGCCCGTGGGCGGCCCCGGCGGCCAGCGGCTGACGGTGTTCACCAAGAGCGGCGGCGCCATGAACGCGCGCGCCGTCTGCGATGTAGCCTTCGTGCCGCTGCTGAAAGCCGGCGGGGAGCGGGCCGCATGATGCCCGCCCGGGCCGTGGCCTGGCGGCTGGTCCTTTACCCGGCCCTGGTGCTGGCCGCCCTTTCTTTCGCCCTGTTCTGGGCTTACGCACATCCCAAACGCTACAGGGGCGCGGCCACGCCGGCGGCCCACCGCCTTCCTTATGAAAAGATAAAATTGCTTACCTCCGACGGGCTGGAGCTGGACGGCTGGTTCATACCGAACAAGAAAAGCCGCAGGGCCATAGTTATCTGCCACGGCTACCCGATGGACAAGAGCGACGTGCTGGGGATGACGGCCTTCCTTGCGCGCGATTTCAACCTGGTCTATTTCGACTTCAGGGCCATGGGGAAAAGCGCCGGCACTTTCTCCACCGGCGGGGCCAAAGAGCGGCGCGACATAGCCGCCGCAGTGAACTGGCTGAAGGGCCGCGGCCTCGGCGAGATAGGCCTGTTCGGCTTCTCCATGGGCGGTTCCGCCGCTCTTATGGCCGACGATACGTCGATAAAAGCCCGCGCGGCCGATTCGCCGTACGCCTCGCTAGCCGGCGAACTGGAATACACTTTCGCCGGACTGGGCATATGGCGGCGGCCTTTCATGTGGAGCCTTAAGTTCTGGTCCCTGGTGCTTACCGGCACCAGCATCGGCTCGGTGAACCCGGCCGCCGCGGCGGCAGGTCTGAAAGGCCCGGTACTGCTGATACACGGCGAGAACGACGGCCATGTGCCGGCCTACAATTCCCTTATGATAAAGGCCGCCCTTCCCGCGGCCGAACTGTGGCTGGTGAAGAACGCCGATCACGGCGAATGCCGCTACGCCGCCGGC
>CALMZU010000280.1 GCA_937870775.1 uncultured Elusimicrobia bacterium
TGCAGTAAAGCACTATCTCGTCGGAAGTTTTAAGCCCCCCGCCGTCCTTCATCACGGCGGCCAGGTCGGCCCATTCGTCCCCGGCGATGCGGCACAGTGTGCGCTCCCAGTCGTAGCGAAGATCGATCAGCCTGGGCGGCGCGGGAGCGGCCAGCCTGGCCTTAAGCTCGGCCGGAGTGATGTATGGAGGTTCAACCGATTCGAGGAAGCGGCGCTCCGGTCCGGCGCCGCAGACGGGGCAGGCGGGGTCCTTCTTCATCTCGGCCACGCTCATCTGCATGTGGCGGAGGTCCAGCAGGGCGAAACGCCCCTTCAGCGTGTCCATACCGAGTATCAGCTTGATAAGTTCCAGCGCCTGCATACTGGCCACGACGCCGGCCACCGGGCCTATGATGCCGGCCTCGGCGCAGCTCTGCCCCTCGGCTAAGGCCAGGCCGGGGCAGGCGCATTCCAGGCAGGGGCCGCGGCGCGGCTCGAACACGGCCAGCTGTCCCTCGAACTGCGACACCGCGCCGTAAACGCAGACGCGGTCCAGTTCCAGGCAGGCGCGGTTTACCGCCGCGCGCGTGGCGAAATTGTCGGTGCAGTCGGCCACGTACTGGTACGGGGCCAGAGCCGCGGCCATATTGGCCGGCGTCAGCATGCCCTCGGCGGCGTTCACCTTTATATTGGGGTTCAGTTCCAGCAGGCGGCGCCGGGCGAGCTCGGTCTTGCGGCGTCCAACGTCCGAGGAATTGTAGAGGAGCTGGCGCTGCAGGTTGGAAAGTTCCACCCCGCCATAGTCGAACACGCCGAGTTCACCCACGCCGGCCGCGGCCAGGTAGCCCAGCACCGGCGTGCCAAGCCCGCCTGCGCCAACCACCGCGACCTTGGCGGCCTTGAGCTTGCGCTGGCCGGCTGAACCCACCTCCGGCAGCACGAGCTGGCGGGAATAACGCAACAGTTCTTCTTTTCCCAGTTCCATACGGACATTATAACCAAATAGCGGCCCCACGCACCCGCCGGAACTTTTGTATCATAAGCGCATGAACTGGTTCGACGAAAAGTTCGGCGAATTCGCCGGGCTCACCAAATGGCTGGCCTTCCTGTCGCTATTGCTGCCTTTCTCGCTATTAATGCTTGCGCTGGCGTCCGGCCTGATACGTACAGAAGCTTACGCCGAGGCTTCGGACCGCTGGTTCGTACTGCAGATAGGCATGATAACCGGCGGCTTCGGCGTGTGGACCGGTTCCTTAGGCACGCCGATACTGCTGAGCTTCCTGCGTTTCCCCTCCCGCGCGGCGCATTTCTTCGGGGCGCTCCTGGGCCGCACCTGGCCCACGTCGCTACTAGTGCTGGGCCTGGCCGGCTATTCTTTATGGGACCTGCGCGCTTCCGCCGGCACCCAGGACCTTTTCCGGCTGGCCCTCTGCGCCATGTTCATGCTGGCCGGCACCGGCCTTAGCCTTTGGCTGGAGATACGCGGCGCCATGAAGCGTTTCAATTTCGGGACGGCGGGGCTGGAGCCAGACGAGATCTTCTGCGAGCCCGGCGGCGAGGCGGTATGCGTGCTGACCACCGGGAAACAGGCTGTCTCCGTCACCGGACGTTTGGATTATTACGACGGGGAAGGCGAATGCCGCAGGGGCATAGAAGCCCGCGTAAGCGCCCCGGAATATACAGCCTCCGGCTGGCGCTACCGCATAACGGCCACGCTGCCGAAGGACGCCTCCGCTTCGGGCGGGAATTGGGAACTGGCCGTTCTGGCCACGGGCGCGCGCGGCGGCAACTACGAGGAAGCCGTGGCCGTCACTCCGAAGAAAGCCTGATCACTTCAGCTCTACCAGTTTGTATTTCCGCTTACCGAGGCCTATGCTCTCGGCGTATTCCAGCGCATGCTCGCCGGAGACGCCGTTCTGGTGCTTGAAGGCGTCGGGCAAACCGGCCTTCTTGTTCACCAGATCGAAGCTGGCCTGGTCTAGGGCCACCGGGTCATTGGAGGCCAGCACGCCCACGTCGCCCACGAAAGGCTTGGGCGCCGACGAGCTGCAGTCGCAGGCCTTGGAGATGTTCATCGCCAGGTTGATGTAAGTGACCTTCCTGCCGGCGGTGACGGCGCGCGCGTACTCGGCGAGCTTCTCCTGGAAGGCCTCGCCGGAACTGCGCGACGGGGCGGAGTCTATGGCCTCGTAGGGGCAGTAGGTGACGCATTTGCCGCAGCCAATGCACTTCTTGCGGTCTATATTGTAATTCTCGTCGATGGCGCCCACGGGGCAGACGCGGCGGCAGGTGCCGCAGCGCATGCATTTCTCGTGGCGTATGGTGGGCACCTGGCCGGAATGCTGCTCTTTCTTGCCGGCCGGCGAGCCGAAGCCCATGGCCAGGTTCTTTATGGCGCCGCCGAAGCCCGCCGTGCCGTGGCCTTTAAAATGGGAGATCACCAGGAAGGACCCGTACCTGGACATGCCTTTCCCGACGTAAACCTTGTCGAAATACTTCCCTTTGTACGGGATGGTGGTCTCGCCGTCGGCGTCCAGTATGTCCACGGGCGCGTAGCCCCAGCCGTGCTCGCGCGCCAGCGCGGCATGGCCCTTGGCGTCGGAGCGCGGCCCGCCGTAAAGGGTATTGGTCTCGACGAAGATGCCCTTAAGGCCGGTCACCAGGTCCTTCAAGAGCGCGGGCGGTATATAGTTCTCGTTGCCCTTCTCGCCGAAATGCACCTTAACGCCCAGCTTGCCCTCGGGCTTGAAGCCCAGCTTCGCGTAGGCGGCCTGTATCTTAGCCGCGGAGATCTCCTTGGAATAGTAGACCACCGGCACGTCGGCCTCGGCCTTTTTGGAAGCGGCGGCCATCATGCCAAGCGCGGCCGTCCAGCCCAGCGCCACGACGAGCAAAGGTATAAGAGTTTTCTTCATTTCCCCTCCATCCGGCAAAAGTCAGGAAGCATGCAGCGGGCGCGCTTCGCCGTATGGTAAAGCCCGGCCCAGGCCGCGGCGGCGCCTGTCCAGACATGCCACTTGAAAAGCATATGGCGCAGTTCGCGCTCCATGGGCGTGAGCAGCATGAAGCCGGTTACCACGCAGACGACGAAGGAAGCCAGAAGCAGCCAGTTCCAGCCCAGCCTGAGCCGGCGGCAGGCTGCCGGGACGCGCCGCTCCAGCACTTCGGAGGCGGCCGTGACCAAGGCCAGAACGACGGCCAGATGAACGATATAAAGCTCGACGAAACGCGAGGCCGGCGCGCCCGCCCCGTCGGCGGCCTGCGCGGCCGCCGGCAACAGCAGCGCGGCGAGTATAAGTGTTTTCTTCATGTGGTATGCCTATTGTATATATTTTGGAAACACCTGAGGCCGAATATCAGACTTCGCAGATGACCAGTTTGAGGGGCGGTTTGCCGTCGAAGGACGGGAAATCGCCGTCGGGCTCTATCGGGCGCAGGTCGCGGATGGGGCGGCCGGCCTTGGCGGCGCAGCGGCGCAGCACCTCGGTCCACCCGTCGTAATCCACAGAACCGACGTTGTTGGCGGCTATCACGCGGCCGCCCGGCTTGGCGGCCATGACGGCCGGCTTGAAAAGGCTGGGGTAGTCCCGCACCAGGTCCACCGAGGCCAGCGGCCCCTTGGCCCAGGCGGGCGGGTCCAGGAAGACCAAATCGAAGGAGCGCGGCTCGAAGCGCTGGTAGCGCCGCTTCTGGCCGTAACGCCCGCCGGAGCTCAGCCCGGCGAGCTGGCGCAGCACGGTCACGCAGTCCTCGTTGACCTGCCTGAACTTCCCGGCCGGTATGCCGTTGAGCGCGGCGTTGCGCTCTCCCACCTCCAGGCTGGAGGCGGCGAAATCCACATTCCAAACTTCGGAGGCCCCGCCGGCGGCGGCGCAGACGCCTACGCCGCAGGTGTAGGAGAAAAGGTTCAGCACGCTGAGGCCTTTGGCCGACGAGCGCACATAGCGCCGGCCGGCGCGAAGGTCCAGGAACAGCCAGGGGTCTATACCGCGGTGCCTCGCCCTGATGCAGTACTTCAATCCGCCTTCGCTGCAGACGAACTCGACCAGGGCCTCCGGCGAGGGGCGGTGCCATTTCTCGAAAGGCTCGGCGGCCTTCTTGCCGCGGTGGTTGTAGGCGAAGGCGAATGGCATGCCCAGCGCCGCGCGCAGGGCCGCCTCCAGCGCCTCGGTCTCCGCCGGGACCAGCGGCTCCCGGAAGGTCTGCGCCAGCACCAGGCCGCCGTAGCGGTCCACGGTCAGGCCGGGCAGTCCCTCGGTTATGCCGTGGAAGACCCGGTAGCAGTCAGTCCCCTCGGCGGCCAGCCTCGCTATCAGCGGCGTGCGCCTTTCCATGGCGGCCCGGAATAAAGGTTCAAAAGTGTTTTGCGCCATAAAGTCCAGCAACCTATTGTAGAGAATCTGCGGGCCGGCGGCAATAACGGGGCGGGCGCGCCCCCCTTTTTTGTAGAATAATGGGGCAGGACGGGGGACGCCGGGCAGAGGCGGGGACCCGACGACAAGAGAGACAAAATGGCTACCAGGATACTCGGCATTTCAGCTTTCTACCACGACTCGGCCGCGGCTATAACCGAGGACGGGCGGATAATCGCCGCCGCGCAGGAAGAGCGCTTCACCCGCAAGAAGCACGATCCGGGCTTCCCGCTGAAGGCGGTGGAGTTCTGCCTCAGGCAGAGCGGCCTCGCGCTGAAGGACCTGGACGCCGTGGTCTTCTACGACAAGCCGCTGCTCAAGTTCGAGCGGCTGCTCGAGACCTATTACGCCTTCGCGCCGCGCGGTTTCTCGTCGTTCGCCTCCGCCGCGCCGGTCTGGGTGAAGGAGAAGCTCTTCCTGCGCAGGATCATAAGCGAAAAGCTGGCTGAAGCCTCCGGCGACGCCGTCACGCAGCCGAAACTGCTGTTCACCAGCCACCATCTCTCCCACGCGGCCAGCGCTTTCTATCCTTCGCCTTTCGAAAAGGCCGCCATACTTACCATAGACGGCGTCGGCGAGTGGGCTACCGCCTCCATCTCGCTGGGCGAGGGCGCGTCGATAAAGATGCTCCGGGAGCTGAAATTCCCCCACTCCGTCGGCCTGCTCTATTCCGCTTTCACGTACTACCTCGGCTTCAAGGTCAACTCCGGCGAGTACAAGCTGATGGGCCTGGCGCCCTACGGCGCGCCGGGCTCCGCGCGGGTCAGGGAATACGAGGAACTGATAAAGAAGCACATCGTCTCCATAAAGGAAGACGGCTCGATATTCCTCAACCAGGACTATTTCGATTACGCGGCCGGGCTCAAGATGACCAACGACGCGGCCTGGGAGCGCCTGTTCGGCTTCCCGGCGCGCGGCGCCGAGGCCGAGCTGGAGCAGCGCCACTGCGACCTGGGCATGGCCATACAGAACGTCACCGAGGAGATAGTGCTGAAGATGGCCGCCGAGGCGCGCCGCCTTACCGGCGCCGAGAACCTCTGCCTCGCCGGCGGCGTGGCGCTGAACTGCGTGGCCAACGGCAAGCTGCTGCGCTCGAAGATATTCAAGGAGATATGGCTGCAGCCCGCGGCCGGCGACGCCGGCGGCGCGCTGGGCGCCGCGCTGGCCGCCGCCCATTCCTATTTCGGCGTGCCGCGCAAACCTGAGCAGGGAAAGGACTCGATGGCCGGCTCTTACCTCGGTCCGGAGTTCTCCGACCTGGACATCATGAACGCCGCCGCCCGCCACAAGGCCGTGTACCGCCGCTTCGGCGATCTCGGCGAGCTCTGCCGCGAGACGGCCGGCCTGCTGGCGAAGGGCAACGTTGTGGGCTGGTTCCAGGGCCGCATGGAATGGGGCCCTCGCGCGCTCGGCAACCGCACCATACTGGGAGACTCGCGCGACCGCGAGATGCAGAAGCGCCTGAACCTGAAGATAAAGTACCGCGAGGGCTTCAGGCCTTTCGCCCCGTCGGTGCTGTGGGAACGCACGAAGGAATATTTCGACATAGATTCCCCCTCGCCGTACATGCTGCTGATAGCCGACGTGACGGCCGCCCGGCGCAACCCGCTGCCCGAGGGCTACCACTCGCTCCCCCTCAAGGAGAAGCTCTATTTCGTCCGCTCCGACGTGCCGTCCATAACGCACCTGGACTATTCGGCCCGCCTGCAGACGGTGCACAAGGAGACCAACCCGCGCTACTGGGAGCTCATAGAGGCCTTCCGCCGCGAGACCGGCTACGGCCTGCTGGTGAACACCAGCTTCAACGTGCGCGGCGAGCCGATAGTCTGCACGCCCGAGGACGCCTACCGCTGCTTCATGCGCACCGAGATGGACTACCTGGTGATGGGCGACTTCCTCTTCGAGAAGAAGGCGCAGCCGGCGTGGAACGACAGGTCAAAATGGCGCGAGGAATACGCCCTTGATTAAGGATATCCTGAAGAACGCCGGCCTGCTGGCGGCGGGCTGCCTGGCGGCCCTGCTGCTGCTGGAACTTTTCCTGGCCGTCTACCCGCCGCTCAACTCCCGCGTGCGAGGGAAGAACGTCATACTGTTCCCGTACAAGCGCTACGTCGTGGAGAACGACCGCTTCCCTAAGCTGGATAAACATATCGTCCGCTCCAACAACTCGCTGGGCTTCCGCGGCCAGGAGCCCCTGCCCGCCGGCACTACGGCGCTCACCGTGATAGCGGTAGGCGGCAGCACCACGGAATGTTTCTACCTCTCCGACGGGAAGTCCTGGCCGGAGAGGCTCCAGAAGAAGCTGGAGGCCTCGTTCGGCAAGGTGTGGGTCAACAACGCGGGCATGGACGGGCACTCCACCTTCGGCCACGACGCGCTGCTCTCGTCCTACGTTATAAAGTTGAAGCCCGGCGCGGTGGTGTTCCTCTCCGGCCTGAACGACATGGGGCTCTCCTCGGCCAGCCGCTTCGACAGGCTGCTCACCGAGAATTCCGAACGCCCGCTGCCGGCGCGGACCCTGGTCTGGGCCGCGGCCCGGAGCCGGGTGTTCGCCCTGCTGCAGAACCTGCTGATGTACTCGCGCGCCATAAAGGCCGGGCTGGTGCACGCCGAGCTGGACCTTAAGGCCGCCCCGTCGCAGCAGGTCTCCGCGCAGGAGAAGGCGGCCATACTGGCGCGGCATAAGCCCGGGGCCGAGGCCTACGGCAAGCGCCTGGCCGGGCTGGTGAAGCTTTGCCGCGGGAACGGTATAGAGCCGGTGCTGGCCACCCAGCCTATGCTCTGCGGCCAGGGCAGGGACCCGGAGACCGGCGCCGACCTGGAGACGCTGAAGGTGGGCGGCGAGTTCGGCAATTGCGCGACGCAATGGGCGGCGCTGGAACTTTACAACGACGAGACACGCCGGACGGCTGCGGCCATGAAGGTGCCCCTCGCCGACCTGGCCAGGGAGATGCCGAAAGATTCGTCTTATTATTACGACACGGTGCACTTCACGGAAGAAGGCGCGGACCTGGTGGCCCAGCGGGTATACCTGGACGCCTGCCGTTCTTTCGCGAAGCTGGCGCCGGGAGCGTACAGGGGCGGCTGCCCCGACGGAGGCAAGTGATGCGTTTTCTCAAGGACATAGCCGGGCTCATGCTGGCCCGCAAGAAATGGTGGCTGCTGCCGATCATACTGGCGCTGCTGTGCATAGGCGCGCTGATAGTGTTCACCAGCGGCTCGGCGGTGGCGCCGTTCATCTACACGCTATTCTGATATGAAAGAACAGGAAACCCTTAAGACGCTGTCCGTGCTGGCGCTCGCCGCGCTGGCATTCCACCTGATCACCGGGAAGGCCTGGCTGGTCTGGCTGTCGGCGCTGCTGCTGGCGGCGGGCCTGTTCCGGAATCCCGTCGGGCCGGCCATCGCCGGCGGCTGGATGAAGTTCGCCGACAAGCTGGGGCGCTTCAACACCCGGGTGATACTCTGGCTGGTGTTCTACCTCGTGCTCACGCCGGTGGCGGCGCTGTACAGGCTGTTCAACAAGGCCGCGGCGGACCATTTCCGCCGGGACCCGGGCGGCTCCATGTTCGTGCCGGTGGAGGGAGACCCCTGCTCGAAGGAGAGCTTCGAGAACCCCTGGTAGCCTCCCCCAAAAAAACAAGCGGCGCGGCGGTATTCCCGCCGCGCCGCTTTATTTTCCCCCGCCCCGTCAGTAGGATTTGGACATCAGCACGCGGGACTTGGAAGGCTTGCCGGTGAGTATGCACTTGCCCTCGCCGCCGGCCTCCGCGGGGATCTGGTCCGGGAACGGGATGCAGCGTATGCTGGTCTCGAACCTCTTGGCCATCTCCTCCTCCTGCGCCGCGTCGCCGGCCCAGTGCACCCAGGCGAAACCGCCGCCCTCGCCCTTGAAGAACTTCTCGTACTCCTCGATGGTGTCTATCACGCGGGTGCGCGCGGCGCGCATCGCGCGGGCGCGCTCCAGCAGTTCCTTCTGCATGGCGTCCAGCGTCGGGACTATGGAGGCTATGGCCTCGGCCCTCGGCAGGAAGACCTTGCGGCGGCGCTTGAGCTCGTCGGGCGTCTCGCCCGGCTTCTCTATGAGGAAGCGGCGGGCTATGCACAGCGAGCCCTTCTCGAGGTCCTTCGGGCCTATCTCTATGCGCAGCGGCACGCCCTTGCCTTCCCACTCGTAGTATTTCGCGCCGGGCATCATGCCCTCGCGGTCGTCTATCTTAACGGCGACGCCCTTGGCCTTCAGTTCGGCGGCCACGGCCTTGGCCTCGGCCACGGTCCTGGCGCGCTCCTCGTCGCTCTTGTAGATCGGAACTATCACGACCTGTATCGGAGCCAGCCTGGGCGGCAGCACCAGGCCGTTGTCGTCGGAATGGGTCATGATCAGCGCGCCGATAAGGCGGGTGCTGACGCCCCAGCTGGTGGCGTACACGTACTCCAGCTGGCCGGCCTTGTTCTGGAACTTCACGTCGGCGCCCTTGGAGAAGTTCTGGCCCAGGTAGTGGCTGGTGCCCATCTGCAGGGCCTTGCCGTCCTGCATCATGCCCTCTATGCAGAGCGTGTCCAGCGCGCCGGCGAAGCGCTCGCCCTCGGTCTTGTGGCCCTTCACGACGGGCACGGCCATGATGTTCTCGGCGAAATCGGCGTACACCTCGAGCATCTTCGAGGTCTCTTCGAGCGCCTCGGCCTCGGTGGCGTGCGCGGTATGGCCTTCCTGCCACAGGAACTCGGCGGTGCGCAGGAACAGGCGGGTGCGCATCTCCCAGCGCACCACGTTGGCCCACTGGTTTATAAGGAGCGGCAGGTCGCGGTAGCTCTTTATCCAGTTCTTGTACTGCGCCCAGATGATGGTCTCGCTGGTGGGGCGCACGACGAGCGGTTCCTCGAGCTTGGAGGCCGGGTCGGGCACTATGGCGCCGTCTATGGCCTTAAGGCGGTGGTGCGTGATCACCGCGCATTCCTTGGCGAAGCCGGAGGCGTGCTTCTCTTCCTGCGCCAGGAAGGAGAGCGGTATGAACAGCGGGAAATAGGCGTTCTCGTGCCCGGTGGCCTTGAAGCGGTCGTCGAGCTCGCGCTGCATCTTCTCCCAGATGGCGTAGCCGTGGGGCCTTATCACCATGCAGCCGCGCACCGGCGAATGCTCGGCGAGGCTGCCTTTCTTGACCACGTCCAGGTACCACTGGCCGTAGTCCTGGGACCTCGGCGTGATGGCCGCGGCGTCGGTCTTGGGCTGGTTAGCGGGTTTGTTCATATCGTTCGTTCTCCGTATCGCTGCTGGCTATATTCTACTTTTTTAGCGGCCGCGCCGTCTAAAACAAAGCGCCGGCCCCGCGGCTGCGGGGACCGGCGCGTCGCGGGCGGGGCCGCTTTTACTTTTTGACCAGCACCACCCAGTCCTCGGAGAGGGCGGCCATGGCCTCCTTGAGGGCCTTGTACTGCGGATAGTCCTTCGATTCTATCCAGGTGTTGTCCGTGCGGAACTCCTCGGTGAAGGTCAGCGTGCCGGCGGCCGCGCTGAAGCCCGCCTTGTAGGTTTCCCCCGCCAGTTTCAGGTCCAGCGGTTTGGGCGCGTGGTACAGCGCGTAACCCGGCGGCAGCTTTATGGAGATGCGCCGCGCGTTGAGGCCGCGCGAATACCAGAACAGCGGCAGTTCGCGCTCGGTCTGGGCCGCGCCGGCGGCGCTGTAGCCCAGCCCCGGCAGCTTGAACAGCATGTACTTGCCCGCCTTCATAGCGTAGCCGGCGGCGTCGAGCGAAAGGCCGAAGTCCAGGTCCCGCGACAGGTCGTCGAGCCCGCCGAAACGGTAATCCCTGAGCCTGGCCGTGGGGTGCACGGAGTGGGCTATCTTCTCCATGTCGCGGTCCAGGTCGGCCTTCTTGTAGTCCTTATAGCCGCGCATGGAGGCCTGGTAGCCGCCGCGCACCTTCTGCGTGAACGAGCCGGAAAGCCCGCCGTCGGCGCCGAGAGAATAGGAGGCCTCGGTGCGGCTGTACTCCTCGTCGGAAGAACGGTCCGGGTTCGTCACGATGGCCGGCCCGGCGCCCAGCACCTTGAAGGCCGGCATGCCCTGCAGCGTCGAGACCAGCTCGTCGTAGCGGTAGCTGTCCCAAAGCGGGGCCAGCGTCAGTTCGCGTCCCGCGGCATGGAGCAGGCACTCGGCCGAGTCGAACTGGCGTATGTTGGGCATGTCCTCGCGGAAAGGCGAGTACTTGGTATGCGCGTAGGCGAACTCAGGCGACAGGCCGGCGGCCGTCAGCATGGCGTAGAGCAGGAACGGCTTGTCCAGCGCGTTGCCGGCCTTGGTCGCGAACACCTGGTCCGACGGGCGCGGCAGGTAGGAAAAATCGTCCAGCCCGACGTCCTGGAACTTTATCTCCCTGGCGGTCCAGTTGTACAGCGCCTCGGCGCGGACCTCGTCCCCGGCGGCGCCGGCCGTCAGCTCGGCGGCCTTGGCGCGCATCTCCGGGGTTATCACCAGCAGGGCGCGGAGCTGCTCCGCCAGCGACCCCTTCAGCGAGTCCCAGCTGTCCCCCTCCAGCGACAGGACCACGTGCGGGGCGTAGCGCAGGTACGGCGGGCTGTTCTGTTCGCTGCGGTAGGAGGGCAGGTCGTAGGCCTCCCACACGTAGACCGAGCCGCCGCCCTTGTCGGTGCGGGAGAAAGCCGCGCCTTTGGGCTGGTTGAACACCGAGTATTTGAGCTTAAGGTTCTCAGGGACGTTGACTATGAGCCTCCAGGTCTTCACCGGTTCGTAGCCGCGCATCGCGAACTCGGCGAAGAACGGGTAGGTGGAGGCGTACACCGTGTCGGTGCGGTAACGGTAGTCCAGCGCCGAGCCTATCTGCACGTTGGGAATGGCGGCCTTTATGAGCCTGGCCCTGTCGTACGACGGGTAGCCGACGAAGGGCGAGCCGTCCATCACCGACAGGTCGTTGAGCCAGCTGACCGAGGAATCCGTGACGGAGAAGGCGTAGTCTATGGAGACCTTTTCCAGGCCGGGCAGGAAGGTGGACGAGAAATAGGCCGCGGGGCTTTTGCCCCTCTCCCTCAGCACGTACCGCACGTTGCGGCGCGACGTGGTCCAGCTGCGGTCGGGGTTTATGGTCACCTCTATCTCGGTGAGCCAGTTCAGGAGGCCGTCGTTGGGATAGGCGTCCGGCGAAGGCCGGGCGGCCAGGAGGCGGGACAGTTCCGGGTCCTTCAGCGGGTCCGCGGCCGCGGAGTATTCCTTCACCAGCTGCACCCGCATCACGTCCTTGCGCGGGTAGGCGGTCTTCTTCCCGCCGGCCAGGACGGAAACAGAAGCCGCGTCCACGGCGGTCACGGCGCCGCTGATCTCGGCTCCGTCGTTAAGGTATACCACGTCGGCCGAGGCCGGCGAGGCCAGCAGGAACGCGGCGGATAAAAGCATGAGCGTCTTCATTTATTTCCCCTTTGCCGCGGCGGCCTTTTCCCGCAGGAACAGCTGTGTCTTGCTGTAGCTGGCGGCCTTCTCCACGAAAGATTTGTAGTCCGCGTAGTCCTCCGGCGGCACCCGGCGCGCGGACCGTTCCCAGGCCACGCTGCAGCGCACCTCGGAGGCCGAGGCCATGGAGCAGCCGGCCCTGAAAGCGGCGTACTTGCCGCCGAACGAGACCTTCTCCGGCAGCGAGACCACCTCGCAGCCCGGCGGCAGCTTCAGGCTGTATTCCCTGTAGAGCCCCAGCGACGAGGAGTACTTGACCGGGTACTGCCTCTTGCCCAGCGAGACCTCGCGGGTATAGCCCGAAGGGATCTCGAAGTCCGGCAGCTTAACTATAAGGATGTCGCCCGCCCGCTGCGGATAGTCGGCCACCGAGTACTTCAGCCCGGCGGAGAACGGCTTCTCCAGTGTCTCGGCGTTGTTGACCTCGTAGGACAGGAGGACCGCCGACGGCGCCGCGGCCTTGGACAGGCTCTGGAACACCTGCTTCTGCTCCTCTTTCTTCATGGAGCGGTAATAGGAACGCACCCCGCCCTCTACGGAGCCGGTGTAGCGCATGGTCTCGTCCACCAGCGCGGCGCCCGTGGAGGACAACTTTATCGCATAGGTATTTGTGTTGCCGTTATCGGCGGGCGCCGGCACCGGCACCTCGTCGATGCGCTTCGCGAACATGTTCAGGACCCGCACGCCGCGGTCGCTCTCGGGGATCTGCGGGTAGGCGTAGTCGTAGCCGGTGGAGTCCAGGAACACCTGCCTGCCGCCGATATCCGCTACCGTTATGGCGTGGTTGAAACCTATCTGGGGCACGGAGAAGTCCGTCTCGTAGGCGTTGTTGGTGTTGAGTATCACCGTCGAGGCGTTGATCCCCGCGGCCTTCAGCATGGCCACCAGCAGCAGCGACTTGTCTATGCAGCAGCCGTAGCGGCGCTTCCAGGTGAGGTTGGCGTCGTAGCCGCCCCAGCCCGAGGCCACGCCCACCTTCACGGCTATATAGCGTATCTCCTTCTGGACGTAGTGGTAGATCTTCGCGGCCTTCTCCTCGTCGGTGCGGCAGTCCTTCACGAGGTCCAGCGTGAACTGTTTCAGCTCGGGCGAGGCCTCCGAGCGTTCCCGGTGCATGGCGCCCATCCAGTCGAAGATCCGGTCCCAGTCCTTGAACACCGAACCGCGCACTATCGGCGCTACGTCGACATAAGGCGGCATCGCGGGCTCGGCGGACATGGGCGGCACGTTCTGCAGCGCCCAGGAATATGCCACCGCGCCGGTGGAGCGCCGCACCTCCGGCTCCGGGCTGCCGAAGGCGCCGAAGTTGCGGGCCGAATAATGGAACTCCGTGCCGGCGGGCACGGCGACGGACATCTCGGCCCTGGCCACTGGGCCCTCCGTGTCCTGGAAATAGCCGACGGGGAAGAAGAAATCCTTCCGGAAAGGGTTATAGGTCTCGGTGACCGTTTCGTACTCTATTATGGAACCGTTCTGCACGTTGGGCAGCGCGTACTGCGTGCATACGCTGCCGCTGACGAAGAACTCGCTGCCGGCGCGCTGCGGCTTGGATGTTTTTATCTGGGACGGGTCCAGCGGGTAGGATTTCCCGTCGGGATTATATACCGTGGCCATGGTTATGGTCACGCGCTCGCGCCCCTCTTCGGCGCACTCTATCACCTGCCCCCAGCGCTGCTTCAGCGATTCCTTCAGGACCTGATGCACCTCCCGGTCACGCGTGGTAACGGTGCCGTCGGGATTGAGCGTATAGGATATGGAGGTCAACAGGATCACGCCGTTGACGCCGGGAAAGGCGCGGGCCAGCGCCGCCGCGCGGGCGAAAAGGTCCCCGGCAGCGGCCGTCCGGACGGAACCGACCGGGCCGGCGGCGGCTGCGCCGCCAAAGCGTATCTCTGCCACGTCGGCGCGGGGCAGGGAACGCCCGCCGTCCAGAGAGACGGCCTGTTTATCCATAGAGACAAGTTTCCCCTGCACCTCCGCGCCGGAGCGCAGTTTAAGCGTTTCGGCCGAGCAAAGGCCGCAGGCCAGCAGAAGGGCGGGCAAAAGCACTGTTATCTTCATAATCCTCCAGAACTCCCCGCGGCCGGTGGGCCGCAGTGAAATAGTAGTACTTTTAAGCGCCCCGCCGCCAGCGCGCGAAAAGAGCGGGCCCCGCAAAGGGCCCGCCCTCCCGGTTCGCCAAGACTTTACCCCCGTTCGAACACCATCTTTCCATCCGAGACCTTCACGGTCACCTTGTCGCCGGTCTTTATTTCGCCTTCCAGCAGCTTCAGGGCCAGCGGGTCCTGCACCAGCCGCTGCAGCGCGCGCTTCATGGGCCGCGCGCCGTACTGCTGGTCGTAGCCCTCCTTGAGGAGCAGCTCCCTGGCGCTCTTGTCCAGCACCGCCTCCACGCCGCGCTCCCTGAGCGCCGCGGCCAGCCGCGCGAACTGCATGTCCGCTATGGCGCCTATCTGGGCCTTGCCGAGCGGGTTGAACACAACTATCTCGTCGACGCGGTTGACGAACTCGGGCCTGAAGTGCTCCAGCAGGCTCGCCTGCACGTCGGCCTTTATCTTCTCCGGCGAGCCGGCGTGCTCCAGTATGGTCCGCGAGGCTATGTTGGACGTCATGATGATCAGCGTGTTGCGGAAGTCCACCGCGCGGCCCTTGCCGTCGGTGAGCCGGCCCTCGTCGAGGACCTGCAGGAACACGTTGAACACGTCGGGGTGGGCCTTCTCTATCTCGTCGAAGAGCAGCACCGAGTAAGGGCGCCGCCGCACGTGCTCGGTCAGCTGGCCGCCCTCGTCGTAGCCGACGTAGCCGGGAGGCGCGCCGATGAGCCGCGACACGGAATGCTTCTCCATGTACTCGGACATGTCTATCCTTATCATCGCCTTCTCGTCGTCGAACAGGAAGCCGGCCAGCGCGCGCGCGAGCTCCGTCTTGCCCACGCCGGTGGGACCGAGGAAGATGAAGCTGCCGGCCGGGCGGCCGGCCTCGCCTACGCCGGCGCGGCTGCGCCGCACCGCGTTGGACACCAGCGACAGCGCCTCGTCCTGGCCGACCACGCGGGTGCGCAGGTTCTCCTCCATGTGCACGAGCTTCTGGACCTCGCCTTCCATCATGC
>CALMZU010000281.1 GCA_937870775.1 uncultured Elusimicrobia bacterium
ACGCGGCCACAAAGACCCAGATGATCAACGCCTCCTACGGCTGGTCGGCCGAACTGAAGTAAAGCCGGTATTACCGAACGATCCCCAAAAGCAAAACCGCCGGGATTTCCCGGCGGTCCATGCTGCGCTTCCTAAACCGCGCGGACTTTGCGCTTCCTTTTGCCGCAAGCGAGAACATGGTCGCCCACCCTTACCCCGGCGTGCTTCGCCACCATCGGGCACTTGGCGCGGAACAGGAAATAGACCGGGCGCGGGGCGTCGCAGAGCGTCTCGTAGTTCCCCATCCCCTTCGCTATCACCATGTCGGCTCTTTTGAAGAGCTTCATGAACCGCGGCGGCACGTCGGCGAGTATAGTGCCGGGCGCGTCGGAACCGCTGTCGGTCAGCGCCGCGCAGATCTTGTGCAGGCCGGCCGCGCGCGCGTCGGCCATAATGGCGTCGTTAAGCACCGGCGCGCCGCGCACGGCCACCGTGACACGCTCCGGCCCCAGCTGTTCTATCAGCAGCCGGTCGAAAACTATCTCCCCGGCGTTGTCCGTGATATAAAGTATGTCCTTCGCCGCGCGCGCGGCGGCGCGGAAAGCGCGGATGTCGCCTTTCACCGGCTCGGTGAGGGCCTGTCCAAGCGCCCTGCGCACGCCGCGCAGGCTCACGTCCCCGGCGCCGCCCATATCTATGATGTTGCCGGCCATGGATATTTTCACGGCTAGTCCGAACGGATCGCGGGCCGCGGCCAGCTTCCTGCGCAGCCCGGGCAGCAACCGCAGCGCCATGCGGTTATGGGCGCGTTTGTGCGTGCTGTAAGGGTCCGCTACACCGGTTATCCTACGCAATCGGCGGTATATCTGCCTGCCCATCACCGGGATCGGCTTCGACATGTCCAGCTTCCTGCACCAGCCCATCACCTCGCGCATCAGGCGCTCCTGCACGACGGGGCTGGCGGTGTACATGCGCGACGAATCCAGAACCTGTTTAAAAAGACAAGGGATGCAGTCTATGTAGGTTTTCATCTTGCGTAAATGCTAGACCGCGCGGGCGGCTATTTTAGACGCCTCGTCCATGGCGAGGGCGATGAAGTCCTGCTCCGGGTCGCCCCGGCGGCGGAAGTAAAAATGGAACTCGTTATCGTCGAGGCTGAGCCGCTGGAAACCTTCCTTCCAGCGGAAGATGCCGCCGCGCGGGTTGCGCGGTCCAAGTATAGCCGCGGCGCGTTCCGGCTGGTCGCTGCGCACGGTCAGGCGGTCCCAGCCCGCCGGGCGCACGCGGCCGGGCAGCCACCGGAACAGCGGCCTTTCTACAAAAGGCACGTAAGCCTCAAGGCGCGTGTCGCCGAGGTTAGCCACGCGGAACATTATCTCGAACCTGTACCAGGAAGAGTTGTCCGCGCCCACCAAATAGAAATACACCTCCATACCGTCGCGCACGCCTTTGGAGGAATAGTACCTGTCCGTGGAGCCTGGCCCGGGCGAAGCGTCGTTAAGCCCGAGCGCCCGGCCGATGGGCGCACCTTCGGAAGACTGGTAATAGCGGAAATAGTTGTAGATCCTGTATACGCCGGCGGCGACAACAAGCGCAAAAAACACGCCGGCCGCGCCGGCGTGGCCCGCCCACGCCTCACCGGCGAGGACCAGGGAAAGGATCATCGCCCCGACCACCGCCATGAATACGGCGATCAGCATCGGCACCCTGTTGATGAAATCCATATGCGTTCCTCTCCGGCCAACTCCGCCCTGCCGGTCACAGGATTATTCTACAAAACAAAACCGCCGGGCTGTCCCGGCGGTTCGCGCAGAAGTTATCGAGTTATCGTGCAGCGTCCCCTATCACTTGTATATCTCAGGGTTCAGGCAGTCCGGCGGGCGCGCGCCGCTCATCATCGCAAGCAGGTTCTCCGCTGCCTTCAGCGCCATGCCGTCGCGCGAGGAGCGCGTGGCCGAAGCGGTGTGCGCGGTAAGCACCGCGTTGTCCAGCTCCGCCAGCCCCGGCGCCAGCCGCGGCTCGAACTCGTAAACGTCCAGCGCCGCGCCGGCTATCCTGCGCTCCTTCAGCGCCTTCACCAGCGCGGCCTCGTCCACCACCGGCCCGCGCGCGGTGTTTATAAGGTAGGCCGTAGGCTTCATAAGCGCCAGCGCCTCCGCGTCTATCAGGTGGCGCGTAACCGGCGTCAGCGGCACGTGCAGGCTTACGTAATCCGAATCTTTCAGCAGTTCGGCCAGGCCCACGTGGCGCGCGCCCAGTTCGGCCTCCAGCCGCGGGTTCGGCGCGTCGTCGGCGTACAGGACCTTCATGCCGAAACCTTTGGACATCATGGCCATGGCCGCTCCTATGCGGCCGGCCCCCACCACGCCGAGCGTTTTGCCGCTCACGTCGCCGCCTATGAACTGCAGCGGCCCCCAGCCCTGCCAGCCGCCGGAGCGCATCGCCTTGTCGGATTCCACCACGCGGCGGCCCGCCGCGAACAAGAGCGCCCAGGCCATCTCGGCCGCTGCCAGCGTCAGCACGCCCGGCGTGTTGGAAAGCGGCATTTTGCGCGCGGTAGCCGCGGCGATGTCGAGATTGTCGAAGCCCACTGCGCAGTTGGCAAAACCTTTCGCCCCGGCCGCGGCGTCCAGCACCTCGGCGTCCACGCGGTCGGTCAGCAGGGTTATTATGCCGTCGCGGCCCTTCACTTTTTCCAGCAGCTCGGCGCGGGTAAGCGGCCTGTCCTCAGGGTTAACCTCGACGTCGCAGGATTTCCGCAGCAGCTCCAGCCCGGCTTCGGGTATGCGCCGCGTCACGTACACTTTAAAAACCTTGTCGCCCATATTTGCCTGCCTTTTTACAAGAACGGGGCCCCGGCCGGCAAGGCCGCCAGCTCCGAATTGAGCTCATAATTTTTTCACGTAACGCATCTCGGCGATCTGAACGCCGTCGGCGGACGGCAGCCGTTCCAGAACTTTAACCGCGCCGTCAGGCCTATAGCCGTACTTCTCATAAAAAGCCCTGGCGGACGCGTTGCGCTCCAGCACCCACAACGACACCTCGCGCATGCCGCGGCGCGCGGCCTCGGTCTCGCAGAAAGCCAGCATTTCTGCGCCCAATCCGGAACGCTTCATGGCCGGCTCCGTGTAGACGGCCCACAGTTCAAAATTTCCTTCGCCGCGTTTGTCGTCGTCGCGCGATAGCCCCATCACAACGAAACCCGCCACCACCCCGCCGCGCTCCGCCACGTAACTCTCGCCCTGTCCGAGCTCCAGTTCCTTGCGGATATTCCCCGCCCGGCGGCAGACGCTCAGCTTGCCGAACAGGAAAGAGTCGGCTATGATCCCTCGGTAGGCCTGCCGCCAGCCCTCGGTGTGTATCTCGGCCACCCTGTCCGCGTCATCAGCCGCGGTTTTTCTTATCATAACGAGTTATTGAGCAGCGTCCCTGCTTGGGGCGCGCGATATTCTCAGCCGCGGCAGCGGCGGCGGCCGCCGACAGGGAGACGAAGACTGCAAAGACGCCCGGCACCACGAAACCAGCCGGGTCTTCGCCGGGCCCCGCCGTTATGCGTATATAAGCCGCCGCGCCGGCCACTATTCCGGCCGTAGTCAGCGCGCAGTATTTTATCAACCTCAAGGACCTCATGCCCTGCGGCGTAAAAACCTCGCCGCGTCCGGCATAACCCAGCAGTCTGAAAGTCTGCCACAGGGCCGTAAAGAAAGGTATGGACCCGATATACACATAGGCCAGGAACGGGTCTTTAAAATACACGGCGGACAATGCGGCCTGCGCGTTGCGCCCCTCGTGCGGCGGCACCCAGAGCAAAAGGCCAAGCACGGCAACCCCGAAGAGCAGCACGGCCGCCTGCAGTAATATCCTTGAAGCTTTCCCCATGCAGACATTCTACTAAAACAAAACCGCCGGGCTGTCCCGGCGGTTCGCGCAGAAGTTATCGAGTTATCGTGCAGCGTCCCCTGTCAGCGGAACGTGAGGCGGGCGGCTACGCAGGTCATTTCGCCGTTCTGGTTAGGCTCGGCTTTCTTCGAGCAGCACTCCTCGGGAATGCGCACGTCCTCGCCGACGGCGGAACAGGCGGGCTCAGCATGCGGCGCGGCTACGCAGGTCATCTCGCCGTTCTGGTTGGGCTCGGCGTTCTTCGAGCAGCACTCCTCGGGAATGCGCACGTCCTCGCCGACGGCGGAGCAGGTCTGGGCGGAATTGCCGCCGGCGCAGGAATTATAGACGAGGCCCGCGGGGTTCTTGGGCAGGTCGCCGCAGCCGGCTGAATGCGCGGCCACCAGGCGGCTGATCTCGCCGGTCTTAATGTCGCAGCGGTCTATCTCGGCGCAGATATCGCAATCCTCGTAGTAAAAGTAAGCGCTGCCGGCGGTCTGCATCACCAGCGAGACGGCCATCGGGCCGCGCTCGGTGTAGTACGCGCTTTCAAAACCGCGCAGCTGGCGGCCGCTGCCGTCCCTGAACGAGACGTCCCTGAAATTTATCATCTTGGCGATGGAGGCTTCGCAGACCTCAAGACCGGTCCGCGCGGGATAGGTGCGGGCCACGGCGAACACCGGCGCCGGCAGCTGGCCCAGGAAACCCGCGCTCACGTCGGCGGCCTTCATGCCGCAGAGGTCCGCGGCGCTGGCGCCGGCGGAAAGGGCGAGACAGAACACGAAAAGGGCTGACTTACGCATTGTATCCTCCATAGTTTGGGCCGCTTAGGCCATGAAACCATTCTAGGATTACGTCAGCAGCCCACGATAGGGACTAAGGTCCCTTTATTTTTTGGGTACAAAGCCCCACGCCCCGGACCGGGTTATCGAGTTATTGAGCAGCGTCCCCTATTTTTCGCTTGCTTTGGCGGGGCAAAAAGGGGGATGATATATTAAAGGCGGACATCATGTTGGACATAAAACCCAAGGACCTGCAGAAGATCATGAAAGTACTCACCGGCAACGTGCCCGAGTACGAGGTGCTGGCTTACGGGCAGCGCGCCACAGGCCGCGCCAATACGCACGCCTACCTGGACCTGGCCGTAATGAGCGACGCGCCCCTCGGCGAGGCGCGCCTCAGCAAGCTCTCGGCGGACTTCGCCGCGGCCAGCCTGCCCTTCCGGGTAGAGACCGTGGACTGGGCCGCCACCGGCGCCAGCTACCGCAAAGAAATAAAGCGCACCGCCGTCACCCTGCGCCCCTCCGGCAAAAAATAACCGGCCGCCAGCGCCGCAAAACAAAACCGCCGGGCTTTCCGGCGGTTTTGCATTATCGAGTTATCGCGCAGCGTCCCTTTTTTCCTCTCTTTTTCCTCTTAACCCTCAGCGAGTACGGGCGTACAGCAGGGCGTCAACCGTGCGCCCGTGCTTTACGTGCTCCTTTACCAGGCGGCCTTCGTATTTGTAGCCGCACTTTTCCAGCACGCGCGCGGAAGCCTTGTTCACGGCAAAGACCTTGGCGTATATGCGCCGCAGTTTCAGGTCGCGCATGGCATGGCGTGTAAGCGCCTTCACAGCGCCGGGCACTATCCCCTGCCCCCAGTACTTTACGCCCAGCC
>CALMZU010000282.1 GCA_937870775.1 uncultured Elusimicrobia bacterium
CCGCCCAAGGTTCGGAAGAACAAAACGGGATCTTATGCTGATCAGGATTGAAGATATATACAAAGAGGTTAAAGACAGGGAAGAAAGCGCATATGCGGACAAGGATTTAAGCGAAATATCTCAATATGCGGACTTGGCTATACAATTGAAACTGACTAAAAGTATCAATTGGGACGATATCTTTAAAAAGTGTAATCAGTTCGTGTCGAAATGGCCAGAAAGCCATATAAAAGCAGGGGCTCTTAGTGGTTTAATCGGGACTAAAGAGAAACTTTTGGGAGCGAATACTCCGGCAAAATAGTATTCGGCCGGATAAGAAAAAACCGCCGGGACCTCCCGGCGGTTTTTCTTTGGGACGGGGCGGCTTATTTAGCGGCCAGTTTGTCCTTAAGCACGTCCAGGGCGCGCTCGGCGTCGGAGACGTTGAGCAGCAGCCTGCCGCTGGCGCCGCCGAAGGAGGTGCCGTACACGGTGGTGATGTTGATGTTGCTCTCGCCCAGGATCTTGGTGAGGCGCAGCAGCTCGCCCGGCTTGTCGGGCAGCTCTATGGAGAGCATGGTGGTCTCTATGGTGGTGAAGCCGGCGCCGGTGAGTATGTGGCTCACCTTGCGCTCCGCGTCCACGGCCACGCGCACCACGCCGGAGTCGTCGCGGATCTCCGAGGCTATGCCGATGATGTTGACGCCCTCGTTGGAGAACAGCTCCACGAACTTGCTGAGCGCGCCCGGTATGTTGGGCAGGAAGACGGTGTATTGCCTGATGAGTTTTACTGGCATATGGGCTCCGGCTGCTGGTTTTGCCGGCGAACACCGGCCACTGATATTTAATAATTTTTAAGGCGGGGGGTAAAGCCGTAAAATTATATAATTCGAGATGATGAAGCTCATCCCTGCCGGGGGTTCCAAACTGCTTACGCTGATAGCCGCGGCCGCCGCGTGCGCGGCTCTCTACATGTCCGGCAATGCGCTGGCCGAGCTGGCGGATTTCCTGCGTTTCTATTCCTCCGACCTTTTCTATCCCGCGCTGGCGCATTCCAAGCTGCCGGCCGAAATGCCGCCGCTGGCCGCGCTGCTGTCGCGCCACATGCTGGCTTCGTTCTGGTTCAGCTTCCTGTTCTGGCTCTCGGCCGCTGCGCTGGCCGTCGGCGTGCTGCTGCGGCGCGAATGGGCGCGGCGCGGCGCCGTGGCCATGTGCTACCTGCTTGCCGGCGCAGGGCTTATGATGCTGATCTTCCCGTGGCTCGCCGTGCCGAGGCCGCTGGTCTACGGCGGCCTGGAGCTGGCCCCCGATTTTAACGCCGCGGTGCGCGCGGCCGCGCTGCTGGTGCGGGTGACCTCGCTGGCCGGCGGCGCGCTGTGCCTGTGGTGGGCGCTGGCGCTGGACCGCGGCGCCGTGCGCGGAGAATTCGTCAGGAAGGTATAAATGAAAAAGCTAAAACATCTTTTGGCGCTGCTGTTGGTGCCGGCCCTGGCCGCCTGCGTTTCGGCCGGCGGTTTCTCCATGCGCTGGACCGAGACCGAGGTGGTGCTGGATAAGGACGGCAAGGCGCAGGTCTCCTACGCGGTGCGCTGGAACTCCTCCGGCGCTCTGCACGGCTTCTACTTTGAGGGCTTCCAGGAGCGGCCGGTGTTCGACTACGAGCATGCCTACGCGCTGGACGGCGCCGGCAACCGCTACCCGCTGGAGATAAAGAAACTCTCCGACACCAAGTACGACATAGTGCTGGCCGACGGGCGCAGCTTCGGCGACGGCGACATAACCTATTTCTTCCGCTACGCGGCCGACCTGGAGGCCTCGGGCAACGTAACCCAGACCATGGCCGGCGACAAGCGGCTGATGGTGTTCAACTGGTCGCCGGTGCAGTGGGACGACGGCCAGCAGCACCAGGCCCTTACCGTGCGCTTTCCAGTGGAGCTGGCCTCGCCCAACGTTGACCAGGCCGCGCTGGACGCCATAAATTTCCGCACCGAGAAGTTCGTCAACGAGCGCTACATGATAGATTACCCGACGGTGAAGAACGCCGCCGGCAAGGACGTCTTCAGCGTGCGCTTCTTCCGCAAGAACATCGGCCGCCGCTACCATTTCCAGGTGCAGGTTTACATGGACGCCGCAGGTTACGACCTGAAGACCATGGCTTACGGCAGCCTGACCAAGGGCCTGCCCGACAAGATGCAGTACAAGCCCGCGCCGGAGAAGCATTACCTGAACCGCTATTTCCCCGGCAGCATACTGGCCGCCCTGCCGCTGGACCGCGGCCGCACCGTGACGCTGATAGTGCTGCTGGTGGTGGTGTTCGTGGCGGCGCCTTTCCTGATAATGGGCGTGAAGCACCGCGCCATGCTGCGCGCGCAGGCCGGCATAGCCGGCGCCAACTGGGACTCGGTGGACTGGACCCCGCCGAAGGCGCAGGTGAGCAGCTTCCGCACTCCAGGCAAGATAGCCAAGAACCTTTCGCCGCTGGAGGCTGGCGTGCTGCTGGACCTGCCCATGGCCGAGCTGCTTGGCCTGATGGTGGGCAACATGGAACGCAAGAGGCTGCTGCGCATAGTGTCGCCCTCGCCGCTCACCGTGGAGCGCCTGCCCGGCATAAATTCCAGCAACGACCCTTACGAGAACTCGCTCCTGGCCGCGGTGAAGCCCGACGGCACCATAGACCAGGGCGGCGCCGCGGCCGCGCTGAAAACGCTGGCCGACGGCGTGGAGCAGAAGATCTGGGACTGCGACCTGGAGGCCACGCGCGACTATTACCGCGGCGAACTGGAGACCCGCGGCCGCCGCGAGCCCGACACCGACATGGGCTATTACTGGGGCGGCTATTACCATCACCACCACCGCGACTACAACCAGCCGGTATACAACAACGCCGCTTCGGCCGGCGAAGGGCTTAAGTCCGCGCTGCCGTCGGAGTTCGCCACGGGTTTCGACGGTTTCCGCGGCTCGGAGATGTGCTACGAGGGCGCCTTCGCCAACAGCGCCTGCCACGACGCCTGCCATTCGGCCTGCCACGACGCGTGCCACAGCGCCTGCCACTCGGCCTGCCACAGCGCCTGCCACGGCGCCTGCCACGGCGCCTGCGTGAGCAGCGGACACTGATATGGACTGGAAGAAACGCGTGGACTGGGTGGACGATTACGTCGGGCGCATAAAGCCCTACGTGCGCGTGCGCGAGGCCGACAGCCTGCTTATAAAGATCCCGAACCAGACCCACAAGCTTAACGCCCAGGGCCTGAAGCTGCTGAAGTTCATAATGGACGGCGGCAGCGCGGTGAAGATAGTGGAGAGCTACCCGCCCGGGCGGCGCGACCAGGTGTCGCTGGATATCTACTATTTCTTCCGCGACCTGATGGCCCTGCTGAAGGGCTGCTACAACGAACGCGAGGGGCGCAAGGCCGTGGAGGTGAAGGAGTTCGCCCTGGGCCACAACAGCCTGCCGGTCTTAAGCGAGATAGCCGTAACCTACCGCTGCAACCTGGCCTGCCGCTTCTGCTACGCCGGCTGCGGCTGCCGCAAGGACGAGGAACACCCCGAGCTGCCGGCCGCGCTGATAAAGGAAATACTGGGCGTGATAAAGGGCGAGGCCGAGGTGCCGTCGGTAAGCTTTACCGGCGGCGAGCCGCTGCTGCGCCCCGAGGTGCCGGAGCTGGTGGCGCACGCGAAGGGCCTGGGCATGTGGGCCAACCTGATAACCAACGGCACGCTGGCCGACGCCGACAAGGTGAAGGCGCTGAAGGACGCCGGGCTGGACTCGGCGCAGGTAAGCATAGAGGCCGGCGAGGCGGGGCTGCACGACGCCATAGCCGCGCACCAGGGCGCCTTCGAACGCACCGTGAAGGGCGTGGAGAATTTCATGAAGGCCGGCATAAGGGTGCACACCAACACCACCATCTCCGGCCTCAACAAGGACAAGCTGGAAGGCATACTGGACCTGGTGAAGTCGCTGGGCCTGAACAAGTTCTCGATGAACCTGCTGATGCCGGTGGGCTCGGCCGGCAAGAATTTCGACGAGACCTTCGTCTCGTACACCGAGGCCGGGCCGCTGGTGGAGCGGGTGAAGGCGCTGGCCGACGCGCGCGGGCTGGAGTTCATGTGGTATTCGCCCACGCCGGTGTGCATCTTCAACCCCATACCGCGCGGCCTGGGCAACAAGGGCTGCGCCGCCTGCGACGGCCTGCTGAGCGTGGCGCCCGACGGCGACGTGCTGCCCTGCTCCAGCTACCCCAAGCCCATGGGCAACATGCTCAGGGAGAAGGGCCGGTTCAAGCAGATGTGGAACCGCGAGGATTTCGGCTGGTTCCGCGGCAAGAAGTTCGCGCACAAGGTGTGCGGCGACTGCCGCCACCTGGCCGTCTGCAACGGCGGCTGCCCGCTTTACTGGGAGAAGACCGGCTACGCGGAGCTCTTGCCCGCGGCCGAGGCCTGCGCCGCGCAGGGGAGGGAGATATGAGCGTACTGCCGCCTCAGGAAAAGTCCGGCGAGATAAAGTTCTTCGTCATGAAAAGCCTGCCCTACAGGCAGCGCATGCTGATAGTGGGCGCGGCGCTGGCCGGCGGCCTGGCCCTGCAGCTGGTGATAGGCTTCTGGCCCGGCTTCGCGCTGATGTTCTTCGGCGCGCTGATGGGGATGAACTCCGGCTACAATTCCTCGCCGCAGCTGATAGCCGGCGAGGAATGGGCCCGCGTTACGCCCAACGAGTACGAGAAGGTGATACAGAAAGCCGAGGAACTGCGCGCCTGGGACGAGGATCTCTTCGACGGCACCAATACGCTGGGCGTGGTGGGCTTCGCCGTGGCCATGGCGCTGCTGGCCGGCGCCTATTTCGCGGCGGACATGAGCTTCGGCTTCCCGCCCGAGTACTGGCTGTATTTCGGCCTGGACGCTCTGACGCTGCTGGTGCCGCTCTGGTTCGTGGGCACGCGCGACTATCTTAAAAAAGACCGGCTGATCGTAAAGATAGAGGCCCTGAAGCGCATCATGGAGGCCCTGCAGGGCAACAGCGAGGTGCAGGTGCAGCCCATGCTGGCGCTGGCGGCCACCAAGGCCGGCGGCAAGGAGCCGGAGGACGCCAGGCTGATGATAAAGATCCTGGGCGCGCCCAAGGATTTCTACGGCATACAGGCGCAGGTGTCCATAAATTCGGTGCAGGGCAAAGATTATCCTTACCTTTATTGCGTGCTGATAGCCAAGGCCGGCAGCGGCCTGCTGGCCAACAGCACCGCCATTGAGCCGCAGCCGGAGATAGGCTGGCTGGATCAGATAGGCGCGTTTTTGGTGGGCGGCAAGGGCGGCGGCACCGGGGAAATGACCTATGAGGCCAGCAATTCGGGCGATGTGGACATAATAGTGGCCCGCCAGCTGACCACCCGCACCAGCGGCTATTATACCCAGCCTTCGGCCGCCAGGTCGGTGGTGGAATGTTCGCTTAAGCTGGCAAAGACCCTGCTGCAGATAAACGGGTCGAAAGCGGTTTGAGCGGGGGCGGCGGGATTTAATATAATATAGGGGACGGGCCCTGCCAACCTTCCGGGAACCCGCCCCGCGGCAATAAGCGAGTAAAGAGGTATCATTATGTGGAACTATACCGAAAAAGTATACGAGCACTTCAAGAATCCCCGCAATGTGGGCGAGATCTCCAACCCTGACGCCGTAGGCGAGGTGGGCAGCATAGTGTGCGGCGACGCCCTTAAGCTGACGCTGCGCATAGACAAGGCCACCGACACCATAACCGACGCCAAATTCAAGACCTTCGGCTGCGCCAGCGCCATAGCCAGCTCCTCGGCCCTTACCGAGATGGTGAAGGGCATGAAGCTGGACGACGCCGCCAAGATCACCAACCAGCAGATAGCGGACTTCCTGGGCGGCCTGCCCAGCGAGAAGATGCACTGCTCCGTGATGGGCATGGAGGCGCTTGAGGCCGCGATAAAGAACTACCGCGGCGGCAAGGCCGAGAAGGTGATGCTGGGCCACGCGGAAAAGATGGTCTGCAAATGCTTCAGCGTCACCGAGAGCGCCATCCTTAAGGCCATAAAGGTGAACAACCTGAAGACCGTGGAAGAGGTGACCAATTTCACCAAGGCCGGCGGCGGCTGCGGCCAGTGTAAGGGCGAGATAGAGAAGATCCTGAAGGATTACTGGGCCGAGGCCGAGCACAAGAGCTTCTCCAAGATGACGGTGGTGGAGAAGATAAAGATGCTGGAGAAGGTGCTGGCCGAGGACGTGAACCCGAAGCTGAAGGCCGACGGCGGCTGGATAGAGCTGGTGGACGTTGAGGGTACCAAGGTGAAGCTGCGCTTCCTGGGTATGTGCGCGGGTTGTCCTTCCAGCAGCGCCACGCTGAAGAACGTGGTGGAGAAAGAGCTGAAAGAGCGCATCGACCCGGCCCTGGAGATCGTCGCCGAATAACGGCTTGCGGCGCGCCCGACCGGGGCAGGGCTCCGTCGGGCACGCGGTCGCGAACACCGTTCGCGCCGCTCGTCACTCGGCCTCGTCGCTTACGCAAGCCTCGGCCTCCGTGACGGCCCGCCGGACCCCTGCCCCGGCCTGGCGCGCGGTTGCTGCGCCGTTTTCGGCTCCTTAATGGAGAAAGAGGTAAATATGGATAAGGTTTATTATTTCGACAACAATGCGACCAGCAGGGTGGCGCCGGAA
>CALMZU010000283.1 GCA_937870775.1 uncultured Elusimicrobia bacterium
AAGGCCGGCCTTCACGGCCTCGGCGGTTATGGGCATGTCCTTGTAATATACCAGGTTATGGCACTTTATCCGGTTAAGCCGCCTGAAGCCGGCGAAGCGCAGCGCGGCTTCTTTATGGTCCGCGACGCTTTCCCCCGGCAGGCCGAAAATATAGTCGGCGTCGTACGCCAGGCCGGCCGCGTCGCAGGCGGCGAAGGCCTTCTCCACGGCCGCCAGGCTTTCTGGCCGGCGCAGCACTTCGCCGCGTATGCGTTCATTGAAGGTCTGCAGGCCGAACTCCACGCAGTAGCAGCCGGCGGCCTTCAGCATGGCGGCGGTCTCCGGGTCGAAGACGTCCGGCCGGCCGAAGCATTTGAAAGGAAGGGCTATCTCGCGGCGGTAAAGGGCCAGGAAATCCTTGAGCCAGGTTTTATCGGAAGTCAGCACCGGGTCCTTGAAGGTTATCTCGCGTGTGCGGAAACGCTCCTTCACTTCCTTCAGCTCGGCCACGACGCGGCCCGGGCTGCGCCGCCGGCCGTAGCCGCCGCCGTAAAGGTCCCTGTAGAAAGGCTCCTCGCAATATGAACAATTGCCCGAGCAGCCGCGGCCGGCATAGGCCATATAGCTGGCCCTGAAATTCTCGCAGCCGGCGAAGAGCGAATGGTCCGGGAAGGGCAGCGCTTCCAGGTCGGCCAGGCCTTCGGCCTTTATGGAGGCCGGCGGGTGCGGCAGGGCTTTCAGGAAATCGGGGAACACCTTCTCCGGCTCGCCGTAAAGGCAGCAGTCGGCCGCGAAATGGCCGCGGCAGGCTATGACGGCGGTGCGGCCTTTGTAGCGCAGCCGGCCCAGCGCCGCGAGGAAGTCTTCCACCCAGGCGCCGTTGGATATGGTCTCAAGCAATACCACCCATGAAGGGTTCAGCGCGACCGCCCGGCGTGCGGCCAGGTCAGGCGCGAAGAGCAGGCGGTTGAGCCTTGGGAGGCTCAGCACGTTGTCGGAGACGCCGAACAGGTCCGGGTCGTAGGCCAGCGCCGGCTGGTGGCCCGCGGCGCGGGCCTGCGCGGCCAGCAGCTCCAGCGTGCGCGGCTCGCGCAGCCAGTAGCGGCCCTTGTAGGCGAAGGCTATCCTCATTTGGCGGCGCGCCTCCAGGCCAGCCGTTTCATGATCACCTTGAAGATGTTCTCCGGGTAGGCCAGGAAGCGCCCCCCGCCTTTCGAGAAAAGCATGGCGAGGAAGGCGAAGGTCTTGCGGAAGAACTCGGGCAGCGAGCGGCACCTGAAGGCGTGGCGCAGCAGGAACAGCGGCCGCGAGTGGTAGCTGATATAGGCCCAGCGCGCCAGCTCGTCCACCTCCTCGTTGGTCATGTCCTTGAGCCACGGCCGCGGCAGGTCATGGTCGGTCTCTTTGCCGAGTACCCAGTCGCGCCAGTAGTCCTTGCCGGTGGCCTCCACCATCTCGCGCCACAGCGGCGTAAGCGGCTTGGCCAACAGCTTGGAGAACTGCACGTAGTCCAGGTCCAAATGCTTGGCGAAATTCACGGTACGGCGCACGGTCTCGCGGGTCTCGCCGGGCACGCCGACGAGGAAGAAGCCCAGGTTCTCCATACCGGCCCGCTTCGACGAGCGTATGGTCTCGGTGATGCGCTCCAGGGTTATGCCCTTGTGCAGGCCGTCGAGAGTAGCCTGCGAGCCGCTCTCTATGCCCCAGTAGATGCGGCGGCAGCCTGCGGAGTACATCTCCTTGAGCAGTTCGGGATCGGCCGTGTCCACGCGGGAACGGCAGGCCCATTCTATGTCGAGCTTTTCCTTCTTTATGCCGGAGCAGATGTCCAGCACGCGCTGCCTCTCGCCGGTGAACTCGTAGTCGAAGATGTCTATCTCGCGCACGCCGTGCTTGTCGTAACATTCCTTCATCTCGGCCACCACGGTGGCGGGTGAGCGGGGGTTGTACTCGCAGCCGCCGGCCTCGCAGAAGGCGCATTTGAACGGGCAGCCCAGCGACGTCACCATCACGGTGAAGTTCTTGCGGCGCGTCGGGAACTCGGCGTAGAGGTCGTTAGGCAGCAGGTCGCGCGCCGGGTTGGGGAACAGGT
>CALMZU010000284.1 GCA_937870775.1 uncultured Elusimicrobia bacterium
CGCCCTCGGGCGCTCCGCCGAAGCCTTCGCCGCCGGCCGCCCTGCCGCCCATGCGCTGGCCTTTCCGGCCGCCCATTTCAGGCTTCTTGTCCTTGTTGGCCTTGCAGGCTGCGGAGAGCTCGGCCTCGTGCGTCTTGAGGCAGGCTATGATGCGTCCCTCGCCGGGCTTCACGTCCTTGCAGAACTTCTCTATGTCGGCCAGGCAGGGATTGTGTTTCTTCATCTGCTCCTCGGCTTCCTTAAGTTCGGCTGCGCAGCCGGCCGAGAGGGACTTCTCGTTCTGCTTGAGGCAGCGCACCTTCTCGCCATGGCCGCCTTTCACGTCCTTGCAGAGTTTGTCCATGTCGGTCTTGCAGGCCTCCATGAACTTCTTCATCTTCTCCATGCCCCGCTCTTTGCCTTTCTCGCGGGTGGCTTTGCAGCCTTCGGAGATCTTATCCTCGTAGGCCTTCAGACAGGCCATTATGCGGCCGCCGCCGGGCGTGACGTCCTTGCAGAACTTCTCGACGTCGGCCTTGCAGGCCTCGGCGGGTTCCTGGGCCTTGCCCTTCGCCGCCGGCGCTTCCGCCGCCTTCACCGCCGCGGCAGCCGCGAAGAGCAGCACCGCCAGTATCGCTATCTTTTTCATAGACCCTCCCTGTAATTTGCAGCTTCCCAAATTCAACGTCCGGACCGCGGTTTTTATTGCACGTCCACGAAGACGGCGCCGCCTTCCAGCCTGGCCGGCCAGGTCTTCAGTCCGACGGTCTTCAGCGCCGGGTCGCGCGGGTCCGGGTGGGCGCCGGCGGGGGCTTTGGGGGCGGGACCGCTCAGCGCCTCGCCGCTGCGTATGTCGAACTGGGCGTAATGAAGAGGGCAGGTCAGTATCCAGCCGGTCAGCGCGCCGCGCTCCAGCCGCGCCTTGGCGTGGCCGCAGGCCCGCTCCACGGCGTAGAAGGTCCCCGCGTGATTGCAGATGACGATCTCGCGCCCGTTGATGGTAACGGCCTTCATGCCGCCGGGGGCTATCTCCGCCGCGTCCAGGGCTTTGACGAACATTATTTTACCCTTCCTTCCGGTATCTGCCTGAGCGAGTCCGGGTCGGTTACGTCCTTGTGCACGAAGAGGCCGCACCAGCAGCGGCGCATCGCGTCGTAATGCTTCCGGTGGAAAGGGATGCACGGGCAGACCATGCGCATGTCCGCCGCGCGGTCCTTGGAGCGGGCCTGGCATGGGCAATAGGGCACGCCGGTCTCGGCCTCTATGTTGGCCAGCTGCTCCAGCAGGAAGTCCGCGTCCTCGTCGTTGGGCGTGAACTTGTAGCCCAGCCTGTCCACCGTCGGGGCGAACAGTTCGCGCAGCGCCTTCTTGCGGCCCTCTACGCTCATTTGCCGTCCAGCATCCGGTCGAACTCGGCCGGGTCGAAGCCCTGCGTGCATTCGCCGTCGATGCGGACGAACGGGAAGGAGCAGTTGAAGCCGGCGGCCTTCATCTCGGCGGTCATGGCCTTCTGTTTCTCCTCGTCCTGCTTGTCGTAGTCCACCGCTTCGAAGGGGATCTTCTTCTCCTCGAAATATTTCTTGGTCTTCCTGCACCACAGGCAGGTGCTCAGCGCGTAGATGGTGACTTTTTTCATTTTATATCCTCACGAAGACTTTGCCGCCGCGTATCTCGGCGTGGTATACCTTCAGCCCTATCTCGGGCGCGTCGAGGAACTTCCCGTCGCGTATGTCGAAGCGCCAGTCGTGGCAGGGGCAGGTCAGCGTGTTCCCGTCGAGCGTGCCGCCGGAGAGCGGGCAGCCCATGTGCGCGCAGCGGTTCTCCAGCGCGTACACCTCGGCGCCGCGCCGCACCAGCAGCACCGGCAGGCCGAGCGGGAACACGGCGTGCGGCCGGTTCTCCGGAAGCTTCTCCAGTTCCGCCGCTTCTATGGCTTCGTCCATGCGCTAATTATATAAACTTGGCCGCGCGCTTTGTCCTTAAAAACCGCAAAGACCGCAAAAATATTGTTGCATTAGCGGGGGACAATATATAGAATCAACACAGCGCTCGGTTGGCGCAAGGAGAAAAAGATGCCCAAAGCTAAGAAGAAGGTTGCCAAGAAAGCCGTGAAGAAGGTCGCGAAAAAGGCCGTGAAGAAAGCGGCGAAAAAGACCGTCAAGAAGGCGAAGAAGAAGTAATCGCCCTCGGCAAGAACGGCGGCACCGGCGGTATTCTCCGTCGGTGCCGCCTCGTTTTTGGCGGCAGAAAAGGTATCATTCCTGTATGAGCTCCGCCCTGTTCATCATAAATCCCGCCGCGGGGCACGGCCGCGCCGGCCGCGCCTGGGCCGCGCTTAAGGACGCCGCGCTGCGCCTGGTGCCAGACGCCGCCTGCGCGGTGACCGAGAGCGCGGGCCACGCGGCGGAGCTCGCCCGCGCGGCCGCCGAGGACGGGGTTTCAAAAATAATAGCCGTCGGCGGCGACGGGACTTTCTGCGAGGCGCTCGAGGGACTGATGGGCGCCTCCGAACGCGCGCGTTCGCGCGCGGCGCTGGGCGCGGTTCCGGCCGGCTCCGGCTGCGACCTGGCCCGCCACCTCGGTTACCCGAAGGACAGGGACGGGCTTATAGCTCTTCTGGCCCGCGGCGGGACGCGGCGCATCGACGTGGGGCTGGCCTCTTTCGCCGGCGGTTCGCGCCGCAGGCATTTCATCAACATAGCGGCCTTCGGTCTGGGCGGCGACGTGGCCCGGCGCGTGGCCGAGGGCGGCAAGCCGCTGGGCGGCACGCTGTCCTACGCTTTCGCCTCGCTCGCCGCGCTGGCCGCGGCCCGGGCCAGGCCCATGCGGCTGGTCGCCGACGGCGCGCCGATGGAAGGCCGCTGGCACCTCGGCGTGCTGGCCAACACTTCGTCGATGGGCGGCGGCATGCTGATAGCGCCCGGCGCCGTGGACGACGACGGGGAGATGGAACTGGTGCTGGCCGGGGACATGAGCCGCGCCGCGCTGCTGGCCGCCATGCCTTCGCTCTACCGGGGCCGCCACATAGGCCGGCCCGGCATAGAGATCTTAAAGGTGAAGCGGCTTGAGTGTTCTTCCCGGGAGCCCGTGAGCCTGAACATAGACGGCGAGGCCGACGGCGCCTTCCCGGCCGTCTTCGAGGTGCTGCC
>CALMZU010000285.1 GCA_937870775.1 uncultured Elusimicrobia bacterium
GGCGTAAAAGTCCGCTCTCGACGATGGACAAATTCAGGAGGACGTGATGGCGTTACCCGCACTTTTGGCAGTATCTACCGCGGTGTCCGCGGTGTCCGCGGTGTCTGCCGTCAATACCGCCAAGGAGCAGAAAAAGGCCCTGAAGGAACAGAAGAAACTTCAGAAGGAGAGGGAGGCAGAATTGGCGGAAGAAGAAATAGCGAGGCAGCAGGCCCAGAAAAAAGCGGCGTCTTCCGGGGTGCGGGTGGGCCGAGGGTCCCTGGTATCCTCGTCGGTAACGGGTATGGGGAGCCCGGCTACGCCCCCTATATCGTCGAGAGGTACCCTGTTCGGGAACTAACGTGTTGTAACGGTAAACGGTTCAGGTGCAACGCCTGGACTCCCGCTGCGACGGGCTTCCTCTCCCGTCAGCAGCGGGACCGGAAAAGGAGAGATGATGGACAGTACGATTTCAAGGGTTGAAAAATATATCGACCGTATGCACGTCATGGAGACGGAGAAGCGTCCCTTCGTCGATATATACAAGCGCCTGGCCGAATGGTTCCTTACCCGTAAACAGGACTTCGATAACACCCTCACTCCCGCCGCGTTCTTCTACTCCGATATTTACGATAACACCGGCGAACATGCTGCCATGATCGCCTCCTCCGCGTACCTGTCGATGATATGGCCCGAGGCGGCCAGGTCCATAGTTCTAGAGCCTGTTGAGGAACTTCGCGGGGCTCCCGGCGTAGATGAGTATTTCAAAAAGATAACCCATCGTGTGCAGATGGCTATGGACAACCCGAAGGCCGGGCTTCTTACGGCGCTTCAGGAGCACACCCTCGACGGCCGGGTGTTCGGCATCTCCGGCATAGCGGCCTTCGAGAACGACGACGAGGATGATACCTCGGTCCCGGTCATCTATGACCAATGGGACATAAAGACCATGCTTATCGATGAGGACGCCAAGGGCTTCGTCGATACAGTGTATATACCCCGGAAGTTTACCATCCGGCAGATAGTGGAGGAGTACGGCTCCAACGACGGGGTTCACCCCGAAGTGCGGAAGAAGTACAACGAAGGCAAACGCGACGAAAAGATAACGGTGCTCAAGGTCATAGAAAAGCGCCCCAAACTGGAAAGGACCGAGAAGGGTAAATTCTCTAAGCCTATACGCGCGCTCCATATCGATGTAGATAATAAGTTCGTGATGCGCGAGGGCGGGTACGACGAGATGCCTATATTCGTCGTCAGGTCCATAAAGGCCAGCAACGAAAAGTACGGCCGGTCGGACGCTATGGTAGCGTACCCCGACGTAATATCCCTCAACGTCTCCAAGGAGAGTCGGATTCGCGCTGCGGAAAAGCAGCTCGATCCTCCGCTCCTGGTCCTCGACGACGGACGCGTAGGTGGCGCGGTAATAGATACGTCTGCCGGCGGGACGACCGTCATAAATACCTCCGGCCGCGCCAACGGCGAAAAGGCTATATCTCCGCTGTTCACCGTCGGGGAAATGCAGAGCACCGAGAAGTTGGAACAGGAATGGAAGGAAAGCATAATGCAGGCCTTCCATGTCGATAGGCTTCTCGATCTTAACAACGGAACCCAAATGACGGCCTACGAGACGAGCATACGCAATCGTATGCGCGGAGAGGGCCTGTCGAGCATGTTCCAGCGGGATATGGTTGAAGGGTATATCCCTCTGACCGAGCGCACGGTCAGCATCATGTTCCGCAAAGGGCTTCTCGGCCGTGTCCAAGACGGGTTCATTTCCAAGGTAACGACCCTATGGGACAAGATAATGGGCCG
>CALMZU010000286.1 GCA_937870775.1 uncultured Elusimicrobia bacterium
GGGTCTCGAAATTGGTCAGGGTGCCGCCGAGCCACTTCTCGTGCACGCAGGACACGTCGGCGCGGAGCGCCTCTTCGCGGATGATCTCTTTCGCCTGCTTCTTGGTGCCGACGAACAGGAAGGTCTTGCCGGCCTTCGAGGCGTCCTTAACGAAGGTATAGGCCTTCTTGATCTCCTTCACGGTCTTCTGAAGGTCCAGGATGTGTATGCCGTTGCGCTCGCCGAATATGTAGCGCGCCATCTTGGGGTTCCACCTGTAGGTCTGGTGACCGAAGTGTACGCCCGCTTCCAACATGCTCTTCATCGATACGTTCAACATTTTTTGCTATCCTCCGTTATTTCAATACGTTCCGTTTCTTTTCCCGCCCTCCAGGAGCAGGATTTCAACCGAACAGTCATAATGATATCATAAAAAAGGGTCCCGTACAACATGCCGGCCCCGCGGGGAAGGGGGAGCGGCCCTTTTGATATAATAGTGCGTCATGAAAATAGCCATCGCGCAGATAAACCCCAGGGTCGGAGACATCTCAGGCAACACGGCGAAGATAGAGGCCTTCGCGCGCAGGGCGCAGGACCACGGCGCCGACCTGGCGGTCTTCCCCGAGCTGGCGGTCACCGGCTACCCGCCGCTGGACCTGCTGGACAAGGAGAATTTCATAGACGCCAACCTGGCCGCGCTGGACAAGCTGGCCGCGCTCAGGCTGGATACCGGCATAGTGGTCGGCTACGCCGGCCGCAACCCCGCCGGCAAGGGCAAGGCGCTGACCAACTCGGTCGCGCTTATACACGGCGGGCGCGTGGCCGCGAAGCGCGCCAAATCGCTGCTGCCGACCTACGACATCTTCGACGAGGCCCGCTACTTCGAGCCGGCCGCCGACAACAGGCCCCTCCGGTTCAAGGGCGAGCTGATAGGCCTCACCATCTGCGAGGACATCTGGGCCGGCACGGACCTGATACCGAGCCGGCTGCTTTACCGCAACGACCCGGTGCGGACGCTGCGCGCCGCCAAAGCCTCCATCATCATAAACATCTCCTCGTCGCCCTTCTACCGCGGCAAGGGGGCGAAGCGCCGCGCGATACTTTCCGCGCTCGCGAAGCGCCTTAAGGCGCACGTGATCTACGCCAACCAGACCGGCGCGAACGACGAACTCATCTTCGACGGCAACAGCTTCGCGCTGGCCCCCGACGGCCGCGTCACCGCGCGCGCCCGTTCCTTCGACGAGGACATGGTGCTGATCGACACGTCCTCCGCCGCGCCGGCCGCCAAGGCGGAACCGGCCGAGGGCATGGCCGAGGTGCGCGCGGCGCTGACGCTGGGCATACGCGACTACTTCGGAAAAATGGGTTTCTCCAAAGCCGTGCTGGGGCTCAGCGGCGGGATAGACTCCGCGGTGGTGGCCGCGCTCGCGGCCGGGGCGCTCGGGCCGGAGAACGTGACAGGCGTCCTCATGCCGTCGGTGTACACCGCCAGGCAGAGCAACACCGACGCGGCGCGGCTCGCGCGCAACCTCGGCATCGGCGCGATGACCGTGCCGATAAAGAACATCTACTCTGCCTTCCTCGGGGAACTGAAGGCGGGGGACCCGGCGGGGGACGTCAGCCTGACGATGCAGAACCTGCAGTCGCGCTCGCGCGGCACCGTGCTGATGGCGCTCGCCAACGAGCATAACTGGCTGGCCCTGACCACCGGCAACAAGTCCGAGATAGCGGTAGGCTACTGCACGCTGTACGGCGACACCGCTGGCGCGCTGGCCCCCATCGCCGACCTTTTCAAGACCGAGGTGTACCGTCTCGCCGAATATTTCAACAGGGACTCCGAGGTCATCCCGGCGGCCATCATAAAGCGGCCGCCCACCGCCGAGCTGAAGCCCGGCCAGAAGGACCAGGACGACCTCCCGCCGTACGAGACCCTCGACGAGATCATACGCCTCTACATGGAGGAGAACCTCACCCCGGGCCAGATAATAAGGAAGGGCTTCCCCCGGGAGCTGGTCTCGCGCCTGCTGCGCCGCGTGGAGATCAACGAATACAAGCGCAAGCAGCTGCCGATAGCCCTGAAGGTCACCGAGAAGTCCTTCGGCTGCGGCCGCAGGATGCCGATAGCGAAGGCGCTGGACTTCGTGAAATAATGCGCAGACTGACCGCCATCGCGCTGGCACTGGCGCTCTGCTGCGCCGCGGCCGCGCACGCCCAGCAGCCGGCGAAGAAGAAACGGCTGGTCAAGCCCGGGCCCAAGGCCAAGGAAGAGATCGTCGTCCGCCCCGAGCCGAAGACGAAAGAGGACATACTCAAGACAGTCGATCGGCCGGTGCCGAAGGAAGGCCTGCTGGCGCGCGTGCTCAACGCCATAACCTTCGACACGAAGTACGGCCCGTTCATCCCTTTCCCCGTAGTGGATTCCAGCAAGGACCTCGGCCCCAGTTTCGGCGTGATGCCGGTGATCGCGGTGCGCAACCAGAAGACCGGCGACATCAAGTCGGTCATCGTACCCTCGGTCAACTACAACGCCAACCTGCGCACCACGCTGACCTACCGCCACTACATCTTCCCCGACGCCAAGCGCTACTTCATACTGCGCGCCTCGCGCTCGGAGCGCGTCGAACGCGAGCTGATGAGCTACTACTACACGCCGGGGGTCTTCGGCTCCGATTTCCGCTTCAGCCTGGAGGCCAAGCACTGGGTGACCGGCAAGCCTTCGTATTATGGCCCGGGAATAGATTCAAAGCGCTCGGACAAATCCAATTACTCGATGCAGACCACCGGCGAGGAGGCCATACTCGATATACCGCTGGCCAACCACCTGTTCCTGAACGTGGACCACTCTTACGCCGTGAAGAAGGTAGGCCCCGGACCGGTGGAGGACGGGCAGTTGAAGGAAAACTTCCCGGCGGTGTATGCTCACGCCTCCGAAGAACGCAGGTTCCACGCCAACCGCTTCTCGCTGGTCTACGACGACACCGACCACCCTTTCCTGCCGAAGATAGGCACCTACGCCAGCGCCTCGGTGCTGTACTCCAACCGGAGGCTCGGCTCGGACTACGAGTACAGGACGTACTCGTTCCAGATGAAGAACTACTACAACTATAAGGAGGAGGGGCGCTACGTGACGGCGGTGCACTACCTGCTGCAGTTCCAGCGCGGCGACGCGCTGCCCTTCTACGCCATGCCGCAGCTCGGCGAGAGCACCGGCCTCAGGATGGCCGGCGACGGCCGCTTCACCGGCCGCGGCAAGTTCGTGTTCAACATAGAGGAGCGCATCACGCTCTCGAAGACCCCTTTCTACAAGTTCATCAGCGAGACCGAGATAGCCCCGTTCCTCGACGTGGGCACCGTGTTCGACAAGGTCTCGTCCTTCCGCGCCCGCGACCTGAAGTACGGCCCGGGCATCTCGGCCCGTCTCGTCATCAGGCCGCAGCTGGTCGCCACCGTGGACTTCGCCCACGGCTCCGAAGGCACCAACGCCATAATAAGGGTGGGATATCCGTTCTAGCCGCGGCAGGCCAGCCGCGCGCGCAGGGAATCTTCCAGCGCGTGCCTGAAGCCTTCCTCGACGTTGCGCTGTCCCCTGGAAACGCCGTCGCGCAGGCCGGCCAGGTACGGCTGCGGCGCGCCCTTCTGGTCGGTCACCGGGAAGAACAGCAGTTCCTTCATGGCCCGCCTGAGCGTCTCGCGCGGCAGCGAGAGCAGTTCCTGGGAGAAACCGGACAGCACCCACACGGGGCATTCGGCCAGGTACAGGTGCGCCTGCAGCAGTTCCTCGTCCGGCTCGACGACGAGCTTCATGCGCTTCGACAGCGCCGCGAGCTCGCGGCGCATGGAGGCCAGGCGCTCGTCCTGCTTCACGACGACGTTGGCGCGGGCCAGTTCCGCGAAATACTTCTCGGCGCAGGTCACGCTGACGCGGCGCGCTCCCAGCGCGTCGAGCCCCGACGTGACGCGGCCGGACTTCAGCCCGCCCAGGGAGAAGGCGACCGGGCCGTCGCCGTAAAGGGCCAGCAGGCCCCGCAGCGGCCGGGGGAAGAGCAGGCCGGAGTCGTCCCAGGACATACCAGGGCCGGAGGAGAGGGACGCTGCGAGGCGCGGGAATACCGCGGCCAGGGACTTGGCGGCGGCCCGGTCCCGGCCGCCGGCGGAGGACACTCCGGACGCCAGCAGCGCCAGCCGCTTGCAGGTGCCGAAAGCCTCGACCCCGTCGTACGCGAGGCCGGCGGCCCCGAGCAGGCCCGGGGCAAGCTCCTTCAGCCGGGCGCAGCAGGAGACCACGGCCGCGGCCGGCAGGTTCTCGAAGCGCAGCTCCAGCAGGGCGTCGCGCTTAACCATGGCGGCCCCCTTTGGCCGCGCAGGCGTCGGCGCAGCGGCCGGCCATCGCGGCCAGGCGCTTTACCATAGCGGGCTTATCGTCGGCGGAAAGCGAGCGGCGTGCGGCCAGCAGGTCCATCGAATAGGAGGCCTTCAACAGCAGGTCGAAGGCTGGCAGCCAGCAGCCGGCCGAGGCCAGGCGCGGCACCTCCCGCTCGCAGACGGAGAACAGGGCGCGCAGCCCCTGCGCGTCCGCCTCCTCCAGGTCATAGCGGGAGAACTGCTCGTGCGCGCCGCCGTGCACGTCGCCGTAGGTAAGGCGGTCGGTCCACCTGAGCTGCATCACGTCGCGCTTGCCCTGCGCCGCCATGGCGAGGCGCTCCAGACCGCAGGTCAGCAGGGCGGCCGGCCCGTCGAGCGGGCGGGAGGCCACGGCCTGCAGGTAGACGAAGCGGGCGAAAGGCTGCCCGTCGAGGCGCAGCTCCCAGCCGGGGCCGGAGGCGCCCAGGGCGGGGGAGGACCAGTCCTCGGGGATCCAGCGCAGGTCGTGCTCGGCGAGGTCCAGCCCGGCGGCGCGGAAAGCCCCGGCGCAGACCCGCTGCATGTCCGGAGCCGGAGGCTTCATGAAGACCTGGTACTGGTACTGGCGCGCGGGACCGGCCGGGCGGCGGCAGGCCTCCACGCAGGCGAAGGCCGACGGGCCGGGGCGCAGCGCGCCGAAGAACACGGCAGGGCTGAACTCGGCCGAGGCCTTCTCCGGGCCGTAAGGCTGCGCCAGCGCGCAGCCCTGCCTGGCCCAGTACTGGTTCAGCTTCTGTATGATGTCCTGGAAATTCAATCCGCCTCCGCCGGCCTCACTGGCCCGGGAGGATATTATACCTATATTGGAGGACTGGCCGCTTCAGTCCGTGAAAGGCAGCGAGCGCAGTTCTATGCCTACCTGGTCCCTGAAGAAGCGGGAGAACAGCCCGTCGATGAAGTCGGCCGCGGCCTTGTCCTCCAGCAGCGCGCGCACGTCGGACCAGGGGCCGGCGTGCAGGGTCTCCCAGAACTCCGCGTCGGGGCCTGCGGCCGTCTCGCGGAAACCGTAGCCGGCGAGGTCCAGCGCGCGCAGCGTGAAGGCCCGGCGCAGCCAGAAGGCGCGGCCGTTCAGGTCCAGGTCCTCGAGCGCGCCCTGGAGCAGCGCGTACTTCTCCGGCGACGGGTCCTGGGCCGGGGTCAGGCGGTTGACCACCTCGCAGTAATGCGCGGCGAGGTACAGCCGCTCGAGCTCGGAGCGTATGCCGGGGAAGACGCTGATGGTGCGCCCGCCGGTGCAGACGGGGAAGTTGGAGCCCTTCTTAAGGAAGAAGCGGTAGTCGCCGCAGGTGACGGCCTCGCTCAGCGCGCGCAGTTTGCCCTGGGCCCGCCGCACGCCCTTGAAATTGACCTCCAGCTTGCCGTGCTCCAGCGTGTAGACGGTCACTATGCGGTCGTTCTCCCGGAGCGGCCGGCGCTGCAGCACTATCCCGTAATCGCAGAATATCATCGCGTCTATTCTACAATTTTCGCGCCGGCCCTCCGCCAGGTGCTTAGCCGCCGGCAAGTATGCTAAAATCGGTATTCCAGACGACGAAGAAGCTTCAGGGAGAACCCAATGCCGGCAAAAACAATGGAATCGCTCGTAAATCTCTGCAAAAGGCGGGGATTCATCTTTCAGGGCTCGGACATCTACGGCGGCCTGCAGGGCGTCTACGATTACGGCCCGCTCGGCGTGGAGCTCAAGAACAACCTGAAGGCGGCCTGGTGGCGCGCGATGGTGTACGAGCGCGACGACATCGAGGGCCTCGACGCCGCGATCCTGACCCACAAGTCGGTGCTGAAGCACTCCGGCCACGAGGCCACGTTCTCGGACCCGATGGTGGACTGCCGCAAGTGCAAGAGCCGCTGGCGCGCCGACCAGATAAAGGACGGCAAGTGCGAGAAGTGCGGCTCGTCCGACCTGACCGAGCCGAGGCCTTTCAACCTGATGTTCAAGACCAACGTCGGGCCCGTTACCGACGGCGACCATTTCGCCTACCTGCGCCCCGAGACCGCGCAGGGCATCTTCTGCAATTTCAAGAACGTGCTGGACTCCACCTCGCCGAAGATCCCCTTCGGCATAGCGCAGATCGGCAAGTCGTTCCGCAACGAGATCACGCCGAAGAACTTCATCTTCCGCGTGCGCGAGTTCGAGCAGATGGAGCTGGAGTTCTTCGTGCAGCCCGGCACCGACGACGAGTGGCACTCGAAGTGGGTGGCGGCGCGCGTGAACTGGTGGAAGGCGCAGGGCCTCGAAAGCGACAACCTGCAGCAGTACGCGCAGAAGAAGGAAGAGCTCGCGCACTACGCGAAGGCCACCGTCGACATACTGTACCGCTTCCCGCACGGCATGGAGGAGCTCGAGGGCGTCTCCGACCGCACCGACTTCGACCTGGGCTCGCACTCCAAGGACCCGCAGGAGCTGGGCCTGAAGGCCAAGGTGGAAGAGAACAAGGATTCCGTCGTCAAGCTGACCGCGCCCGACCCGGTCACCCAGAAGCCGCTGGTGCCCTACGTGATAGAGCCCTCGGCCGGCGTGGACCGCGGCGTGCTGGCGGTGCTGACCGAGGCCTACACCGAGGAGAAACTGGAGAACGGCACCGAGCGCATAGTGCTCAAGCTCAAGCCGCACCTCTCGCCGATCAAGGTGGCCGTGATCCCGCTGGCCCGAAACAAGCCCGAGATCGTGGCCAAGGCGAAGGAGATAAAGGACGCGCTGCTGAAGCTCGGCATCGGCCGCATCTACTACGAGTCCAGCGGCAACATAGGCAAGAGCTACCGCCGCCACGACGAGGTGGGCACCCCGCTGTGCGTCACCGTGGACTTCGACACGATAGGGAAGGGGGAGACCCCGGACCAGGCCGGCACGGTGACCATACGCGACCGCGACACGATGAAGCAGGTGCGCGTGCACGCCGACAAGCTGGCCGAGCACATCGCCGGTTTCTTCCGCGACGCCAGGTAAGGCGGAGCCCCCGCCAACGTTAGCGCACCCGGATTTGCTTTCGGGTGCGCTAAATTATATAATTATCGCACTATGCTACCTACTTACAGACCTAATGTTAAGAAACGCAAAAAGCACCTCGGCTTCCGCGCCAAGATGAAGACCAAGGGCGGCCGCAAGACGCTGGCCCGCCGCCGCGCGAAGGGCCGCTGGACGCTGATACCCGACATAAAGAAATAATCTTTATCGGGCTTAAGTGAAAGAGTTCGCCTTTTCCAGAGCTTCACGCCTGCGCCTCAAGAAAGAGTTCGAGGCGGTATTCGCGGCCGGCAGGAGGACAGCCACCAGGGACCTGGTGACATGGCACCTGCCGGCCGGCGATAAAGAGAAGAAAATCGGCCTCATGGTCTCGAAGAAGATCGGCGGCGCGGTGAAGCGGAACAGGCTCAAAAGGCTTCTACGGGAAGCATTCAGGCTGAACAGCAGAGAGTTAAAGGAAGGCACGCGCCTTATAATCTATCCCAAGGCCGGCTGCGCGGTGAACAACCTGGCGCAGGCCGAGCGGGCGCTGGACGAGGTCCGGCACAGGGCGCGCCTTGAAAATGACGGTAAAAACCGCTCATAAAAATCTTAAGTCGTTCGCGCTGCTGACGCTGCGCTCGGCGTACAGGACCTTAAGGCCGGCCCTCGGGCCGGCTTCATGCAGGTTCCATCCGTCGTGCTCGGAATACGCGTTCCAGGCGCTCGATAAACACGGGATTTTAAAAGGGGGCAGGCTCGCCGCAAAGCGCCTGTCCCGCTGCCGTCCTTTCTCTGCCGGCGGGTTCGACCCGGTGCCCTAGCCTCCCAGGAAGCCTTCCGCAATAGCGGGAGGTTTTTTAATGCAGAAGAATCTTATACTCGCGGTAGTCCTGTCGTCGCTGGTCTATATAGGCTGGTACTCGTACATGGACAAGAAGACGCCGCGCCAGCCCGCGCCCCAGGCGCAGGCCGCGGCGCAGCAGCCCGCGGCGGCCGCCGAGACCCGGCCCGCCGCCGCAGCAGTCCCCGTGTCCCCGCAGCAGCCTTCGGCGCTGCCCGAGGACTGGAAGAAGAACGCCGTCTCGGTGAGATCCGGCAAGGCGGAGTATTTCTTCCATCCCGAGTCGGCCACGCTGGCCAGCGCGGTATACCAGGGCCCGGTGGCCCCGGTGGAGCTGGTGCGGGACCCGCAGCGCGGCTTCTTCGCCGCGAACCTGCCCGGCAAGTTCGCCCTGAAGGCGCGCACCGCAGACTCCGTCGAGTTCGTCTCCAACGGCCCGGTGCGCTTCACCAAGAAATTCACCTTCACCCCGGAAGGTCTCGGCACGCTGGAGATCTCCGCCTCCAATCCCTCGGGCAGGTCCATGGCCCTGTCGCAGTGGGAGCTCCGCCTGGGCCCCGGCCTCGGCACCGTCAAGAGCGAGGAGAAGGAGAACGAAAAGCTCTGCCAGGCCGCCTACGCCTTCGCCGAGAAGGGCCGCAAGCACCCTACGTTCAAGCAGCTCAAGGACGACCCCGCCGAGCACGACTGGGTCTGGGCCGGCATGGACAACCGCTATTTCCTGGCCGCCGTCGCCGACCCCAATTTCGCGGCGACCCGCCCGCTCAACCGCCTGGAGAAAGTGGGGGAGAACGCCAAGACCCCCTCGCTCGTGATCCCCATGCCCGCCGCCGAGCTGAAGCCCGGCGAGACGCGCGTCTGGACCTCCCGGTTCTACATCGGCCCCAAGGACTACTCCCTGCTCAAGAAGCTGGGCTACGGCCTGGACCGCTCAGTCGATTTCGGCTTCTTCTCACCGCTGGCTAAACTGGCCAACACGTCGCTGGTGTACTTCCACAAGCTCACCGGCAATTACGGCGTGGCCATTATAATACTCAGCGTGCTGATCCAGCTCATACTGTCGCCGCTCAGCTTCAAGAGCTACAAGGCGATGGCGCTGATGAAGAAGATACAGCCGGAAATGCAGGAGATACAGAAGCGCTACAAGGACGACCCGCAGCGGATGAACCGCGAGATCATGGACCTGTACAAGCGTCACGGCACGAACCCCCTCGGGGGCTGCCTGCCGATGCTGCTGCAGCTGCCCGTGTTCTTCGCGCTGTTCACCGCCCTGAGGAACTCGTGGAACCTGCACGGCGCGCCGTTCGGCCTGTGGATACAGGACCTGTCGGCGAAGGACCCGTACTACGTGCTGCCCATCGTGATGGGCGGCGTCATGGTGCTGCAGCAGCACCTGAACCCGCAGACGTCCGACCCCGCCCAGGCCACGATGATGAAATGGATGCCCGTGATCTTCACGTTCATGTTCCTGACCTTCCCGTCGGGACTCGTGATCTACTGGATGATAAACACGCTGTGGGGCTTCGCGCAGAGCATGTACCTGCAAAAGAAGACGGCCTGACAAGGCCAGGAGAGAACATACAATGAGAGAAACGAAGACAGAAGCAAAGACTATACAGGACGCCGTTGAGAAAGGCCTCGCGGAGATGGGCCTCCGGCGCGACCAGGTTGAGGTGGTGGTGGGGAGGGAGGGGACCAGGGGTTTCCTCGGCATCGGCGCCAAGAAGGCCTGCGTGATACTGCGGGAGAAGCGCTGGGGGACCGGCGGCGACCGCGGTGAGCGCGGCGACCGCGGAGACCACCGCGGCGGCAGGCGCGACGGCCGCGGCAGGCGCGGCGGCAGGCGCGGCGAGCGCGGTGACCGCGGCGACCGCGGCGAGCGTTCTTCCGCCCCCAGGCGCCCCGGCCGTTACGGCTACGAGGACGCCAGGCTGCCCCCGCAGGAAGAGGGCCGCGACGAACGCCCGGCCCGCGAGGAGCGCACCAGCCGCCATGACCGCGTATACGCCGAGGAAGCGCTCGGCGCCGACTACATGGCGATACAGCCCGCGCAGGACCCCGTCGAGCACGCGAAGGCCGTGCTGACGAAGCTGGTCTCGCTGATGGGCATGGAAGCCAATATCACCGAAGCCCGCCTGGACCAGGCCGAGAACCTGCTGTTCATCCGCTTCGACTGCGCCGACCACGCGGCTTTCACCGAGGAGAACGGCCGCGGCCTGCAGGCCCTGCAGTTCGTGCTGAACTCCATAGTGAGCCGCAAGCGCGAGCCGCACCTGGCGCTGCGCCTGGACACCGGCGGCTACTGGGACAGCAAGGAGAAGGAGATAGCCCGCCGCGTCGAGGAGGCCGTCAACGAGGCGCGCCGCGACGACAGGCCCTACCGCCTGGACCCGATGCCCGCCTCGATGCGCAAGATCGTGCACAACCTGATAAAGGCCAACTACCAGGACATGGAGACCATGTCCGAGGGCGAAGGCCGCTGGCGCAAGGTGGTCATCCGCAAGATAGAGCGGACCGCGGAGACCGCCGCCGTACCGGCCGCCGAGCAGCCTGCCGGCCAGCCCGCTGAGCAGCCCGCCCAGCCGGCCGAAACCGCCGCCCCGGCGGAGCAGACCACGGAGCAGAAGTAACTCCTCTGGTCCCTACCGGCGTGACGGCTAAATGCTGTCACGCCGTTCGTTTTTATAAGGACATGAAACTTCCGGACACCAGGGACACGATAGCCGCGCAGTCCACCCCCGAGGGGGCGGGCGCGCTGGCCGTCGTGCGCCTGTCCGGGGCCGGCGCCTTCGGCGCGGCGCGGGCCTTCCTGTCGCCGGCGCCGGAGGATCCGCGCCACGGCGAGGCGAGGCTGCTCGCTGTGCGCGACGGGGACGCGCTGGTGGACAGGGCCGTGGTGATATTCTTCCGCGGCCCGGCCAGCTACACCGGCGAGGACACCGTCGAGATCTCCTGCCACGGTTCGCCGCATATCGTCCGCACCATACTGAACCTCTGCGTGAAGAACGGCGCCCGCCCGGCGGGGCCGGGCGAGTTCACGCTGCGGGCCTTCCTCAACGGTAAACTGGACCTTTCGCAGGCCGAAGCCGTCGGCGCGCTGATAGAGGCCTCGTCGGCCGGCGCGCACAGGGCGGCCATAACCCAGGCGGAGGGCGGCCTTTCCAGGGAGCTGGCCCCGGCGAGGCGCGGACTGCTGGACCTGCTCAGCGCCCTGGAGGCGCGGCTCGACGATTCTTACGAGGAGATACCTCCGCTGGAACTTAAGGACTTCGCCCGCCGCGCGGCCGCGGCCCGCGCCGGGCTGGAACGGCTGGCCGCCGGCTACGAGGCCGGGCGGGGGATAAGGGAAGGGCTGCGCGTCGTGATAACCGGCGCGCCGAACTCGGGCAAATCATCGCTGCTGAACGCGCTGCTGGGCTATGACAGGGCCCTGGTGTCGCGCAGCGCCGGCACGACGAGGGACACGCTGGAGGCGGAGCTGGAGATAGACGGCTTCAAGGTGGTATTCACGGACACGGCCGGCCTCAACGCCAGGCCGGGCTCGGCGCTGGAGCGCCGCGGCATGGGCCGAGCCGCCGCCGAGATAGGCCGGGCCGGCGTGGTGGTGCTGGTGACCGACGGGTCCATAAAGGCCACGCCCAGCGACGCCCGGGCCGCGGCGGAGGCGGAGGCCCGGCCGCGCGGCGCGCGGCTTATAAAGGTGCTGAACAAGTGCGACCTGCCGTCCCGCCGGCGGGAGGCGGGGGCGCTCAAGGTCTCGGCCCGCACCGGGGCGGGCCTCGGGACGCTGAAGACCGCGCTGATAGCCGAACAGAAGAAGGTGTTCTCCGACGGCGCGCAGGCGGTGGTCACCTCGGCGAGGCATTTCGCGGCGCTCTCCGGGGCCGCGCGGGAACTGGCCGCGCTCGGGGAACTGCTGGGGGAGAAGGCCCCGCGGCTGGAGCTCGCGGCCGAACGGCTGCGCGCGGCGCTTTCAGAGATAGGGGCCGTGACCGGCGAGACCGCGCCCGAGGAAGTGCTGGCCGGCATATTCAGGGATTTCTGCGTGGGGAAATAGAATGAACCGACCTTTCCCTCTTCTTGTTCTGACCAGGCCTTCGGACGCCTTCGGCGGTATAGCCGCCGGGCGCGAGGGCTGGGGCTGGCCGCTGGCTCTTTACGCCGCCGGCGCGGCCGTTGCCGCCGGGCTGGCCTCGTGGCTGCCGCCGGAATACATGCAGGCCGCCTTCGAGGGGCTCACCCCGCCGAGGCACGGTTTCGCCTTCAACCTGGCGATGTCGCTCGCCGGCGGGTTCGTCTTCACTCTTTTCACATGCGCGCTGCTGGCCGCCTTCGCCTCCTTCATAAAGGAAGGCAGGCTGGCGCTGAGGCTGGCCCCGCCGG
>CALMZU010000287.1 GCA_937870775.1 uncultured Elusimicrobia bacterium
ATGGTCTCCATCGGCAGCGCCACTACGGCGGCTGAGAACACGTCGAACAGGAAGATGCGCTTATCGCCGTATTCCACCTTGGTTTTCTTCAGCAGCACCTTGTAAAGTTTGTCGGAGAGGCAGACTATCAGCGTCAGCATCACCATCCAGCCGGTTATCACGGCCACCGGCGCGTCGTGGTAGAAGGTCACCTTGAAATGGTAATCCCAAAGAGGCTCGGTGGAGATCTCCCACACTATGCCTATGATGGCCGACGCTATCATCTCCCCCGTTACGTCGCGGAGGCCGAAGCGCTTGAGCAGCCACCACACCAGCGGCACCTGGAAGAGCAGGCCCCAGATCTCCAGCAGGATCAGTTTCACTTCCCCTCCCCGTTGAATACCGGCGCCCACAGCCGCACGAAGCTCGGCCCCACCAGCATCAGCAGGCAGTAACCGAACAGCGCCTCCCACGGCATGTTGATGAGCGGTATGGTGCCCCAGTCCCAGCCCAGCAGGTCGTAGCGGTAGTCCCAGACCCCGGACTTCATGGCTATGGCCTCCAGCGGCAGGGCTATGACCACCGCCGCGGCCAGGTCGCACAGCAGCACGCGCGGGTCGCGCAGTTCCACGGGCTTCTTGAAGACGAAGGCGTACACCTTCTCGGAGATGAAGACCACCAGCGCGAACATCACGCCCCAGCCCAGCACCACGGCGAGCGGGGTGTCCTTGTATATGTTGATCTTCAGGTGATAGTCCCAGAGCGGCGCGGTGGCGAACTCGTTGAAGGCGCCTATCATCACGCCTGCCAGCATATGGCCGAAGACGTTGCGCCGGGCGAAGCGCCTGAACAGCCACCACACCAGCGGCGGCTGCAGGAAATAGAAGATCTCGAGGATGGTCATTTTCATCTGCCGGCCTTCTTCTCGAAGAGTTTCTCGAAGGTATGCATCAGTATCACGACGAAGAGCGGCGGGAACCAATAATAAAGGAGCGGCTCCTCTATGGGCACTCCGAAGAAATGTATCCCCAGCGTGCGGTTGGGGTTCCACACCCAGTGGCCGCGCGAGACGGAAAACAGCTCGGCGCAGATCATGAGAGCCTCGAAGGTGGCTATCATCGCGAGGGCGGCCTTCCAGTTGACGCGCTCCCGGGCGGCGCGGTACATCGGCAGGAACACGAAGGCGAAGGGCGCCGCCAGTATGATGGTGGCGGGCCAGCGCTTCTGCGCCGTGGCCGCCTGTTTCTTCTTGTCCTCTTCGCTCAGGAGCTCGTCGTTATTGGGCATGCTTTTTCATCAGGCGGCCGTACATGAGATAGAGCGCCAGGCAGAAGGGCGTGGCGCCGAACCAGAAAACGAATTCCTCCACCGGCGCGCCGAACAGGCGCAGTCCGACGAGGCGGTCTATCTTCTCGGAGAAGAACCAGACGTCGAATTTGAGGAAGAGGTACTCCATCAGCACCGAGACGGTGCCCATGGCGGCCGAGGCGGCCCAGAAACCCTTGCGCACAGGGGCGCCGAAGGCCTTCAGCAGGAAGAGCATGAAGATCAGCGCTGGTATCCAGAAGAGGATGGTGTAGGTTATGAGATAGACCGGCATATTCCCCCGCCGGGGAAATGATACCAAGTTTTTCCCGTTTATGGAAG
>CALMZU010000288.1 GCA_937870775.1 uncultured Elusimicrobia bacterium
CGCCGGCAACGATTACGCCGCGCTCTTCGGCGCGCTCTCGGCCAGGCCCGGCATGTCGGCCGGCGAGCTGGCCTCGCTGATGGTGGACGTCTACGGCGCCTTCTACACGGCCCGCCCCGACGTATACAAGAAGGCCGCGCCGCCGCTGGGCGGCGCCACGCTGTCGGCGGTTAAAGCGTCGGAGATGGAAGGCCTCGCCGCGAGGCTGGATTCCTTCGCCTCGCTGGCCCTGGCCGAAGGCGGCGACCTGGCCGCCGTAAAGGCCGCCCGCGACGAGGCGCTGCGCTTCAACGCCGCCGGCTCGGTGGACCTTTACGACTTCATGCGCCAGACCGCCCGCCGCACCCGCGACCCGGCCCTGGCCGCCAAGGCCAAAGAGATAGGCCAGTACCTGGCCGGCACTTTGGTCACCGCCAACGCCGCCGTCGGCAGTTACGCCGGCCGCGCCCGCGGCCTCTCGGTATACGTCCCCTCCCCCGGCCAGGGCTCGGCGTGGTTCGGCCCCACCGGCGGCTTCGAGGACCTCCGCCTCGGCAAGACCGCCTGGGGCGCCCTCGCCTCCGCCCTCGCCAAATAAAAAGCCCGGACCAGGTCCGGGCCTTTTAAAACCGGGGACAGTATACCTATTTACATCCCCAGGCCGGGCAGGCCGCCCAGCGAGCTCATCTTCTGCGCCGCGGCCTTCTGGCTTTCGCGTATGGCGCGGTTGATGGTGTCGGCTATGGAGGCCTCCAGCTTGCGCTTGTCGGCGGTGGCGAGGTCGCACTTCAGTTCCACGCCCTTCACTTCCTGAGAGCCGGAGATGGAGATCTTCACCATGCTGTCCTCGCTGGCGAGGTCCAGCGCGTCCAGCTGCTTCTTTATCTCGTCCATCTTCTTCTTCATTTCCCAGAGCTGCTTCATCTTGTCGAGCATTTGTTTCTCCTTTAGATCGTCCCGGCCGGCGCCCGCAGGCGCGAGTTCCTGTAGCCGTACATAAAGTATATCAAAAGACCGGCCGCCAGCCAGATCACGAACCTCATCCAGGTCATGAATTCCAGGCCCAGTATCAGGTACAGGCAGAAGGCTATGCCGGCCAGCGGCGTGAACAGCCCGCCCGGCGCGCGGAAAGGCCTGGCGCGGCCCGGCTCCCTGACGCGCAGTATGATCACGCCGGCGCAGACCAGGATGAAGGCGAACAGCGTGCCTATGTTGCAGAGCTCGGCCATCACGTCCAGGCTGAAGAAGGCCGAGAACAGCGCCACGAACACGCCTGTCCAGATGGTGGTGACGTGCGGCGTGCGGTGCACCGGGTGCACCTTCGCGAAGTACTTGGGCAGCAGGCCGTCGCGGCTCATGGAAAAGAAGATGCGCGGCTGGCCCATCTGGAACACCAGCAGCACCGCGGTGGTGGCCACCACCGCCCCGACGGACACCAGGGCTATCAGCCAGCGCGCGGCGTGGTTGTACTCCAGGCCCGCCACCAGCGGCTCGGCTATCTTGTTCTTCAGCTCGCCGAAAGGCATCATGCCGGTCAGCACCACGGCCACCAGCACGTAGATCACCGTGCAGATGATGAGCGACCCTATGATGCCGCGCGGCATGTCGCGCTTCGGGTCCTTGGTCTCCTCCGCCACCGTCGAGACGGCGTCGAAGCCTATGTAGGCGAAGAAGATATAGGCCGCGCCGGCCTGTATGCCGGTCCAGCCGCCGGGCGCGAAAGGCGTCCAGTTGGAAGGATTGAAGTAATAGAAGCCGAAGGCCACGAAAACGGCGAGCACCAGGAGTTTTATCCCCACCATCAGCGAGTTGAAGCGCGTGGTCTCCTTTATGCCCGTCACCAGCAGCCAGGTCAGCACGGCGGTAACGGTGACCGACAGCAGGTTCACCACCACCGGCAGGCCGAAGATATGCGGTACCGAGGCTATGTCGTAGCCCCGCGCTATGAAGGTATGATAATCAAGGCGCAGCCATACCGGCACGTCCAGCCCGGTGATGCTTTTCAGGAAGTCGTTGAAGTAGCCCGACCAGCTGATGGCCACGGCCACGTTGCCTATGGCGTATTCCAGTATCAGGTCCCAGCCTATGATCCACGCCACCAGCTCGCCCATAGTGGCGTAGGCGTAGGTATAGGCAGAACCGGCCACCGGCACCATGGCCGCGAGCTCGGCGTAACAGAGCGCGCAGAAGCCGCAGGCCGCGGCGGTTATAAGCAGGGAGATCACCAGCGAAGGGCCGGCGTTGCCCTTTACCGCTGCCTCGCCCACCATCGCGAATATGCCGGCGCCTATTATGGCGCCTATGCCCACCATCGTCACGTCGAAGGTGCCCAGCACGCGGGCCAGGCGCTGCCCCCCGCCCTCCGCTTCCGACGTCAGTATGTCCACGGACTTGGTCTTAAAGAGCTGCATCGTCCTCCCGGACCGTCCCGTAACCGTTGTAGTATTCTGCCAGGGCCGCGCCGGCGGCCTCCACCTCGGGGCAGAGCCCCTCGCGGTAATCCAGCGACCGCGCCTGCACTCCGACCACCACCAGCTCGGCGCGGGTATCCTCGCGCACGACGGAGAAGGTAACCGACAGCGGGAAGCTGTGCGTGGACAGCACGGTCTGGCGGTTTATGCCCTCCAGCGGTATCACGCGCAGTTCGCCGGGCCTGCCGCCGAAATGGGCGGCGTCCAGCAGTATGATCTTGTCGGGTTTCCAGTCTATGGCGGTCTGGGCTATGTTCTCGGGCGTGGTGCCGGCGTCGAGCAGGCGCAGGTCCGGCGAGACGGGACGCACGCGGTCGGCCACGTAGGGGCCAAGCCCGTCGTCGGCCCTGAGCACGCTGCCCAGGGTTATCAGCAGCGTGCGCCCGCGGGGAGCGAGCGCCGCCTTAACCTCATCGTTCCACGAATTCGACATCGAGGTAATGGGCCGAGCAGGAGATGCACGGGTCGTAGGCGCGCACCAGCATCTCCAGCCTCAGGCGTATCTCGTCCTTCGGCATGTGCAGTATCTCCGGGAGCAGCTTCGCGAAGTCGTGCTCTATGTTGTTTATGTTCTGGTTGGTCGGTATGATGCAGTTCGCGTTCCTTATCAGGCCGGCCTTGTCGGTCTCGTACTCGTGGTAAAGGATGCCGCGCGGCACCTCCACGGCGCCCACGCCCTTTCCGGCGCGCACCGGCACCGCGCCCTTCTCGTTGGCGCCGACGGTGACCTGCTGCGCGTAGTCCAGGCCCTCGCGGCGCATTTCTTTAAGCAGCTCCAGCGCGTGGTGGTAGCAGTGCACCACCTCCACCACCTGCGCCGCGGTATTGAGGTAGGGGTTATGGCAGGGCGCCTTCAGGCCCAGCTCCTTCGCGGCGGCCTTCGCCTTCGGGTGCAGCTTGGCCGAGTTCAGGTTGAAGCGGGCCAGCGCCCCGACGAAGAAGCTCTCGCGCGAGAGGCGCGTGAACTTTGCCGAGCTGCGCGGGTCCACGAACTCGTTGGTGGCCTTGCGGTAATCCTTCTTCTTAAAGCGCTTGCCGTCGGTGGAGCCGATGTCGCCCGAGAGCAGCGGGTATTCCCCGTCGCCGGATACCAGCGCCACGTACTCGGTCTCGCGCTCGAACTCCGGGAACTTCAGGGTCTTCGCCAGCGCCAGGGTCTCCTCCATGTCGCCGGCCATGGACTCCAGTATCCTTATCTGGGCGTCCAGGTCCGCCTGGCGCGGCAGCTTGGTGAAGCCGCCGACTATCGCGGTTATGGGGTGCACGTGCCGGCCGGCCAGTATGTCGCAGACGTCGTTGACGGCCTTCTTCATGCGCAGCGCGCGGCGCACCACCGCGTTGTGCGTGCCTATCAGCGGCACGAAGGAAGGCACGCCCAGCGCGTCGGGCGCGGCCAGCAGGTAGACGTGCAGCAGATGGCTGTCGAGCATCTCGTAGTCCAAGAGCAGCTTGCGCAGCTTCACGGTCTGGGCCGTCGGCTCCACGCCCAGCGCGTCCTCGGCCGCCTGTATGGACGAAAGCGTGTGGCCGCAGGAGCAGATGCCGCAGATGCGCGACGTGATGTGCTGCGCCTCGAAGATGGAGCGCCCGCGCAGCATGCCCTCGAACAGCCTCGGCGATTCCACCACGTGGAACTCGCACTTCTCGATCCTGCCGTTCTTCACGTTGGCCACTATGTTGCCGTGGCCCTCCACGCGGGTGACGTACTCGACCTTGATCTCCAGGTTCTTAGCGGCGGCCATCGGCGTCCCCCTCCTTGCACTTGTTGTACATCTCGAACTTGTTCTTTACCAGCTCGGCTTTCAGGCCGTAGCGCGCTATCACGTCGGCGCCGGCCGCGAGCGCCGGGTTCTTCACCTCGCCGCGGCAGCCGTAGCAGATGTTGCCGTTGTTGACGCACCAGGAATTGCAGCCGGCCTTGGTCCAGGGGCCCAGGCAGCTGATGCCGCGCTCGTACATGCAGACGTTCTCGTTCAATTTGCACTCGGCGCAGACCGGGCTGGCCGGCACCGTGTAAGGGATGCCGCGCAGCGCGCACTTCAGCACCTCTATCAGCTCCGGCGGGTAGATAGGGCAGCCGTGCACGAAGTAGTCCACCTTCACCACCTGGTGCACCGGCCTCGTCGGGGCGCTGTCGAAGAACTTGTAGTCCTTGCCGTAGACGTAGCGGCGTATCTCGTCCAGCTCGAAGCCGTTCTTCATGCCGTTCACGCCGCCTATGGTGGCGCAGGACCCGTAGGCTATCAGTATTTTGGAGCGAGCGCGTATCTTCTTTATGCGCTCCTCGGCGTGGGCGTCGGTTATCGAGCCCTCGACAATGGCTATATCGTAGTCCTTGTCCCACTTCTCGCTCATCACCTCGCGGAACTCCACCACGTCTATAGCGCCCAGTATGTCCAGCAGCGCCTCGCCGAGGTTGGCCACCTGCAGCTGGCAGCCCTCGCAGCAGGCAAGATCGAAGAAGGCCACCTTGGGCTTCGCGGGGACAGCGGCTTTGGTCTCTTTCTTCATCGTGCCTCCGTCACAGGCGGCTCGCCGCCTTCACCTCTTCGTAGGTGAAGGTCGGGCCGTCCTTGCAGCAGTAATAGTTCTTCGGGTGGTCTATCTGGCAGTGGCCGCATTTGCCCATGCCGCATTTCATGTGCCGCTCGAGCGAAAGGATGATCTGCCGCTCCGGCACGCGCTTGGCCGCGAGCTCCGCTATCACGAACTTGTACATGATGGGCGGGCCCACCACCACGGCGAAGGTGCGCTCCGGGGCTATGGTCACGCCGGGGATCAGGCTGGTTATCAGTCCGACGTTCCCCTTCCAGTCGGGCGCGCCGCGGTCCACCGTGCAGGAGAAGTTCACGTCCAGCCGCTTCTCCCAGGCCTTCACCTCGTCGCCGAAAAGCATATCTTCCGGGGTCTTGCAGCCCAGCAGTATGTCCACCTTGCCGAACTCGCGGCGGTTGTCCATCACGTAGTTTATCAGCGACCTGAGCGGCGCTATGCCCAGCCCCCCCGCCACCAGCAGCAGGTCGTTGCCTATCATCAGCTTCACCGGGAAAGGCCGGCCGAAAGGCCCGCGTATGCCCACCCAGTCGCCGGCTTTGAGCGTCTGCATGTGCGTGGTCAGGCGCCCGGCCGCGCGCACCGTCAGTTCGAAACGGCCGCGCCGCGTGGGGCTGGAGCAGACGGACACCGGCGCCTCGCCGACGCCGAACAGCTCCACCTGCACGAACTGCCCGGGCTCGTGCTCCAGGTCCCCGTCCTCGAGCTCTATCTCGAACCATTTCTCCGCCGCGGTCATGCGGCGCGCCGCGGTGATGCGCCCCATGCGCAGCCGCCAGCTGGAATTGTTTATGATCTCGCTCATATGCGCCCCCCGTGCCCGACGGCCAGGGCTTTCAGCGTCTCCTTCAGGCTTATCTTCGCCATGCAGGTGCGCGTGCAGCGGCCGCAGCCGGTGCAGAAGAAGCGGTAGAACTTCTCCAGCGGGTACTTGAACTTGCGGTAATAGCGGTGGCGCTGCCGCTCGGCGCGCAGCTTGCGGAAGTTCTCGCCGCCGGCCACCACCGCGAAGTTCTCCAGCTGGCAGGAATCCCAGGTGCGGGTCCTGTGGCCGGTCTTCATGTCGAGGTTTATGGTGTCGGCCATGTCGAAGCAGTAGCAGGTGGGGCAGACGTTGGTGCAGTTGCCGCAGGAGACGCAGCGCCCGCCCAGCTCGGACCAGACCTTGTGCTCCATGCCGCGGTCGAAGATGGCGGGCAGCAGCGCCGGGTCCACGCCTATCTCGTTCTGGAAGACGCGGCGCTTCTCCTCGCGCACCTTGTCCAGCGCGGCCATGTCGGCCGGCGTGGCGCGCGGCAGTTTGAGGCCCTCCGCCACGTCCTCGCCCTTCTGCGTGTTCACGTGTATGATGAACCTGTCGCCGAGGTCGGTGAAGAAAAGGTCGTAGCCGCCGTTCGGGTAATGCGCCCCGACGAGGGCGCAGCTGGCGTGGCCGTCGCAGTAGCCGTTGCACTCCAGCCCCATGATCAGGGCCTTCTCGTTGCGCCTGAGGTAGTTGCGGTCGGCGGGCTTCTCGGAGAAGACCATGTTCAGGCACTGTATGCCGGCGAGGTCGCAGGTGTGCACGCCGAATATCGCCATCTCGGGCGCGTCCACCACGGCGAGCTCGGCGGGTTTCTCGCCGCTTATGTCGAACTCCAGCAGCCGCTCGCGCTGCGGCATGAAATATTTCTTGGGCGGCAGTATGGTGGGGATATAGCTGAGGGCGATGTCCTTCGCCGAGGACACTTCCTCGAAAGCGTAGTTCCCGTACCCCTTGGCTACCGGGGCGCAAACCTTCATTTTCCTGGCCAGAGCGCGTATGAAGCCGTCCAGCCCGGACTTCTTCAGTATATGGTAGTTCACCCGCAACCCTCCGTTACCTGAATGGTAACCCCAATAATATATTAATTCTGTTTTTTATTCAACCGCCGGAAACCGCCCGGGTTCCCGGAGCCGGGCGGCGGCCTCAAATGGTAGAATATCCCCATGTCCACACAGGAACAGAACACCACCGCTGAGATCGTTTTCCTGCGCCATGGCAGGGCCCTGGGAGTGCGCGAGGCCGGCGTGGCCTCCGACGCCGAGCGGCCGTTGTCCCCCTCCGGAGAACAGGACGTGCTGGCCGCCGCCGCGCGCCTGCGCGACACCGGCTTCGCGCCGGACCTGGTGCTGCACAGCCCCTTCGCGCGCGCCGCGCGCACGGCCGAACTGGCCGCCTCCCTTTTCCCAGGCGTGCCCATGCGCCCGTCGGCCGCCCTCAGCGACGGCCCGGCCTCGGCCATAGTGGACCTGGTGGAGACGGCCGGCGTCAGGCGCCTGCTGGTGGTGGGCCACCAGCCGCTCCTCGGCGCGGTGGCGGGCTTCTGCGCCGGCGGCGCGCCTCTGGACCTTTCCGCCTCCGGCTACGCCCGCCTCAAGGCCGGCGCCGCCCCCGGCGAGTTCACGCTCGAGGAACTCTACGAGCCCCCGGAGAAGCGCCCTTGAAAGCCCTCGCCCTGGTCCTGCTCCTGGCCGGCACGCCGGCCCTGGCCGCGGACAGGGCGGTGGCCGTGCGCATCTACTCCCTTCACAAGCTCAAAGCCATAAACCTCGAGACCGACGGCGCCGTTTCCGCCGGGGGCAAGGCCTTCTCGGGCCGCGCCCGCGCCGTGGTGCGCGGCCAGCTGGTGGCGCTGGAAGGCGCCGCCCACGCCGGCCCGGCCAAGTCCATAAAGCTCTCGGTAAGCGGCGGGCTCTGGTTCAGCGGCTCCGGCCTGCCGCGCCGCCGCCACACCGGCGAGATCGTGATCTCGCAGGACAAGGGCCGCCTTAAGATCATAGACACGGTGCCGATGGAGACCTATATAGCCGGCGTGGTCTCCGGCGAGGCGCAGGACCTGTCGCAGCCGGAAGCCTACAAGGCGCAGGCGGTGGCGGCCCGCACCTACACCGTAAAGCGCATACACGCCCATTCCGCCGAGGGCTACAACCTCTGCGACTCCACCCACTGCCAGCTCTACACCGGCACCGGCGCGGTAAGCGACAAGGCCCGCAAGGCCGCACAGGACACCCGCGGCGAACTGCTCACCTACCTTGGCCAGCCGGCCGCCACCTTCTATCATTCCATCTGCGGCGGCCGCACCGAGCGCATGACCAGCGTCTGGCCCTTCGAGCACAAGCCCTACCTGGTCTCGGTGCGCGACGGCCCGCCGGCCGGCCGGCCCTACTGCTCCATAGCGCCGGGCTTCAGGTGGAAGACCAGGATATATTTCACCGGCCTCACGCGGCTGGCCCGCCAGGCCGGCTGGCTAAGGCAGGACGAGACCGCCGACGGGCTGCGCGTCACGGCGCGCGGCCGCTCGGGGCGCGCCGAGTACGTGGAGATCACGGCCGGCGGCCGCAAGGTCAACGTACCAGCCACCGAGTTCTACCACGGCATAGGCCGCCGCGCCGGCTGGAACGCGGTGAAGAGTTCCTATTTCAAGGTGCTGCAGGGCAGGGATTTCGTGCTGCTCGACGGCGTGGGCTACGGCCACGGCGTCGGCATGTGCCAGTGGGGCGCCGAAGGGATGGCGCGCAAGGGCTACGGTTACAGGGATATACTTAAACACTACTACCCGGGGACGGAGATCAAGAATGACTGAGATACAGGCTTTGATACTTGGCGTGCTGCAGGGGGCGGGCGAGTTCCTCCCCATCTCCAGCTCGGCGCACCTCGCGCTCGCGCCGCGCGTCTTCGGCTGGCAGTACCAGGGCCTCGCCTACGACGTGATGCTGCACCTCGGCACCCTGCTCGCCGTGCTGATCTATTTCGCGCGCGACTGGTTCAACATCTTCAGGGACGCCGCCTTCCGCCCCAGGGAAAAGGAAGGCCGCATCCTGTGGCTGCTGGTGCTGGCCTCGGTGCCCGCTGGCCTGGCCGGCGTGCTCTTGAACGACGCCGCCGAGACCGTCTTCCGCGACCCGCGCTGGATAGCCTTCAACCTGATCTTCTTCTCCGGCCTCATCTACTGGGCCGACCGCGCCCCGAAGCAGCAGCTCGGCGAGGAGTCGCTCGGCTGGAAGGACGCGCTGCTCATAGGCCTCGCGCAGTGCATAGCCCTGATGCCCGGCGCCTCGCGCTCCGGCATGACCATGATGGCCGCGCTCTTCCTCGGCTACCGCCGCTCCTCGGCGGCCCGCCTCTCCTTCCTGCTCAGCACCCCCGTGATACTGGGCGCCGGCCTGCTGGAGGCGCGCAAGATCTCCCCCGACCAGCTCAACGCCGCCTTCGCGACCGGGCTGGCCTCGGCCTTCCTCTCCGGCCTGGCCTTCATCTGGCTGCTGATGTCGTGGATGAAAAAACGCGACCTCAAACCCTTCCTGATCTACCGCGTCCTCCTCGGCGCCGCCATCCTCCGCATGTTCTGGTAGCTGGTAGGGGACGCTGCACGATAACTCGATTATTTCTGGGCGTGGGACGCTGCTCAATATCTCAATTATTGGGGGTTTGGGCCGCCTAAAGGCAGGAAAAGCTTTATTCTGGCGCCGCCGCCGGGCATATTGTCCAGCGCCAGCGAACCGCCGTGGCGGCGGGCTATCTGGTCGCAGACGAAAAGCCCCAGCCCGGTGCCGCCCTTGTCCTTGCGCGTGGTGCCGAAGGCCTTCACGCCTTCCTTTAGTATCTTCTCCGGAAAGCCCGGGCCGTTGTCCGTGATCTCGGCCTCCACCCCGCCTTCGGCGGCGCGGGCGGTCACCGTTACGCGCCCGCCCTCGGGCACGAAGGACAGCGAGTTGGAGATGGCGTTTATGAAAACGCGCTCTATATGCACGCGGCTCATCAGCAGCGCGGGCAGCTCGCCGGGGATGTTCAGCTCTACCGTGGCGCTCTTCTTCCTCGCCGAGTAATCGGTGAGCACGGCCGCGCTCTCGGCCGCCTCCTTGAGCGAACCCGGCGCGAAAACGTAATCCTGGCCGCGCACTATGCTCAGCGCGCCGCCGAGCAGTCCCTTGGCGTAGCGGGCCGCCCGCGTAACGCGCTCCAGGTCCTTCTTCTCCGGCTTCTCGGCGCCCTCCATGACCTGCGCGCTGAGCAGTATCACGGACACCGCGTTGCCCAGGTCGTGCAGCACGCCGCTGACCAGAGTTCCGACCTCGCCTGCGGAGGCGGTCTTCACTATCTCCACTTCCTTCTCGTCTATCTCGCGGGAGAGCTGCTCCGCCTCGGCGCGCTTCAGTTCCAGCGTGGCCTCGGCGCGCTTCCTGGCCCTGGCGGTGCGGTACACTATGCCGCCGGAGAAGGCCAGCACGCCCAGTTTCACGGCCAGCGAAAGCAGGTCGGCCAGTTCGGCGAAAGGCCAGGACATCACGGTTATCGCTATGCCGCAGAGCGCCGTCACGCCGGCCGCGTCCTTGAAGGCCGCCATCAGCGCCGCGGAGAAGACCGGCAGCAGGTACAGCACCCAGAAATAGGACTCGCCGCGCCCGGAATTCCAGATCACGCCGGTGATGATCCAGAAGTTCACCAGGAAGATCAGTTCCACCAGCCAGACGTTCACCGACGCGCGGCGCCGCAGCAGGTAGTTGAAGAAGAAGTTGGAGATGAAAAGGGCGAGGAAGAAATAGAGTATGCGCGGGTACTCTATCTGGGGGCTGCTCCGGTAGAACCAGGCCAGCGCGATCATGAACACCGAGAAGACTATCTCGTAGGAATTGCGGGAGAAGGTGGTGACTTCGCCGCGGTCCAGCGCCTTTATGTACTCTTTCATAACCCTCGCTCACTATACCATTTTTCCCCCGCCTTCCGCCGTATTGTATAATTGGCCTATGACCCAGAACCCCGCGCCCAAGCTGCTGCGTTTCGACAAGGCCCAGCTCTTCAATTTCTTCTTCTTCGGCATACTCTTCTTCCTGCTCTACCAGCTGCTGCGCATCATGGCGCCGTTCCTCGGCCCCATACTGCTGGCCTCTACGCTGGTGCTGATCTTCTACCCCATGCACTGCTGGATACGCCGCCGCGTCGTCGAGAACCGCACCGGCGCCGCCGTCCTCAGCACCGCCACCGCAGTGCTCACCGTGGTGCTGCCGCTGCTGGTGTTCGGCTGGCTGCTGCTCAGGGAATCCCGCGAACTGTACCCCAGGACCAGCCAGTGGCTGACCAACGTCTCGCAGGCGCAGCTGGAGATACCTCTGCCGCAGACCATACGAGAGTACTGGGACCTGGACCTCGCCGACGTAGTGACCGCCAACCTGAAGACGCTGCAGGAGAACATCACCAGCTCCGGCACCGTGGTGCTGCGCAACATCTTCTTCTTCCTCGTCGGCTTCGTCGTCATGCTGGCGTCCATGTTCGTGCTGTTCCGCGACGGGGAACGCTTCCTGAACTGGCTGATAGACATCATCCCGATGGACCAGGAGTACAAGCACCGCATAGCCAACCAGCTCTACACCACCGCCATGGCCGTGGTGCGCGGCCTGCTGCTCACCGCCGCCATACAGGGCCTCATCGGCGCCGCCGGCTACTGGCTGGCCGGCGTGCCGGCCCCGGCGCTGTTCGGCATGCTCACGTCGCTGGCCGCGCTGGTGCCCTTCGTGGGCACCGGCCTGGTCTGGGCCCCGCTGGCCGCCGTGATGTATTTCTGGAAAGGCGCGCAGACCGGCCTCTTCGTGCTGCTGTGGGGCGCGCTGGCCGTCGGGCTGCTGGACAACATACTGCGCCCGGTGCTGATAGGCCGCGGCGCCAAACTGCCCATATTCCTGCTCTTCCTCGGCATCTTCGGCGGCCTTAAGGTGTACGGCCCCATAGGCATACTGCTAGGGCCGCTGCTGGTCTCCTGCGTGCAGGTCTTCCTGCAGATCTACCGCGAGACCAAGAACATGCCGCACCCGGCGCCGTAAACCCGCCGGCCGCGCGCAAAAAAAGACCCGGGCTTCCCCGGGTCTTTTTTTCGCTTCCGACGTTCAGGCGGCGGTCCGGGCCTCGGACTCGGCGCAATGCTCGCGTATCGGGCACCTGGCGCAGTTGCCCTTGCGGTACATGTCCAGCATCAGCATCCTGTCGCCCGTCTCGCGCACCAGCGCCATCGTGGCCTCCCCGGTGGCGGGGTCGTAAGGTATGGTTATCTTCTTGGTCTCGGTAAGGACGAAGTAGCCCAGGCTGGCCACCTTCAGGTCGAAGGCGCGGCCCAGCGCCACGGCGTAAAGAGAGAGCTGCAGGCTGTCGGCCACGTCGGCGGCGGTCTTCCCCTCGAAGCCCATCTTGTAATCTATCAGTTCCACCGTTCCGCCGGGCAGCCGGTCGACGCGGTCTATCGTGCCTTTTATCTTCCACTTCTCGAAGAGGAACTCGAAGGGCCGCTCGGAGAACAGCACCTCGGCGCGGTTGGCCTGCCAATGCGTCCACCAGGCCTCCAGCACCGCGGCGCCCTTCTTGTAGAACTCCATCATCGCCTGCGGCGTGGCGTAGCCCTGGTGCAGCCAGCAGTCCTCGTAATGGTTCATCAGCGAGCCCAGGTCCCCGCGGCCGCCGGCGGCGTGGAAGCGCGCCAGCGCGCGGTGCACGGAAAGCCCCAGCGACGACGGAGCGGTAGGCGGCTGGAAACGCCGCTCGACGTAAATATAGCGGTAGAGGAAAGGGCAGTCCAGGTAGGCCCTTATCTTGCTGTAGTTGAGCTCCAGCGGGTCGAAGATCATTTCTTCAGGCGGAAGAAGTCCACGTAGGTGTCGCCGTACTTCTCGCGGCGCGTATGCTCGAGGCCGGGCTGTTCCTTGACCTCTTCCTTGCGGTGGTGCTGCACGGCTATCACCGTGGTCGGCTTGGCTATGCCGGACTCGACGAGCAGGCGCAGCGTCTCCATGCTGTAGAAAAGCGGCAGGTTCTCCTCGGTGCGGTAGGGCGGGCCCATGAAGATGATGTCGTAGCCCTGGTAGTCGGCGAAATGCTCCAGCCACTTCAGGCCGCTGAGCACGTCGGCCTTCAGCGCCTTGCCCTTCTCGCCGAAGCCGAGGTGCGCGATGTTGCGCTCTATCGTCTTCACGCACAGGCCTTCCTTCTCCACGAACACGGCCTTAGCCGCGCCGCGCGAGAGCGCCTCCAGGCCCACGGTGCCCACGCCGGCGAACAGGTCCAGCACCACCGCGCCCGTCACGTAGGGGCGCACGATGTCGAAGAAGGACTGCCTGATCCTGGCTGAAATGGGCTTCACGAACTTGGACTTGGGCGGAGAGAAGAGTTTGCGTCCCCTGCAGGTCCCGGCGATTATTCTCATCATAGGCGGTTAAATAAAACGTTAATCCTTGCGAAACATTTAGTTAACGGTAAAAAAGTATAATCTAATTATAGTAAATACCGCCGTCACGCGGAGAAAAACAATGGCAAACCCCGACATTATCATAGTAGACGACGACCCGATGGTGGGCGAGCTGTCCCGCGACCTGCTTACCGACGCCGGCTACAACGTAACGCTGGTGCAGGACTCCCTGCAGGCCATCCCGACGATAAAGGCCCAGATGCCGCGCCTGATAGTGACGGACATCATGATGCCGGGCATCACCGGCATGGACATCTGCAAGGCGGTCAAGACCGACCCGGCGCTGAAGCACATAAAGATCATCGTCGTCTCGGGCAAGTCCTACCAGGTCGAGAAGCAGCGCGCCTTCCAGTTCGGCGCCGACTTCTTCCTGCAGAAGCCCTACAACGTCGACACCTTCTCCGCCACCGTGAAGAGCATACTGGACGGCACCGCCGGCAACGCCGCCCCCCCGCCGTCCGCCCCGATAGCCCCGGACATCATACAGGAGGAGGTGGCCCCGCAGGCCAGCGACCTCGATGCCGGCCAGATACGCGTCACTTTCTGGGGCTCGCGCGGCCTGCCCGCCGTGATGCCCAACAGCGCCTCCCGCTACGGCCGCCAGACCTCGTGCATGTCGGTGGAGACGAAGGAGCACCTCTTCGTGTTCGACGCCGGCACCGGCATCGTCGAGCTGGGCAAGGAGATAGCGGCGAAGAAGCGCTACTACAAGGACATCTGGATCTGCCTGACCCATTTCCACCTGGACCACATACTGGGCCTCGGCCGTTTCCTGCCCATCTACGACCCCAACTTCGCCATACACCTCATAGGCTCCAACGACCCGGAGAAGAGCCTCAAGGAAGTGGCGCAGGCCACGTTCTACAGCTCGTTCTCGCTGACCAAGCAGCCCCCCAAGGCCAAGATCGACATCTACGAGATCCTCGAGGACAACTACGAGCTGTTCCCCGGCGTAAAGCTTTCGGCCATGTACGCCAACCACCCGACCAGCACCATGATCTACGTGCTGGACGTGCTGGGCAAGCGCATCAGCTACTCGCCCGACAGCGAGATCTGGGGCGACGCCACCGCTTTCCAGGACTACGACGAGAAGCTCGGCGGCTTCGTGCGCGACTCCGACATCCTCGTGCATGACGCGGTGTACACCGACAAGGACTACGAGAACCGCAAGCACGAGGGCCATTCCGGCCTGTCGATAGTCGTGGACTTCGCCGCCGAGAAAGCCCAGGCCCGCGACCTGGTGCTGTGGCACGCGCACCCGGACTATTCCGACGACGAGATGGACAAGATGCTCGCCGACGCCAAGGCCCGCGCCCAGTCGCGCGGCCTGCAGGTGAACTGCCACATGCCCACCGAGCGCCAGACGATGATGCTGCAGGGCCACGTCTGAGGCGGCGGCGCATGAAAAAAGCCCGGGACCTCCCGGGCTTTTTCATTTTCCCCCGCCGGCCTCAGCTGTGGCCCTGCGTCAGGTTCACCGCGCGCTCGGGGATAGGGCCGAAGCGGTCCTCGTAGCGCTTTATGTTCTCCAGCAGCGCGGCCATGAAGCGCTTGGTGTGCACCGGGCTCGACACTATGCGCGCGCGCAGCTTGGCCTTGGGCTGGTTGGGCTGCAGGAAAAGGAAATCGAAAATGAACTCGGTCTCGCTGTGCGTGACGCCGGCCAGGTTGGCGTAGACGCCCTGCGCGGTAGCCTCGTCCATCTGCACCTCGAGCTGCATCGGTTTGTTGTCCTTGTTTTCAGCCATACGGCCTCCTTGTTCGCCCCCGGTTCACCTCGGCGGCGACTAAAAGTATAATATATTTGGTACGTTCAGGGGAGACAAAATGAAACACGCCTTTCTGACGCTTCTGACCTGCATGCTCGCCGCGCCCGCCGCCGCGCAGACCGACCTGCGCTGCCCCGACATAAAGCCCAGGGCCCGGACCATAAAGATCTCGCGCACCGCGCCGGTGCGCCGCGGCAAGGCCTGGCTGGCCGGCACGCCGCGCACCACGCTGTGCTACGTCTGCGACCTCTACGGCCTCAAGACCGAGGAGGCCGAATACGACGGCAAGACGCTTTCGCAGCGGACAGCGCTGGTCTACAAGGACAAGGACGCCTCGGCGGCGCTGTGCGAAGAGCTCAAGTCCGAGGCCAAGCGCACCACCACCTTCAGCCAGGAAGGCAAGTCGTCGCTGGACGAGTTCTGCCGCAGGAACAGGAAGAAGGATTACCGCGCGGTGCAGGTCTTCGACGCCTCCCCGTCGCAGGGCAGGGAGAGCGAGCGCAAGCCCGTGCGCACCATCTTCCGCCTGCTGGACTCCCGCGGCCAGGCCGTCGAGGAGCACTCGTTCGACCCGCAGCTGGCGCTGGAGACCGTGACGCTGCGCCGCTTCGACAAGGCCGGCTCGCCGGCCGAGGAGACCGTCAACGACTTCGACGGCCGCCAGCTCAGGCGCCTGACGTTCGCGCGCGACGCCGCCACCGCGTCGGCCACGGAGTCCTACTTCGGCGAGAACAACGAGCTCAGGCGCAAGACCGTGCGCGAATACCGCGACGACGGCACGCTGCGCCGCGAGGTCATAACCGATTACGACAGCGGCGAGCAGCCGGTCACCAAGACCGAGATCTACTCCGACGTTAAGGGCCGCCGCGTCAACGAGCTGGTCTACGACATGGACTCGTCCGACCCGAAGTACGCCTACGACTATTTCTACGTTTACGACAAGAAGGGCAACTGGACCGAGGAGCGCAAGACCCGGGTGACGATGTTCAACGGCGAGCGTCTCGAGGACCCCAAAGCCGCCCCCGAGATAACCGTCCGCGAGCGGTCCTACTACTGCGCCCCCCCCCGGAAAGGCGCAAAAAAAGCGGGCCCCGATAAGGGGCCCGCGTTGTTCCTAATAAGGGGTCAGCCTTATTTGGCGGCCTGAACTTTCTTCACGTTTACGGCTTTCGGGCCTTTGTCGGTATTCTCGGTGTCGAACTCCACTTCCTGGTTTTCCGCCAGGGTCTTGAAGCCTTCGCCGAGTATGGAAGAGTGATGGACGAAAAGGTCCTTGGAGCCGTCCTCAGGGATTATGAAGCCGAACCCTTTCTTGTCGTTGAACCACTTAACTTTACCTTTAGCCATTTGCTTATTTACCTCTCTTTAGTTACTGATACCACGGGGCCGTCGCCGGCCGTTAAAAACATTATATATATTTTGAACCGGGACGCAACAGGAGCCTAAACAGGCGCGCCGGGGTTCCCCCCGGCGCGCGGCCGTCAGCGTAAGCCGCCGGAAGCCCTTATTCCTCGCTCCACTTTATCACCGGGGGCATCAGCGCGTTCACCGCGTCGGGGTGCCTGCCCAGCACGCGCACCGCGAAGTCGTGGCGGCCGCTCTTGTAGCAGGGCACCTCGCCCTTGTACACGTAGGCGTCGCCCATCCGGGTGTCGTGGCGCATCGAGAAGGCCTTGCCGTCCTTGAACATGCCCTCGCCGCCGGCTATGCCGACGTAAAGCTGCACGTCCACGTCCTCGGGCTTCAGGTCGCCCAGCCACACTATGGCGCTCACCGGCAGCTTCGCGCCGGAATGCAGCTCCATCTCCGGCTTGAACTGGTCGGTCACCACCTTCACGCGGGGCCAGTTGTCCAGCAGCTTGCGGCGCCAGCGGGCCACCTCGGCCACGCGGCTGTTGTCCGCGAACTTCTTGGACGCGCGGTGGGCCGGCGTGTAGAACTTCTCGTAGTACTCGCGCAGCATGCGGTTGGTGTTGAAGTGCGGGATCAGCTTCTGTATGCACGCCTTCATCATCTTTATCCAGCCGTGCGGCAGGCCGTCGGCGCCGCGGTCGTAGTACAGCGGGGCCACCACCTTCTTGATGATGTTGTAGATGCTCTCCGCCTCGACGTAATCGCGTTCCTCGTCGGAGTTGTAGGCCTCGGTGCCGCCTATGGACCAGCCCACCTCGTGGGAGAAGCCCTCGGGCCACCAGCCGTCCAGCACGGAGAGGTTCATCACGCCGTTGGAAGCGGCCTTCATGCCGCTGGTGCCGGAAGCTTCGAGCGGGCGGATGGGGTTGTTAAGCCACACGTCCACGCCCTGCACCAGGTAGCGGGCCACGTTCATGTTGTAGTCCTCGACGAAGATGATGCGGTTCTTGAAGCGCTTGTCGAGGGACAGCCGCGCGACCTGCTTTATGAACTCCTTGCCGTGCGCGTCGGCCTGGTGCGCCTTGCCGGCGAACACGAACTGCACCGGCAGCTTCTCGTCGGTCACCAGTTCCAGCAGGCGCTCCAGGTTGTGCATGAACAGCGTGGCGCGCTTGTAGGTGGCGAAGCGGCGGGCGAAGCCTATCGTCAGGAACTCGGGGTTCAGCACCTTGCCGGCCTCCTCGAGCACCGTGCGGTCGGAGCCCAGGCGGGCGTGCTGCCTCTTCAGGCGGTCGCGCACCAGGTTCACCAGCTTGTTCTTGCGGACCATGTGGATGTCCCACAGTTCCTTGTCGCTGATGTCGGCGACCTTGTTCCAGTCGCAGGAATCGGGGATGTTGTTCTGGCCGCCGGAGAGCACGCGGCTGTACAGGCCGTGGTGCTCGTGGCTGATCCAGCTGCAGGTGTGCACGCCGTTGGTGATGCCCTCTATCGGGATCTCGTAGCGCGGCAGCTCGGGCCACAGTTTGTGCCACATGTCGCGCGACACGTCGCGGTGCAGCAGGCTGACGCCGTTGAGGAACGCGCACAGGCGCATCGCCAGCACGGTCATGCAGAAGCCCATCGAGGTATGCTCTTCCTTGCCTATCTCCAGGAACTCGGGGAACGTCATGTCCAGTTCCTTGACGTAGGTCTCGAAGTACTTGCGCAGCAGCTCGAACTCGAAATACTCGTTGCCGGCCATCACCGGGGTGTGCGTCGTGAACGCCGAGGAGGCCCAGACCACCTCGCGCGCCTCGGCGTAGGAAAGGCCGCGGCCCTTCATCAGCTGGCGGATGCGCTCGAACAGCAGGAAGGCGCTGTGGCCCTCGTTGACGTGGTACACCGTCGGGTGCAGGCCCATGGCCTCCAGCGCGCGTACGCCGCCTATGCCCAGCACTATCTCCTGGCGGATGCGGTTCTCGCGGTCGCCGCCGTAGAGCTGCTCGGTTATCGTGCGCGCGGCCGGGGAGTTCTCGGGCAGGTTGGTGTCCAGCAGGAAGAGCGAAGTGCGGCCCACGGGGACCTTCCACACGCCGACCTGCACGGTCTCGCCGGCCAGGTCCACGCTGACGCGCAGCGGGCGGCCGGAGGCGTCCTTCACCACCGCGACCGGCATGTTGTACCAGTCGTTCTCGGGGTAGCGCTCCACCTGCCAGTTGTCGCGGTTCAGCACCTGCTGCACGTAGCCCTTCTTATAAAGGAGGCCCACGCCGACCACCGGCATGCCGAGGTCGGAGGAGGACTTCAGGTGGTCGCCGGAGAGCATGCCGAGGCCGCCGGAATATATGGGGAGGCCCTCGCCTATGCCGTACTCCATCGAGAAGTAGGCCACGCTCATGTCCTTGTCCTGGTCTACGGAGTTCTTTGCGTACCAGGTGTCCTTATAGGAAATATAGTTCTCGAACTTCTGCTTCACCTCGCCCAGCTTGCCGAGGAACTTCGGGTCCCTGCCCAGGGCCTCCAGCTTCTCCGGCGCCAGCGTGCCCAGTATCCACTTGGGGTTCCGATGCGAGCGATGCCACAGGTCCTCGTCCATGCTGACGAACATCATTATCGCGTCCCAGTTCCAGGTGAACCACATGTTGGTGGACAGTTCCTCCAACGCCTTGAGGCTGTCGGGGAGGTTGGGGATCACGTTGAACGATTTTATTTTCATTAGTATAAACTCCGTAACCGCAAAGTTCTATAATTTTACAATAATTACGACGACGGGCTCAAAAGACTTAAGTCAACCCGCCCCGATTCCGGGCTATTCCGGTTTTATGCTAATATTTTTTCCATGCAACTGAGCGTCATAGTCCCCACCCTCGCCAACCACGACAATTTCCTGGCCTCCTGCGAAAGCATAGCGGCCAACCTCCCCCAGGATTCCGAACTGCTGATAGCTTACAACGGCAAGGCCGACGGCCTCGCCGGCGTGAAGTCCCGCCTGGCGCACCTGCCGGCGGCCCGCGTGCTGCAGGCCACCGAGTACGGCGGCATCTCCAAGACCTGCAACGAGGCCCTGCGCGCCTCCTCGGGGGAGTACGTGGCCTATTTCCACGACGACGTCATCCTGAAGGACCCGCAGTGGTTCGCCAAGCTGCGCCGCGTGCTGGACACCCGCCCCGACGTGGGCATGGCCGGCGGCAGCGAGGCCAAGTACATAGACCGCTCCGCCGCCGAGCTGCCCCCCGCCGGGCCCGACGGCGTCACCGAGTGCGACTGGTCCCCCACGATCTCCCTCACCCGCCGCTCCGCGATGGAGGCCGGCTGCCTGTTCGACGAGTTCTACCTCGTCGGCCTCGAGGACAAGGACTGGGCGCTGGCCTTCAGGCGCAAGGGGCTCAAGGTCGGCTACTTCCCCGTGGAGCACGAACACATCGGCAACCAGGGCTCCTATTCCCTCTTCACCGGCGAGAAGAGCTTCCTCGACTACTATTCCAAGGAAGGCCCGCGCGAGCGCTATTTCCTGCAGAAGAACAAGGACGTACTGAAGCCGGCCTACTACGACGCCTCGTGGGAGAAGTGGAGCGCGATGGACCGCAACTGGAAGAAGAAGTGGTGGAAGGTGCTCTACCTCAGGCACTACAGGACCAGGATGTGGGAAGCCCTGCGCGGCCTGTTCAAATAGCGTTATCACGACGGGCGGGCCGCCCGGATTTGTGCCGGCGCGTTTTTTTTGGTATTATATTCCTACGTTCTTTTAACAAGCGGTAGCGGGAAGTTTTCGGGCGTGTAGCTCAGCTGGGAGAGCGCCTGCATGGCATGCAGGAGGTCAGGGGTTCGATCCCCCTCACGTCCACCAGATTTAAAAGCTCCGGTCTACCGGGGCTTTTTTATTTTGTTAGAATATAACCCTATGGAAAGCCGCCTCACGATCTTCCACCTCGACGACGGCAAGGAACTGCGCGGCGGCCAGCGGCAGCTGCTCTACCTCGTCAAGGAGCTCAACAGCCTGGGCCACGACAACACCGTGGTCTGCCGGCACAACTCCCCGCTCCACATGGCGGCGCAGCGCAAGGGCTTCAAGACGCTCACCCTTCCTTATTATTTCGAATGGGACCCGCTTTCCGCGCTGCTGCTCAGGCGCGCGCTCAAGGGCCTCCCCCCGTCGGGCTCGCCGCCCATCCTTCACACCCACACCGGCCACACCGCCGCGGTCTCCTGGCTCTCTTCCGTGTGCCTGGACTGCGTGCGCATAGCCCACCGCCGCGTGGACTTCGTGCCCAGCCGCTTCACCGCCCATTTCAAGTACACGCGCGCCCACGGCGTCATAGCCATCTCCGACGCGGTGCGCGACATACTGCTGAAGGCCGGCGTGCCGGAGGAGAAGATCGCCGTCGTCAACAGCACCATAGACCTCGACGACACCCCGTGGAAACCCGGCGAGTTCGGCGCCTACCGCTCCGCCGCCCGCGCCGCCCTCTCCGCGGAGCTGGGCCTCCCGCCCGACGCCTTCTGGGCCGGCTCGCTCATCGCCCTGGTTCCCCACAAGGACCCCGAGAACATGGTGCGCGCCGCCGCCATCGTGATGAAGGAATCACCCCGCGTCCATTTCCTGCTCGCCGGCGAAGGCCCGCTCGCCGAGCGCACCGCGCACCTCGCGCGGATGCTCAAGATACAGGACCGTTTCCGCATCATCGGCTACCGCAAGGACCCGTACAAGGTGCTGGCCGCGCTGGACCTGTTCGTGCTCTCGTCGTGCGAGGAGGGCATGGGCAGCGTCCTCGTCGAGGCCATGAACGCCGGCCTGCCCATAGTGGCCACCACCGCCGGCGGCATCACCGACGTGGTGGAGGACGGGGCCAACGGCCTCACCGTGCCGCCTCGCGACCACCAGGCCCTGGCCGCCGCCTGGCTGCGGCTGGTCAACGACGGGGAACTGCGCTCCCGCCTCGCCGCCGAAGCCCACCGCCGCCGCGAGGACTTCTCCTCCCCCCGCATGGCCGCGCTGACGCTCAAATGCTATGAAAAAGCCGTTGAAGATCTTAAGCGCGATAGACATCCCCTGGAATAGCGCGCTCGCCGCCTACGCCATGGACCAGGCCCGCGCGCTGCGCGGCCTCGGCCACGACGTCACCCTGGCGGCCGCGCCCGGCAGCCACTGCCACGCGCAGGGCCAGCGCGAAGGCTTCGCCGTGTTCCCGGTCTCAGGCCGCAAGGAACTCCTCTCCCCCTTCCTCGTCTATTCCCTCAGGTCCTTCCTCAAGGACTCCGGCTTCGACGTATTCTGCGCTCATACCGGCCGCATGCAGACCATGGGCGCGCTGTGCTGCGCCGGCCGCGGCGCGGAGATAAAGCTGGTACGCACCAAGGCCGACGCCTCGCCCTCCTCGGCCGGCCTGTCGCTGCGCCCGGTCTCCGCCGTCATAGCGGCCTCGGGCGCCATAGCGCGCGCCTTCACCGGCGTACCTCCCGCCAAGATGCGCGTCGTGCCGCAGTCCATAGAACTGCCGCCCTACGCCGAGCCGCCGGCCGAAGGGTTCCGCGTCGGCCTCCTGGGCCGGCTGGACCCGGTGAAAGGCCACTCCGTTTTCCTGAAAGCCGCGAAGCTGGTGCTGGAGAAGCGGCCCGACGCCGTGTTCGTCTGCGCCGGCCGCGATTCGGACCTCACCCGAGGCGACCTCCTCTCCCTCGCCGAGGACCTGGACATAGCCGGCAGCGTGAAGCTCCCCGGCCCGGTGCCGGACCAGTTCGCTTTCATAAACACCTGCCACGCCGGCGTGATCTCCTCCGTCGGCAGCGAAGCCGTCTCCCGCGCCCTGCTGGAATGGATGGCCGCCGGCCGCCCGGCCGCGGCCGCGGCGGTAGGCGGCATCCCGGAGATGCTGCCCGCCGGATGGCTGTTCAAGCCCGGCGCCCACGAGGAGCTGGCGGCGCTGCTGCTGAAGCTGGCGGACTCCCCCGCGGCGCGCGCCGAAGCCGGCGCCGCCAACAGGCAGGCCGCGGCCGAAAAGTTCAGCCGCGGCGGCTTCGCGGCCGCCACTGAAAAAGTTCTGTATGAGGTTACCGGGGCCTGACGGCGTCAGGCCCGCTCGCGCTGCTTTATCCAGGCGAGGCATTCGCTGAAAAGATCGGCCACCGCGGACACGAACCCGGCGCCGCCGTCCAGGAAACCGCCCTTCAGGAAATAGTTCACGCAGAAGCGCCTTGCGGCGCGCGCCAGCGACACGGCCCTGCGGCCGGCGGCCTCGCGCTCGGTCTTGCGTCCCGAATAGAAATCCATCTTGCGCAGCAGCTCGGACCCGGTGTTGTACGGGTGATGGTCCATGGGACTCGACAGCGCGCCGATAGTCCCGTCCACGCGCAGCCGCTCGTGCACGTCCACGCAGGGGAAGGCCGCCTTGCCGGCGCGGAAGAAACGCAGCTGCCTGTCGGGATATTTGCCGCCGTGCCTGAGCCAGCGGCCGAAATAGAAATTGCGCCTGGGCACCAGGTAGGCCGCGTCGGTACCGGCGGCGGCGACGCGCTTAAGCTCCCCGGCCAGTTCCTCCCCGACGGTCTCGTCGGGGTCCAGGTAAAGTATCCAGTCGCCGGAGCACTGCTCCAGGCCGAACTGCTTATTGACGTTGAGATTGGGATTATTAGGCCGGCTGAAAACCTTTGCCCCGGCCGCGGCCGCCAGCGCGGCGCTGCCGTCGGAGCTTTCGCAGTCGACGAAGACCACCTCGTCGGCCCACTTCAGGCTGGCCAGGCAGCGCGGCAGGTTGCGCGCCTCGTTGTAGCCTATGATGGAGACTGATATCTTGGCCATACCTGATTATACAACTTTGCGCTTCCCCAAAGGCCCCCCCGCCGGGTGGGCCTTTCTGCCCTGTCGCGCCAGGCCGCGTTTGTTTATAATTAATACATGCACCGCCATGTGATCACAACACTTACCGCCCTGCTCCTCGCTGTTTTCTCCCTCCCGGCCTTCGCCGACGACCAGGACATACAGATAGAAACGCTGCCCTACCCCGTGCGCATAGACATAGCCGCCGGCCACATGAAAGGGGCGCGCTGCTTCGAGAGCGATTTCAGCCGCCTGCCCTCGGCCCCTTTCGACACGGTGCTGGTGCAGGGCCTTATCCCCGACGGGCTGCGCCTCGACATGGCGCTCAAGGCCGACGGCGCCGCCGAGCCGGCCCGCTACGAGCCGGTGCTCTTCCGCCGCTTCCCCAACGGCCGCTTCTGGGCCAAGTACACACTGCCCTCCGCCGTGCGCCGCCAGCTGGCTTTCAGCGTGGTCAACGCCGGCACCCGCGAGGCCGGCACCATAACCATATACGGCACCGAGCTGCTCAAGGCCGCCCTCTCGCGCGAGGGCGCGGAGCAAGCGCAGGCCTTCGTCTACACGCCGGACCCGGCCCTTTCCGTGCCCGCCGCCGTCCCGTTCAAGCTGGTGCGCCGCGCCGACTGGAACGCCGCCCCGCCCAAGGAACCCTTCACCCCGCATAAGCCCGGCTTCTTCACGCTGCACCACACCCAGTGGCATTACCCGGCCACCTACGACGACGCCGTCACCGAGATGCGCCTGATCCAGGACTTCCACCAGAACGGCCGCGGCTGGATAGACATCGGCTACCATTTCCTGATAGACCCCGCCGGCAATATCTTCGAAGGCCGCCCGATAGGCGTGGTCGGCGCGCACACCAAGAACAAGAACACCGGCAACGTGGGCATCTCCATCATGGGCAGCTACCACCCGCCGGTGCACGACGTCTTCACGCCGGCCACCGAAAAATCTTTCGCGGCTGTGGGCAGCTACATAAAGGACACCTACACGGTGAACGTCAGCAGCTTCTACGCCCACCGCGACCTGCAGAAGGACACCGACTGCCCCGGCGACGACCTGTACGCGAAAAAAGGCGAACTGCGCGACCTCATCTTCGCCCCCAAGCCAGCCCCCGAGCTGCCGGCCGACATCCCCCTCCTCCCCGCCCAGCGCCGCGCCCTCTCCCTCCTCCTCTCCTCTATCGAGGCTTCGCCTCAATAGGAGGCTAAGCCTCAATAAAAAACTGGGGACAGTATACCTATTTCGAATTAAGTATACTGTCCCCAGTTTTATTATCTATTACAGCTCGGGGGCGACCAGGTCCTTGTAGGTCTCGCGGCGGCGTATCAGCCGCCACGAGGAAGGGCCGGTTATCAGCGCCTCGGCGGCGCGCGGGCGCGAATTGTACTGCGAGCTCATGGAGAAGCCGTAGGCCCCGGCGGAATACACCGCCAGCAGCTGTCCCGGAGCCGGCTCGCGCAGGCGCGCGCCCTCGGCCAGGAAATCCCCGCTCTCGCAGACGGGGCCCACTATATCGTAGGTCTTCTCGGGGCCGCGGCCCTTGCCTATCAGCGCCACCGGGTGCTTCGCCCCGTAGAGCGCCGGCCTTATCAGGTCGTTCATAGCCGCGTCCACTATAACGAAATTCTTGCGCCCGCCGCGCTTGCGGTATATCACGCGGGCCAGCAGCACGCCCGACGGCGCGGCCACGGAGCGGCCCGGCTCCAGTATAAGTTTGAGCCCCGTGCCGGCGAACACCCCGTCTATGGCGCGGGCCAGCAGCGCCGGGTCGGCCATTTCGGAGCCTTCCTTAACGCCCCAGCCGCCGCCGACGTCGGCGTATTCCAGCCGCACGCCGGCCGCGGCCAGGCGCGCCATGAAAGCCGCCAGCCGCCGGGCCGCCAGCGCGTAAGGCCGCGCGGAATGGACCTGCGAGCCTATGTGGAACTGCGCCGCCGCCGGCTGCAGCCAGCGCGAGGCGGCCGCGTAAAGATATATCTTCTCGGCCTCGGCGAAAGAGACGCCGAACTTGCTGCCCAGCTTGCCGGTGGTTATGTACTTGTGAGTGTGCGGGTCCACGTCGGGGTTTATCCTGAGCGACATCGGCGCGCGCAGCTTAAGGCAGCGCGCCACGCGCTCGAGCTCCTGCACTTCCTCGAAGGACTCGGCGTTTACGAACAGCACGCCGGTCTTCAGCGCGTACTCCAGTTCCTCGGGCGTCTTGCCCACGCCGGAGAAAATGATCTTCCCGGGCTTAAAACCGGCGCGCACGGCGCGGTACAGCTCGCCGCCGCTAACCACGTCCGCGCCGAAGCCCTCGCGCGCCGCCAGGCCGCAAAGCCCGGCGCTGGAGTTGGCCTTCATGGCGTAGCAGAACAGCGGGTCCAGGCCGCGGAAGGCGCGCTTGTAGGCGCGCACCTGCCGCAGGAAAAGTTCCTGCGAGTACACGTACACCGGCGTGCCCGCCTTGGCGGCTATCTTCTCAAGCAGCGCCGGCCTGAAATATTTCGAGAGCATATTCATAGGATATAAAAAAAAGCGGGGGATCGCCCCCGCTTTCGCGGAAAAAAGTATGCTCGGGGCGGGACTCGAACCCGCACGCCGTTAGGCACACGCCCCTCAAACGTGCGTGTCTACCAGTTCCACCACCCGAGCTTAAATAGGTGTTCCTTAAAAGAGCCACATATATTTTACCAAAAAAACAAAAAAGGTCAAAGAATAAAGGGGACGCTGCACGATAACTCGATAACTTCTACACCCACAGCAAATTGTTTAGCCCCCCAGTATCGTAGAATAGCCTGAGTTTATTAAGGTCCTACCAATTGATGAGCGGAACAAAATCCCGCCAATGAATTTTAGTCAGTGTCTTCTTGGTTCTTTTGGGGAAGGCTCCAGCGTTTTTATCAGGGCCTCAGCGTCACCGCGGATTATAGCGAGGGCTTCGTCGGTGACGAAGCGTTTCGAAGTCTTCTTCCACTTGTGCCAGTCATCCTTGTCCCAGGCGCGGAAGAAATCGTCGTAGTCGCGGTCCCCGCGGTGGGCTTTCTCGAAAGCGGCAAGTTCCGGCCCCTCGTCACAACCGCCGGCCGTATCGCACTTCTGGTTCGCAAGTTCCAGACGTTTTACAAAAAGCCGCAACACATCCACAACCAACTTGCAACCATTGGCCTTTGTGGCCTTGTGTTTATTGCAGACATCAACTAAAGTCATGGCAAGATCCACCTGCTTTGTCAGGCTGGCTGCAAATTTAGCATTGCCAAGTTGTCCCAATGAAGTCGCTGTCTTAATATCCTGCCCAAGGCTTGAAAGTGACACTGTTTTAGTAATTCCGGTTATCCCCTGCGTTGACAGGGGGTCATAAGTCACCGAATACGTTAGAGTCGCCCCATGAACAATATACCCAAACAATTCAGTTGCACTGCTTATTGGCACCCCTTTAGAATCAATTCCGCCGAAGTATAAACCATATCGAACCTCTCCACGCCCATATAAAGTAACTGTATAAGTCCCAGCGATTACCCCATTTATGTTGCAGTGAAGAGATTGGGGACTGGGCTCACCCTCCTCCTCATCATTATCCAAGGCATCAAGGCTACATCCCCCGCCTGCTATCTCATTAAAAACCAATTCTGTCCCCATTCCGGCATCACCGCCAATGCGATGTCCGTACGGATCTGTAATAACAAACAACGCTTTTATCTGTCCCTCCGTTGAATCTGACAAATCTACAGATAGACTACTCTGCCCAGCAAAGGCTAAAGTAAAGCCATTAACAAGATACAAAGACAAGAATCCAAGGAGACGTTGTTGGACTTTGTTTTTCATTGCCTTTCCTTATGAAAACTCCGTATACCTATTACAGGACCAATTGTGTTTCCTGTTGTCGAATTTAGGACGACAGTCTCGTTCGGGTCGAGTAGTGTCGTCTGCAACACATTACCCGGATCAGAAATAATATATTTATTTTCACACAAACCTATGGCCAGAACGAAATGTGTGCCAAAAGAAGTTTTATTATTTCGTTTTGTAACGTGTTGAAGTTTAATTATGACAGGATTCCCGTTTTTTAAATTAGAACGCACAGATTCAAGTGCCACATTTCTAGCATTGAGAGGAGAACTAGAACTAATATTTATTGAGGGGTCATTAACAATTTGGGCATTTGAAATTATTTTAATAGCAGTAAATTTGGTTTCCCCCATAAGGTCGTAACCCTCACGCCCCAATTTTTTTAACTTCCCATTCAAGTCCGCCGGGGTCGTTGTAGACAACCCAAGATCCGGATACGTGTTCGCATAGTAATTTATGGCCGTCGCCATAGCGGTCATTGCGCATCCTTTCTGCTGTATCGTAAAGGACGACATAGCCACGCCAGGCATTACAGTTGTTTTGCAGTTATAGGCTCTGGACCTCGCAGTCGCCGTACTCACGTAACAGATACCATCATATGATTCCCTTGCCCACGTCGAGGAAGACTGTTTAAAATCATCATTCGGCAGTTTGCCGCAGCAGGTGAAGGTGACCGTGCTGGCCGAAGCGTCACAGTCGCGGCAGGTAG
>CALMZU010000289.1 GCA_937870775.1 uncultured Elusimicrobia bacterium
AGGTCAACCCGGCCATGATGAAGAAGACCGGCAACAAGAACGTGAAGTTCATGCACTGCCTGCCGGCTTTCCACAACGCCGACACCAAGGTGGGCAAGCAGGTCAGCGAGCAGTTCGGACTGAAGAACGGCATAGAGGTCACGGAGGACGTGTTCGAGTCCCCCGCCTGCATAGCCTTCGACCAGGCCGAGAACCGCATGCACACCATAAAGGCCGTGATGGTGGCCACCCTCGGCGCCTGACAGCTGCGCGAGGCATAAAAGGCCCCGGTTAACCCCGGGGCCTTTTTTTTGAGCACATGTTGAAGCAGTGACCGCCGCAGAAATGATAAAATTAGGGTAGAACGGCAGCCCGCATCCGCATCTCCGACCTCTTCCATAAAAGCAACGGCTAAGCGCGGGCATGGACTGCCCTCGCCATACAACTATATCCAGGAGACGCCTATGCTGCTAGACACGCTCATTCTAACCTTCCTCGGCATGGGGGTAGTCTTCCTATTCCTTTTCCTTATGATAGGCTGCATGAACGCGCTCAGGGCCATGCTGCCCATACTGGAGCGCATCTCGCCTGAAGCCGCGCGGCAGCCCTCGCCGGCGGCGGCGCCCAAGGCGCCCGGAGCGGCCGCGGCCGCGGCGGTGGCCCTGGCCTACAGCAACAGCGGGAGGAACTCATGAAAAAGATAGACGTTATGGTAACGGCGTTCCGCGACGGTTTTCAGTCCGTCTACGGCGCCAGGGTGCTCAGTTCGGACTTCCTTCCGGCGGTAGAGGCGGCCAGCCGCGCCGGCATCCGCCACTTCGAGGCCGGCGGCGGCGCGATGTTCCAGTCGCTGTACTTCTACTGCAACGAGGACGCTTTCGCCATGATGGACGCCTTCCGCAAGGCGGCCGGTCCAGACGCCGACCTGCAGACCCTGGCCCGCGGCGTGAACGTGGTGGGCCTGGACTCCCAGCCCGCCGACATCATAAAGCTGCACGCCGAGCTTTTCAAGAAGCACGGTATCACCACCATCCGCAATTTCGACGCCCTCAACGACGTGGGCAACCTGGTGTACTCCGGCCGCTGCATAAAAGAGGCCGGCCTGCGCCACGAGGCCGTGGTAACCATGATGTCGCTGCCGCCAGGCTGCGACGGCGCGGACAAGGTGCACACTCCGGAGTTCTACGCCGGCGTACTGCGCCGCATAATGGACGCGGGCATAGAGTTCGACTCGCTGTGCTTCAAGGACGCCTCCGGCACCGCCACCCCGGCGGTAGTACGCGAGACCATGAAGGCCGCCCGCGCGCTCCTGGGCGGCAAGAAGCCGCTGCGCTTCCACACCCACGACACCGCCGGCACCGGCGTGAGCTGCTGCCTGGCCGCGCTCGACGGCGGCGCCGACGCGCTGGACCTTTCCATGTCCCCGGTATCCGGAGGCACCAGCCAGCCGGACATACTCTCCATGTGGCACGCCCTGCGCGGCACCGGCTATGACCTGGGCTTCGACATGAACAAGGTGGCCGAGGCCGAGGAAGTGCTGAAGGAATGCATGAAGGGCTACTTCATGCCGCCGGAGGCCAAGGCCGTGGAGCCGCTTATACCGTTCTCCCCCATGCCCGGCGGCGCGCTGACGGCCAACACGCAGATGATGCGCGACAACAAGATAATGGACAAGTTCCCCTCCGTCATAAAGGAGATGGAGGAAGTCGTGCGCCTGGGCGGCTACGGCACTTCCGTCACCCCGGTGTCGCAGTTCTATTTCCAGCAGGCCTTCAACAACGTGATGTTCGGCCGCTGGAAGAAGATAGCCGACGGCTACGGCAGGATGGTGCTGGGCTATTTCGGCCGCACGCCGCTGCCTGCCGCCGAGGAAGTTGTAAAGGCCGCATCAGAGCAGCTCAAACTGCAGCCCACCACCCGTTCCCCGCTGGAGCTGGACGGTGAGAACCCCTCCAAGGGCTCCGCCGCCGCCAGGAAGAAGCTCGCCGAGGCCGGCCTCAAGGACACGCCCGAGAACGTCTTCATCGCGGCTACCTGCCTGGAGAAGGGCATAACCTACCTGCAGGGCAAGGGCAAGGTGGCCGTAAGGAAGAACGCCCCGGCCGCCCCCAAAGGCCAGAACCGCTTCACGGTAACCCTTAACGGTTCCAGTTACAAGGTGGAGCTTAAGGACGGCGCCGCCGTGGTTAACGGCGAGGAGTTCCGCTCCGACATAAAGCCCGGCTTCGAAGCCGTACACGCAGCTCCGGCCGCCGCCGGCGGCAGCGCCGCCCCGGTAAAGGCCCCGCTGCCAGGCCTGGTGCTGCGCCTGCTCAAGAAACAGGGCGAGCACGTGGCCGCCGACGAGACCTTCATGGTGCTGGAGGCCATGAAGATGGAAGTGCCGATAAAGGCCCCCTCCGCCGGACTGCTGGCGTCCCTGCACGTAAAGCAGGGCGACCAGGTGCAGGCGGACGACGTGATAGCCGAAATTAAAGGAGCCTGAGATGGACCTGTTAGCCTCGTTCGTTGACCTTTGGCATTCCACCGGCCTGTACAACTTCACCGGCGGCCAGGCGATAATGATAGCGGTCTGCCTGGTAATACTCTGGCTCGGCATAGTGAAGGAGTTCGAGCCGCTGCTGCTGCTGCCCATAGGCTTCGGCGGCCTGCTGGCGAACATCCCGGTGGCAGGCATAGCGGTGCTCAGCACCACCACCGTGGTGGATGGGCAGTTGGTCACTCAGGTTGGAGGTTTCCTGGGCCAGATCTACCAGTTCGGCATAAACTCCGGCCTGTTCCCGCTGTTCATCTTCATAGGCATAGGCGCCATGACGGACTTCGGGCCGCTGATAGCCAACCCCAAGACCTCGCTATTGGGCGGGGCCGCGCAGCTGGGCATATTCACCACGCTGATAGGCGCCATACTGCTGTCACAGGCCTTCGGCTTCGGCTTCACGCTGAAGGACGCCGCCTCAATAGGCATCATCGGCGGCGCCGACGGCCCCACGGCCATCTTCCTGTCGTCGCGGCTGGCCCCGCATCTGCTGGGGGCCATAGCGGTGGCGGCCTATTCGTACATGGCGCTGGTTCCCATAATACAGCCCCCCATCATGAAGCTGCTCACCACCCGCGAGGAGCGCATGATAAAGATGGAGCAGCTGCGCACCGTGTCCAAGCGCGAGAAGATCATCTTCCCGCTGCTGGTGCTTGGCATCTGCATACTGCTTATCCCCGACGCCACCCCGCTGGTGGGTTCGCTGATGTTCGGCAACATGCTGCGCGAGAGCGGCGTGGTCGACCGCCTCTCCAAGACGGCGCAGAACGAGTTCATAAACATCGTCACCATACTGCTGGGCCTCGCTGTGGGCTCCAAACTGTCGCACGACAAGTTCCTGCGCCCCGAGACCCTCGGCATACTGGCGCTGGGCCTGCTAGCCTTCTCGGTGGGCACGGCCGGCGGCGTGCTGCTCGGCAAGCTGATGAACAAGCTCGGCATGAAGATAAACCCGCTCATCGGCGCGGCCGGCGTGTCCGCCGTGCCCATGTCCGCGCGCGTGGTGAACAAAGTGGGCCTGGAGGCCAACCCGCAGAACTTCCTGCTGATGCACGCCATGGGCCCCAACGTGTCCGGCGTGATAGGCAGCGCCGTCGCGGCCGGCGTACTGCTGGCCGTCTGCCGCTGATCCGCGCATGGCCGGCGCCGGGGCGTACGAGTTCGAGAGCCTGGACTCCACAAATTCCTACGCCCTGCGCGAGTTCGGCGGCCTGCCGGACGGAGCGGTTATAACCGCGTTGCGGCAGACCGCCGGCCGCGGCCGCCTGGACCGCTCCTGGCTCTCCGAAGGCAAAGGCCTGTATTTCACCGTAGTCGTAAAACCGGCCGCGCCGCGGCCGGAGATCTTCCCCTGCTATACCCACCTGATGTGCGCCGCGGTCTGCGGGGCGCTGACAGGCCTCGGGCTCAAGCCCGGGATAAAATGGCCCAACGACGTGCTCTGCGGCGGCGCCAAGGTATGCGGCATACTGGCCGAGGCGGTGACCTCCGGCGGCGCCGTTAAAGGGGCGGTCATAGGGGCAGGCATCAACCTGCGGCAGGCTCCTGAAGAACTGGCCGGTCTGCGGGCCCCGGCGGCCTCGCTGGCCATGCTGGGCGTAACCGTAACCCGCGAAGAGATCCTTGGCCTGACGCTGGAACATTTAGGCAGGCTGAGACCGCCTTTTGAAAAGGCCGGCTTCGCCGCCATAGAAGGTATTTACCGGTCCTACGCCGGGTTCATAGGCGGCCGCGCCTCGGTAAAGCAGGAAGGGACCACCCTTGAAGGCACCGCCGGCCTGGACAAAGACGGCTTCCTGATCCTCCATACTGAAAAAGGCCCTGTCCGGATAACGGCCGGGGACTTCTTCACCTTCTCCAGCGGTGTTTGAGCCCTTCCCTCATCATTTGTAGAATACCTCTACCGGGTTGGGGCCCACGGCTGATCTCCCCTGACTTAAGGAGCACAATGCGCAACATCATATTATCTGCAGCGGCCCTCGCCGCCATCTTCTGCGGTCAGGCTCTGGCCACCAATATCACCTCCGCTACAGACCCCGGCGACAGTGAAGACCGCCTGACGATGCTTCGCGGCATGGCGGATGTCCTGATAGCCGAAACAAGGGAAACCGGAAGCCTTCAGGAAGGCGAGGAGCTGATCATACGCGGCGGAAGTTCCTCCGGCGGCAGCCGGGACACGTCGGCCGCCATGAACCAGGCCGCTGACAGGCTGGGACAGAGCGTACAGACTAACGAGATCCCGGATATCCTCAGGGCCATATCAGCCACCCAGGCCAGTAACATGAGGACCCTGCAGGAGGCCTTCAGGCAGCTCCGCTCAAAAAAATCCACGCCGGAGGAACAGCAACAGCTGCTCAAGGATATAGCGCGCGGCGTCGCCGGCTTAGCCACGGACAACCTGCTGCTGGCTGGTATGCGCAGCAAGGTTCAGTCCCTGCTCAGCCAGCCAGGCGACGCCTCGACCAGGGCGCAGCTGTCGTCTTTTCTGAAGATGATAGGAGAAACCCAATCCAATATCCAGTCCTTCCAGAACGAATCGGCCAGTATGGCCAAGTACCCGTTCCCAACGCAGCAGTCGTCGGCGGCCAAGATGGAGGAGATCACCCAGGAGCAGCGCGGCATTGCGGAAACCATCGATGCCATCAAGAGCGAATTACAAAGCGGGGACGGAAGGCTCTCCCAGGACTGGTTCCAAGAGGGAATAGATAAACTAAATGGATCGCTGCACAAGCTGGAGGAACTTAAGGCCGAACTGCAGGCGGTGCTGGCTTCGGACCCGACCAACACCGGGGCCCTGGCGCTGATGCGGCAGCTGGATGCCTCGCTCACGCAGATGAGCGGCATGATCAGGGATTTCGCCGTAGTACCGGTGGACGCCCCGAAAATGACCAGGCTCCAAAACCTGAAAGACACCCTCACGGACAGCATATCCGCTTTCAAGCGCGAACTGGAAGCCTTCGACTCGAGCATGCAGGGCGCCGACCCCGAGACCAGGAAACGCGCCTTGGCCAGGCTTTTCGAGACTTACGACCGTATAACTGCCAATAACGCCGAGGCTACGGCCCTGTATAACGACGTGATGCGCGGCGCGTCCGGGCAGAAATACAAAACCGCCGAACAGCGGGAAATAGAGGCGCTCTGGCAGCAGTTGTCCGCCGCCATGACCGAGCTTGGCCCGCTGGGCGACTTCAACCCGGCCACCAGGGACGCCAGTTGGGCGGACCAGGTCGGGGAAGAGCAGGAGGAAAACGCCGCGCAGGGCCCGCAGCAGTTCGAACTGATAGACGACGTGACCGCGGACGAACTGAACCCCGACGGCGGCGACCCGCAGTATTTCCTGCCGGTAACGCCCGCGGCCTCCCACGACGACGCCGCGGCGCAATTGAGCGGCGCGAGGATAGGCGGCGTGCTGGTGAAGAACGGCGTCACTTACGGCCTGGCCCTGCGCGACGCCGGCGCCAGCGAATTGCTGTCGAACGACGCCTCCTCGCTCAGGAAGACGGAGCTGGTGGTCTTCAAAATTCAGAACGGGCTTTACACGGAGTCAGCCAGCCTCGGGCCGTACGAGATCTATAACGGCGGCGTTCACGCGGCCATTGCCCTTAACAGCTCCGACGGCAACCTGGACGTATTCCTGAACCACACCGCCGCCGGCGACAGGCAGATGACCGGCCTGCAGTTCAAAATAGACCCGGCGACTTTGTCCATGGGAACGGCGACGCAGCTGTTCCTGGGCGAGGACAAAGGCTGGGCGCCGCGTTTCGACGAGAACGGCGAGGTCGAACACCTGTACTATGACGCTTTCGGAAACACATTCCGCTGGACGGGTATGACACCGATAGAGAACACTTACCCGGAGATGGATTTCCTGGCTGAGACCGACGCCGCGCAGAACTGGAACTCGGCCTTCACTTTCGGTTCGTCGGCCGGGCCAGGCGAACTGCCGGCCGAAGTAGTGGCCGACCGCTTGAGCGGCGAGACCGAGGCTGAGCCGCTTGGCACCTACAGCTATCTGAGCTGGGGCCGCTGGAACGACGGGGCAGGCGTTACGGACAGCATATACGTCAACTCGCCGTGGATAGCGGGCAGCCTTACCCCGGCGGCCGGCATACCGGCCGCGGGCAGCGCCGTCTATAACGGCGGGCTCATGGGCAAGCTCGACGAGAACGGCACGATCTCGGCCATCGGCGGCACCACCTCGCTTACTGCGGACTTTTCCAACCGCACATTGAACGGCACATTCAATATGACGAAGGACAACGCGGCCTGGAAAACGGCGGGCCTGACCGGCGACTGGGGCGCCGGGACCAACAGCATAAACGGCCGGCTGCTCACTTCGGACAACATGATGAGCGGCGCGGTCAAAGGAGCCTTCTTCGGCCCCGCGGCAGAGCAGGTGGGCGGCGCCTGGAGCCTGCAGAATTTTGACGCTTCGGAACGCGCTGCCGGCGTGTTCTCGGCTACGAGGTAAGTCATGACTAGAACATCACTGGTTTTTTTAATATTTACCGCCGCCCTGTGCGCAGGCCCCGCTCGCGCACAGCAAGCCCCGGCCGCCCCCGCGGCACAGGCCGCGGCCCTCCTGGAGCAAGGCCAGCCTCAGCAGGCTTACGATCTTATGCTGGCGCGCCACAAGGCGGACGCGGCGGACCCGGACGCCGCCTTCCTGCTGGCGCAGGCCGCCGCCAGGCTTGGCCGCCACGACGAGGCCGCCTCCCTTTACGAGGGCATGCTGGCCGCCAACCCGGCCCTGCCCCGCGTGCGGCTGGAGCTGGCCCGCGAATACGCGGCCCTCGGCCGGACGGACAAGGCCATAGAGCAGTTCCAGGCCGTGATGAAGAACTCCCCCCCGCCGCTCGTCGGCGAGAACATAGCGCGTTACATGGGGGCGATGAAAAAACAGAAGAGCTGGAACGCCAGGGCCAGCCTGGGCTACGTATACGACACCAACGTGAACGCCGGCCCCACGGCCGACAGCGTGCTGATGTTCGGCCTGCCTTTCACCCTTTCGGCCGACTCTAAAGAGAAGTCCGGCAGCGGCTACAACTTCGGGACCGGCGCCGGCTGGATGGGCGGCATAGGCCGCGGGGCCGCGCTGCAGGCGGACGCGCAGTACTCGCGCACCAGTTACGTCGACCTGAAGCCTTTTGATTCGGACGTGCTCTCTTTCAGCGCCGGGCCAACGCTGCAGAAGAAGAACTACATGCTGTCCCTGCCGCTGCTCTACGAATACGTGCTGATAGGGCATAAGAGCTACAGCTATTCCTACGGCGCGGCGCCGCAGGCCATGGTGCCGCTCGGCGAGAACTGGAGCCTGAACTCAGGCTTCGTGCTGCAGAAGAAGACCTATTACGTCGGGGGCGGAGCGCGCGACGGCGGAGTATGGTCGTTCTCGGCCGGGGCCAAGTACCGCTACGCGCAGGACGCCTTCCTGCAGGCTACCTATCGTCACGGTTATGAGGGGACCAAAGAGGATTACCTGGACAATAACAGCGACGGGCTGACGCTGGGCTGGTATACCGCCATGCCCTGGGGCCTCTCGCTGTACCTGGCGCCGGGCTTCTCCTATACCCGCTACGCCGAGGCGGAGGCGGCCTATGACGACGCGAGGAAGGACAAGCAGTACACGGCGGTTGCCAACCTGTCGCGCGGCTTCGGCCGGGTGTCGGCCGCGCTGGGCTACACCTTCACCCGCAACGATTCCAACCTGGGCCTCTACGACTACGTGCGCGGCCAGCTCACCGCCCAGGCCTCCCTCTCCTTCTGAAATATTATCGAGTTATCGAGCAGCGTCCCCTTTATT
>CALMZU010000290.1 GCA_937870775.1 uncultured Elusimicrobia bacterium
GATGTCCGAGGAGCGCACTGTGTGCGCGACGAGTTCTTCGCCGACGTAAGCGCACGACCCTCTTCCGCCACGCCCGCTTAGGAGCTCATGGCCGGCGCCCCCGCTGCCTGGTTTAGGCTATACCCAGCTGCTTCTTTATCTTCGAGATGGCGCGGTGCATCTCGGGGAGCTTGCCCAGCAGGGCCTCTATCTTCATGGCCTGTATGCGCGGGCGGCCGACGTGGCCGAAGACTATCTGGTTCGGCGCCAGGTCGCTCATGATGCCGGTCTTGGCCATCACCACGCTGTTGTCGCCTATCTTCACGTGGTCGGAGATGCCGGCCTGGCCGGCTATGATAACGTTGTGGCCTATCATCGTGGAACCGGCTATGCCGGCCTGGGCGATGATGAGGCAGTTGCGGCCCACGTGCACGTTATGGGCTATGTGCACGAGGTTGTCTATCTTGGTGCCGGCGCCTATCAGCGTCAGCTCCAGCGCGGCGCGGTCTATGGCGGTGTTGGCGCCGATCTCCACGTCGTCGCCGACGATGACCTTGCCTATCTGGGGGATCTTCTCGTGCGTGCCGCGCGGCGACAGGTAACCGTAGCCGTCGGCGCCTATCACGGCGCCGGCGTGCAGTATGCAGTTGGAGCCTATCTCGCAGGCGTCCATGATCTTGACGCCCGGGTACAGGCGGGTGTTGACGCCGATCTTGGCGTTGCGGCCGACGTAGCACTGCGCGCCTATCACGGCGCCGGCGCCTATGGACGCGCCGTCCTCGATGACGGCGAAAGGGCCGATATGGGTGTCGCTGCCGATGTGCGCCGACGGGGACACCGAGGCCTGGGCGTGTATGCCCGGCTCGGGCAGCGGGCGTATCTCGTCCTCTATGTTCCTGAGCGCCATCATGAAAACGTATTTGGGGTTCTTGGTGAAGACCAGCGTACCCTTGTGGTCCTTGAACAGTTCCTCGGTGCCGCGCGGCACCAGCAGGCAGCCGGCCTTGCAGTCGGCGGCCTTCGGCGCCATCGCGGCGTCGGCCATGAAGGCGAGGTCGCCGGGCCCGGCGTGCTCGAACGTGGCTGCGCCGGTTATGGGCGCGGCGGCGTCGCCCTGCAGGGTGCCCTCGGCGAGCTTGGCTATGTCGGCGGCGGTGAGCTTCATATCCCGTTCTCCTCGAGTTTCTTTATCAGTTTGTCGGTGAGGTCCACGGCGTTCTGGCCGTAAAGTATGTTGCGCTTGTCCACCACCACGCTGACCTCTTCCTTCGTGGCCAGTTCCTTGAGGGCCACGTAGATGCGGCCCAGCAGCAGCTCGCTCTTGCGGCTCTCGTATTCCAGCAGTTCCTTCTCGGCCTGCTTCTGGAAGATCTTCAGCTCGTCCTCTTTCTGCGAGAGTTCCTTCGTCTTGCGCTCTATCGCGGCGTCTATCTCCGGCACCGACGTGGAGACCGAGAACTTGAAGCGGTTGATCGGCACCTTGGAGACGCCGGGGAGGTCTATGGTGTCCATGCCGGGCAGCGAGGCCACGCCGGAGGGCAGGGCGGCCGCCGCGGTGGACTGCAGGACGGGCTGCGCGGCCGCCGGCTGGGCGGACTGCTGCGGGGGCAGGGCGGAGGCCGTCGGCGTGGACGGCTGCGGCGCCTGTACCGGCTGCGTCGAGGCCTGCAGGGCCTGGGCCTTGGCCTCGTCCACGCTGCGCTGGGTGTCCATCAGCGACGGCAGCGTCAGCGCGAACTCGCGTTCCTGCCGGAGCTTGGCCATCTCGGCCTTCAGCGTGTAGGTCGCGGTCGTCCGGT
>CALMZU010000291.1 GCA_937870775.1 uncultured Elusimicrobia bacterium
CGCGGCCCTCGAAATCAGCCTGGGCGTCCGCCAGCAGGCGCCGGTTGACCATCAGGAACAGGCCGAAAACCAGCAGTACCGTAAGCAACTGGAAGACTAGGACCAGCGAAGTATCGGCCGCCCCGGACTGAAAGAAGTCGCTGGCCACGCCGCCGAAAAGACCCAGCCCTACCCTGGCAAGGCTCACGGCCGCGAAGGCGACGAACACCAGTGTAGTAAATAAAGCAGAAGGCCGGAGGGCTGGCGGCGCGCCGGCGCGGGCCACCCAGGCGCACAGCGAGAAGAATGCGGCAAGCCAGACGTTAAGATTAAGCGTGCGCGCGTGCAGGCTGGGCACGGCGAAGGTGAAATACGCGTGCAGCGCCGCGAAAAGCCCCAGCATTGCCAAAGGAGGGCGCAGGTCGCAGGCCCTGTCCCAGAAGCGGCACAAACCCGAGTAGAGGCAAAGCAGACCGCCCATGGCGGAAATATTGGCCGCGAATATGCCGATAGCGTCGGGCAAGGCGCCCCGGCCCAGCATGAGGGCGATACCGGCGGAATGCATCAGGAAGGCCAACAGGAACAGGCCCAACCCTTTATAACGCCCCCGGTTATGCCAGTACAGCAGGCCCAGCACCAGGGCGCCGATCACATCGGTGGCGGCCAGCCCCAGGAGCACGGTGCGCATGTCTATGAAATTCATTTTTAGAGTCTACAATTTCCGGTAAAAAAACGAAAGACCGGAAGACGGCCTCCGGTCTTTCTGTCGCGTGCGCCCTTTTACTTGGCGCCGCGGTTGACCATCAGGTCCAGGTCTTCGCGCAGGCTCTGCAGGTCTTCCTCGTGTTCCACTTCCTGCTCGAGGATGGTCAGGGCCATGTTGTAGGTGACCATGTCCTTGTCCTTGGTGGCGTCCATCATGGCCTTGTAGGTGGAGATGGCGCACTGCTCGCCCGCGATGTTCTGGTCCAGGAGCACGGCCACATAGGGGTCGGCGGGGGCGTCGTACTTGCAGGGGGTGAGCTTCAGCCAGTCGCTCGGGCCCAGCGCCGGAGTGCCGCCCAGCTGTATGATGCGGCCGGCCAGCAGCGTGGCGTGGCTCAGTTCTTCGGTGGCGTGCAGGTTCAGTTCGGCCGCCACGGCGTCTTTCATGGGGCCTTTTATCAGTTTGGCGCCCAGCCAATACTGGTAATAGGCCAGCCATTCGCTGGCGAAAGCCTTGTTGAGCATTTCCAGCAGCTTATCCACGTCCATCCCGATAATTTCGCGTCCGCGAGTTCCCATATTCCCCTCCTGTATTCAGATCAATGTTTGCCGGTGCTGCCAAAACCGCCCTCGCCGCGCGTGGTGGCCGCCAGCTCCGGGGTCTCGGAGAAAGAAGCGTGCTCGACGCGGGCGAAGACCATCTGCGCCACTTTCTCGCCCTTCTTTATCTCATAGGGCGTCTTGGCGTCGAGGTTGATAAGGATTACGCCCACCTCGCCGCGGTAGGGCGCGTCCACGGTGCCGGGGGTATTGAGCACGGAGATGCCGTGTTTGAGGGCAAGGCCGCTCTTGGGGCGCACCTGGCCCTCGTAGCCCTCGGGGATGGCCATCTTGAGGCCGGTGGGCACCAGCACCCGCGCGCCGGGCTGCAGGGTATGGTCTATGGTCGAAAAAAGGT
>CALMZU010000292.1 GCA_937870775.1 uncultured Elusimicrobia bacterium
GCCGGAGGCTGTGCCTGCTGCGGCTGCTGCGCCGGGGCGGGCGAGGCGGCGGGCGGCGCCGGGAAAAGGCCTGGCAGCGAGGCCGGCGGGAATTCCGGAAGCAGCCGCTGCGCGGCGCCCGGGTCGATCAGCGCCACCTGGAGCGCCGCCGCCGCGGCTTCCTGGTGCCTGCCGGCCCTGGCCAGCGTGACGGCAAGGTTGGCCAACGCCTGCGTCGACGGGGACAGCGCCGCGGCGCTCCTGTAGCAGGCCTCGGCCTGCGCGGCGTCCCCGGCGCGGAAATGTATGCTGCCCAGCTGCAGGAAAATGCGGGCCGAGGCGTACGACGGGGCCAGCAGCGCCGAGCGCAGCGCGGCCGCGGCCTCCGACAGCCGGCCCGTATCCCTGGTCCTGAAAGCTATACGCGCGAGCGCCGAGCCCAGCCCGGCCAGCGGCTCGGTCTTATCGAAGGCGGAGGACGAAAGTTTCCTGAAGGCGCGCTCGGCGTCCTCCTCGCGGCCCTCGTCGAGGTCGAGCCATGCTTCCTCGATGGCCTTGCGTTCCGCGAAGGCGCCCGGCCCGACGGAGGCCAGCAACTGCCTGGCCGCGGCGGGGTTCCCTGCCCGGCGGTGTATGCCGGCCAGGCACACCAGCGCCTCGGGGTCGGTCTCGGTTTTCAGCAGGTCGTAGGCCTCCTGCAGCAGGCCCAGCTCGGCCAGTACCGGACCCAGCCCGAACCTGGCGCGCGACGCCGGGTTGCGGGCGGCGGCTGCGGAGTAAAGGTAATGCGCCGCGTGCAGTTCACCGGCGTTGAAGAGCTCCGCGGCGCGGCGCTCGGCGTCGGGGCCCGGAGTCCCGGCTTTCATGGCCCCGGCCAGCAGCGAGACGTCCCGGCGGCCGGCCTGCAGGGCCGCGTCCCCGGCGGAGAGGAAGAAACGTTCCGCGGAGGCGTGGAAGAGGAGCAGCGCGGCCCCGGAGGCGGGTTTGCGCAGCAGGGGCGGCTCCGGCGCCGCCGAGGCGAAGGCCCTGAGGCAGGGCTGGCCGCCGGCCTGGTCCGGGCGCAGCGTGAAAAGGGTCGCCGTTCCGGCGTCCAGCCGCGCGAGCGGCAGCGCAAGTTCCGGATCCCCGGCGAAAAGCGACAGCGCGCCCCGCAGCGAGCCGGCCGGCGCGTTAAAAATGTTAAGATTTACGGAGTTCTCCGCCACGGTTACATTCTATTATATTTGTTCCGCTTTTTATCAAGGCCCGCACATGACCAGAACCGTCGTAGTAGCAACGTTCAACAGGCACAAACTCCGCGAGATAACAGGGATACTGCCCGGGCTGGACCTGGAGTTGAAGTCTCTCGCGGATTTCCCCGGCGCCGTGCCGCCCGACGAGGACGGTGCCACCCTGGAAGAGAACGCCCTCAAGAAGGCGCGCTCCGCGGCGGCCTTCACCGGCCTCTGGGCGCTGGCCGACGACACCGGGCTCGAGGTGGACGCGCTGGGCGGAGCGCCCGGCGTGCGCTCCGCGCGTTACGCCGGCGAGGCCGCCACGCCCGCCGGCAACAACGCCCTGCTGCTCGCGGAACTTTCCGGCGTGCCGCCGGAGAAGCGCACCGCCCGTTTCGTCTGCGTGATGGCGCTGGTCCCGCCTTCCGGCGAGCCGGTCATCTCCCGCGGCGTGCTGGAAGGGCGCATCTGCGCCGGGCCGCGCGGCGGCGAGGGCTTCGGCTACGACCCGCTGTTCGAACTGGCCGGCTCCGCGCGCACTCTGGCCGAGCTGACCGCCGCCGAGAAGAACTCGCTCAGCCACAGGGCGCTGGCCCTGAAGGGCATCCTGCCGGCGCTGCGGGCCCTGTCCTGAGCGGAGAGCCGCCCCTATTAATGTATAATAATTCCCGATAGAACTATGAGACTCAGACTGCTCCATAAATTCGCGGCCGTCCTGGTGCTGGTCTCGGTGCTGCCCCTTACGCTGCTAGGTTTCCGGCTTATCAGTCTGGGCCAGCTGGGCGTGCGCACCGCCATACTGGAACTCAACCTCACCGCCGCCGACAAGATCTCCTCCGAGATGAACGGGTTCATAAACGGGGCCGACGCCGCGCTGCGCACCGCCATGTCCGCGATGGCGCGCATGGACTGGGAGAACAAGCAGACGATGCTCTCCTCGCTGCTGGAGACCCGGCGCGAAATACGGGAGCTTTCCGTGCTGTCCAGGGACGGGGCCGAGATCGTGAAGATACTCTCTCCCTACGCCGGGGGCGACGCCGCGCTGAAGAAGTACGCGAAGGCCACGGGCTTCGCCGCAGCACGCGCGGGCAAACGCTCCATAACCGTGGACCCGGCCACGAGGATGGCCGTGTTCTATTACCCTTTCGGCAAGGACATGGCGCTTCGCGCCGAGCTGGACCTGCCGTCCTTCATGGATTCCCTCGACCTGAAGATGGTGGGCGAGAAGGGTTTCCCGCTGATCCTTGACGCCGAGGGCCGGCCCATGGCCTGGCCCGGCGGCGTGGACGCCGCGAGGGCCGCCGAGGCCGCTTCCTGGGACGTCTCCAGGAACGCGGTGAAATCGCTGGCCTCCGGCTCGGCGGAGTTCTCCGACGCCTCCGGCCGCGCGATGCTGGGCGCATATTCGCCCATATCCGCGCTGGGCGGCGCCGTAGTTGTCAGTCAGCCGCAGGAGCAGGCATACCGCTACGCGATGTTCATGAGGCGCCAGGCCGTGTACGCCGTGCTCCTCTTCCTCGCGCTGTCCGTCATAGCCGCCTGGGTGCTGAGCCGCAGCCTTTCCAAGCCTATAACCGGGCTGACCCGCGCGGCCGAGTACGTGGCGGCGGGGGACTTCACGCACAAGGCCGAGGTGAACACCACCGACGAGCTGCGCGACCTGGCCGAGACCTTCAACGAGATGACCGCGAAGCTGAAGGCCTACTCCGACATGCAGGTGGACCGCATCATCCGCGAGCAGAAGAACACCGAGGCCATACTGTTCTCCACCGAGGACGGCATAGTCATGACGGACATGGAAGGCCGCGTGCAGGTGGCCAACCGCAAGGCCCGCTCGGTGCTTGGGCTGCCGCTGGCCGAGACCGTCGAGGGACGCCTGCTGCCGGACCTGGCGCCCGGCGAGGCGATGAAAGAGGCCATCAACGACGTGCTGACCAGCCGCAAGGAGAACTATTCCCGGGAGCTCGAGATCTCGCTAGAGCATTCCACCCGTTATTTCAAGTGCTTCACGTCACCTATAACGTCGCCCGGCCGCCCGGAACCTTTCGGCCGGCTGGTCGGCTTCTACGATATCACGCTGGACAAGGAACTGGCCCGCATAAAGGACGAGTTCCTCCACTCCATCACGCACGACCTGCGCAACCCGATGGGCGCGATCAAGGGCTTCGTCGAGTTCATGCTCAAGGAGATCCCCGGCCCGGTCAACGAGGCGCAGAAGAAGATGCTGGTCTCCATCGACCGCGCGGCGTTCCGCCTGCTGGGCATGATCAACAACATCCTCGACTCCGCCAAGATGGAGGCCGGCAAGATGGAGATAGCGCTGGCGCCGGTGAACCTGCGCGACGTGGCGGTGCGCGTCAACTCGCTGCTGGAGTCGCTCGGCCAGCGCAAGCACATAAAGTTCGAGCTCGAGGGCGCCCAGGAACTTACGATCAACGCCGACGGCGGCCTGATAGAGCGCATGTTCACCAACCTGATAGGCAACGCCATAAAGTTCACGCCGGAGGACGGCGTGATAACCACCGGCCTTTCCGACGACGGGGACCATATCACGGCGTGGGTCAGGGATACCGGCGACGGCATACCGCCGGAATACCTCGGCAAGATCTTCGAGAAGTTCGAGCAGGTGAAGGGCCAGAAGGCCGGCGGCACCGGCCTCGGCCTGACCATATGCAAGTACGTGGCGGCGGCCCACCTGGGCAAGGTCTGGGTGGAGTCCGACCTGGGCCACGGCTCCAAGTTCATCTTCACCATACCCAAGGACCTCGTGAAGGACGAGGCCGGCCGCGTCGTGCGCAAAGGGGGGGAAGCATGAAGGCGCTGCTGCTGGCCGCCCTGCTCTGCCTGCCCGGCGCCGCCTCCGCCGAGGAGCTTCAGACCATCACCGTGCGCCCCGGCGACACGCTGTGGAGCATTTCCAATACCTATCTCAAGGACCCGAAGCGCTGGAACGAGATACTGCGCTACAACAGGCTGCCGTCCTCGGACCCGTCGATAGCCCTGCCCGGCATGCAGCTCAAGGTGCCGGTGAGCCTCATAAAGGAGCAGTACCGCGCGGCGAAGCTGGTGTACTACCTCAACGAGGTGATGTTCCGCCGCATCGGAGGCTCGGACTGGAACGCCGTAGCGATGAAGATGGACCTGTTCAAGAGCGACACCGTGCGCACGCGCGTGGACGCCAGGGCCGACATAAAGTTCTACACCGGCGAGATACTCAACCTCTACCCGAACACGCTCGTCGTGCTGCGCCCGCCGGACAAGAAGAACATCGACGTGAACCTGATGGCCGGCGAGATCAGGGCCGTGCGCTCCCGCGTGATAACGGCCTCCGCGCGCATCATTCCCAAGACGAAGGATACCGAGTTCGGCGCCAAGCTGAAGGACGACCTGACGACGCTGGTGCAGGTGTACAAGGGTAAGGCCGACGTGGAAGCGCAGGGCAAGACAGTGGAAGTGCCGGCCGGTTTCGCTGCCGAGGTGAAGATGGACATGCCTCCGTCGCAGCCGGTCAAGCTGCCGCCGCTGCCGGAACTGGAGCAGGCCCAGACCGCGCTGGCCGCGGGCGCCGGCACTAGCCTGAAGACCGAGGGCGGCGTGGTATCCCTTAACATGCGCAACCTCCCGAAGACGCCGGCCGCCGGCGCTGCCGTACCCAACGGCAAAGACCTGCTCAAGGGCGCCAACGGCGCTAAGATCCCCGACGCCTCAAAGGGCATAGACGCCAACGAGATCCTGAAGATGATCTCGGTGGCCAACCCGGTGCAGAGCTACCACCTGCAGGTCTCGAAGGACCAGAACTTCGGCAGCACCGCGCTGGACAAGAACTACGACGTTTTCGACAAGATAGACCTCAACGGCATCCTGCCCCCGGGGGATTATTATATGCGCGTGGCACTGGTGGACCTCCTCGGTTTCGAGGGCAAGTTCAGCGCCCCGCGCCGCATTACCGTCGGGAAATAGGTCCCGGCGGCCAGATCCATGAAGATAAAGGCCGGCACCGCACTGCTGCTGGCCGCGCTCGCGGGCGCGGCCGCCGCCGCGCCGTCGCCGGGCGGCCCCGGCACCGTATGGGACCGCATCATGCTCGAGCAGAGCGCCGTGAACCTGCGCCGCGGCTACGCCCGCATGCAGGCCGAGGAGTACGCGGCCGCCGCGGACGAGTTCTTCCTCGCCGCGCAGAAGGACCCCTCCAGCCCCTGGCCCCGGCTGCTGTACGGCTCGGCCCTCTACTGGCTGGGATCCCCGGACAAGGCCATGGACGAGTTCGACGCGGCGCTTAAGCTGGACCCCGCCAACGCCACCGGCTACCAGCTGCGCGGCATCACCCGTGCCCGCGCCGGAGAATACCGCGCCGCGCTGGCGGATTTCCTTGAGGCCGAGCGTCTCGACCGCGCGCGCTCCGACGTTAAGATGAACGCCGGCTCGGTGTACCAGGCCCTGGGCGACCCGGGTAAGGCCCTTGATTACTTCCGCGCCGCGGCCGCCGGCGAGCCTTCCAACCCGCTGTACCGTTACCAGCTCGGCATGCTGTATTCCCGGCTTGGCCGCTACGACCAGGCTGCCGCGCAGCTGGAGAAGGCGCTGTCGCTCCTGCCCTCGTACGAGGACGCCGCGCTGGAGCTGGCCGTGCTGCGCGAGCGCGACGGGCGCCTCCCCGACGCTATAAAGCTCTACCGCAAGGCGGTATCCCTCAAACCCGGCGATTCCGTGGCCAGGTTCAGGCTGGCCTGGGCGCTGCGCAAGGCCGGCCGCGCTGCGGAGGAGCCCGGCGTGCTGGGCCCCGCCTTCACGCTGGCGCCGGCCAACGACAAGGGCGGCATCTCCATGGCGCTGGCCTACGCCGGAGGCCAGGGAGGAGGCGGCGGGGGCGGTTCCAAAAGCCCGCTGGCCTCGGCGCTGGAAAAGCTTCCGGCCGACCGCGACGCCCGCGTCACCGTCGAACTGCTTGAGACGCCCAAGGCCGCGCTCGCGGCCGCGCCGGCCTCCGGCGAGAAGCTGGGCGGAAAACTCTCTTCCCTGTTCAACCGGCCGCGCGTGAACTATGTGAAGCGCGAGTATTTCCTGCCGGCCGGCAAGCCAGCCGAACGGGCCAGCCGGGCCGCCGGCATAGCCGCCGAGGCCGACAAACTCCTGAAAGGCGTGTCTCCAGGCAGCGACGCCAGGCTGAACTTCAACATAGAGACCGGGGCGCCCCGCTCCGGCGCGGACGGCGGGGAGAAGAAAGCCGCGTACAAGCCGCGCGACGTCGGCAACGACATGGGACTGTGGGTGATGGGCGACGGCTGGCTGGACAACGTCTACGAGGCCATGGACGAGATGGACGGTTCCGACCCGCTGGCCGAGGGGCTCGGGCATCTGCTGCTCGGCGAGCACTCTGACGCCCTGGAGAGTTTCTCCGGCGGCGGTTCGCTGGCCGCGCTGGGCCGCTGCGCGGCCCTGGTGGAGGCCGGCGACGAGACCGGGGCGCTGAAGGAATGCCGTGAGGCGCTCCGCCTCGACCCTTCCGGACCGACGGCGGCCGCCAACGTTAAGTGGCTGGGCGGGGGGAAGCCGTGACGCCGGCCCCGCGCGACCGCGTGCTGGTCTTCGCTTTCTCCGACCAGAGGCTGAAGGAGCGCCTGTCGGCCAGGCTCTGCGCGGCCTACGGGCGCTGGCTCGGCGGTTTCCGCACCGTCGAGAACCGCTCCGGGACGGCGCTGGACGGCTACGCGGTGGAGGCGCTGGGCGGGGGCCGCGCGGTGCTGGCCTCCCGCGGCATCGTCTCGCCCGTCTCTTTCAACAAGTACGCGCTGGACCTTTCCGCCCTGGAGCGTACCGCGCTGCCGGCGCTGGAGTCCGCCGCCGCGGCGGGCCGGGTGCTGCTTTTCGACGAGCTGGGCCCCATGGCCCTCAAGTCCCCGCTCTTCAGCGGGCGCGCGACGGAGCTGCTGTTCTCCGCTTCGCCGTGCCTGGTCTTCTTCCGGCGCGGGGCCGCGCTCTTCGGCGAGGCTTTTGCCCGCATGGGCGATACTGTTATAATTGAACTTAAGCCCGAAAACTGGGCGGAGGCCGTCGCGGCCGCGGAGTCCTGGCTGGACCGGCTGGCGGCGGACATGGAGATGAACAAATGAACTTCGTTCGCGATTTTTCGATGGAGGACGTCGGGAGCGCCCATTTCATAGGGATAGGCGGCATAGGCATGAGCGGCATCGCCCGCCTGATGCTGGGCCTGGGCTATTCGGTCAGCGGCTCCGACGAGAAGGAATCCGAGATCACCGTGGCGCTGCGCCGCGAGGGCGCGCGCTTCCACCGCGGCCACGCCGCCGCGGCGCTGGGCCGGCCCGACATCGTCGTGGTCAGCTCGGCGATAAAGCCGGACAACCCGGAACTGCGCGAGGCCTTCCGCCGCGGCCTGCCTGTGATACAGCGCGCGCTGATGCTCTCCAAGCTCGCCGAGCTCAAGAAGACCGTCACCATCGCCGGCACGCACGGCAAGACCACCACCACGTCGATGACCGCCGCGGCCTTCGAGGCCGCCGGCGCCGGGGCCACCGCCGTGGTGGGCGGCATCATAAAGGGCGCGGGCTCGAACATAAAGATGGGCGGGGGCGAGTACCTCGTCGCCGAGGCCGACGAGTCCGACGGCTCCTTCCTGTATTTCTCGCCGCTGGTGACCTGCGTGACCAACATAGACTCCGACCACCTCGACCATTACGGCACGATGGAGAACCTCCGCTCGGCCTTCCGCCGGCACATCGAGTCCGTGCCTTTCTACGGCATGGCGGCGCTGTGCTCCGACGACGCGGAGATAAAGTCCCTGCTGCCGTCGCTGAAGGCCCCGGTGCTGACCTGCGGCCTCTCGGCCGGCGCGCACTGGACCGCGCGCGACGTGAAGTTCTCCGCCGGCGGGCTTTCGTACCGCGCCTTCTTCCGCGGCCGCCCGAAGGGCCGCGTGGCGCTGAAGGTGGGCGGCGTGCACAACGTGCGCAACTCGCTCTTGGCGCTGGCCGCGGGCTGCTACCTGGGCTTCCCTTTCGAGCGGCTGGCCGCCGGCCTGGCCGCCTTCTCCGGCGTGAAGCGCCGCATGGACCGCCACGGCTCGGCCGGCGGCGTGGAGTTCGTCGACGATTACGGCCATCACCCCACCGAGGTGAAGGCCACGCTGGCCGCGGCCCGCGGCCTGTTCCCGGGCCGCCGGCTGGTGGTGCTGTTCCAGCCGCACCGCTACAGCCGCACCCGCCTGCTCTACAAGGATTTCGGCCGCGCTTTCGGCGACGCCGACAAGGTCTACGTCGCCCCGGTGTACGCCGCCAGCGAAAAGCCTATACCCGGCGTGGATTCCGGCCTGATACTGAAGGAACTGCGCCGCAACGGCGCCAGGGCCGGGGCCTTCCCCGGCGTGCTCGAGACGCTGAAGGAACTGCGCCCCGGCGACGTGTTCCTGACGCTGGGCGCCGGCGACGTCTGGAAGCTCGGCGAGGAAATAAAACTTAAGACGGAGCTGCTGGGCTGATGCCTAAGTACAGCCAGGTCTTCCTCGCGGACAAGGGCGTCTGCGCCCGCATAGCCGGCGCGCTGGACGGCGCGGCCTTCGACCGCGTCGTCGAGATAGGCCCGGGCGGCGGCGCGCTGACGGAGTTCCTTTTCCCGAAGTACGGCGCCCGCATGCGCGCGGTGGAGATCGACACCGCGCTGCTGCCTAACCTGCGCGCGCGCTTTCCCGGCCTTGAGATAGTGAACGTGGATTTCCTGAAGGCCGACCTCGAGGCCGCGGCCGGTCCCGGCCGGATAGCCTTCATCGGCAACCTGCCTTACGAATGCTCCACCGCGATACTGGAACGCACGCTGATGTTCCCGCGCCTGGAGACAGCCGTCTTCATGTTCCAGAAGGAGGTGGCCCGCAAGATACTGGCCGCCCCCAACGACCACGACTACGGCTACCTCTCGCTGCTCTCCGCCTCGCGCGCCGAGGCCTCGCTCCTCACCGACGTGAAGGCCGGCAGTTTCAGGCCGGTGCCGGCCGTGGATTCCTCCGTGGTCGTCTTCAGGCCGCGCCGCTATTTCTCCTCGGACGCCGAGGAGGCCTCGTTCCGCGACCTCCTGAAGAAGGCCTTCATGCACCGCCGCAAGACGCTGGTCAACTCGCTGGCCCTTTGCGGCGCGGACAAGTCCGCGGCCGCCACCGCGGTCGCGGCCTGCGGCCTGGGCCCCTCGGTGCGCGCGCAGGAGCTCTCCCTCGAGGACTTCGCGGCCCTCGCCGCCGCCCTGCGGGGCCGCTAGCCGGCTACCTCCATTAATATAAAAATAGTACAATAGGGCAGGACCCCGCCACGCGGGGCCACTCTTGTTTTCACAGGGGATACCATGAACATCCACGCGAAGCGTATAAAGGACCTGCAGTACCTGCTGAAGAAGAACCGGCTGGACGCCGTCGTCGTCGACCGCAAGCTGGAGACCTCCTTCCTTACCGGCTACAAGCAGGAAGGCGTGGTGCTGCTGGTCACCCGCAACGGCGCCTGGGGCTTCATGCCCAAGATGTTCGTCGACGACTTCAACGCCTTCGCCGGTTCCTTCGTGAAGGCCTCCGCCCCGGACACCCTGATGGGCGCGGCCGTGCAGAAGGCCCGCGAGCTGAAGCTGAAGAAGACCGCCTTCGAGCCCGAGACCGCCACCTACCAGAGCGGCAATTTCTGGAAGAAGAGCGGCTTCGCCGAGCACGCCGGGCTGATACAGCCGCTGCGCGCGGTGAAGGAGGGGGAGGAACTGGAACTGCTGCGCAAGTCCTGCCGCATAGCCGCGAAGGCCTTCGGCGTCCTGAAGCCTAAAATAAAGACCGGCTGCACGGAGCGGTCCGTGGCCTGCGAGCTGGACCACATCATGCAGAAGATGGGCGCCACCGGCCCCTCGTTCAGCCTGATCGTCGGGTTCGGCCCCAACTCCGCGCTGCCGCACCACGAGACCTCCGACCGCAAACTCAGGAACAACGAGGCCGTGCTGATAGACTACGGCTGCGTCTACGGCGGCTACTGCTCCGACATCACCCGCACCTATTTCCACGGCAGGCCCTCCGACGAGTTCAGGAAGGTCTACGCGATAGTGGACAGGTCCCAGAAGGCCGGCGTGGCCAAGGTGCGCGCCGGCGTGGATTCGCGCGACGTGGATTCCGCCTGCCGCGACATCATAGCCGACGCCGGTTACGGCCAGTACTTCACGCACAGCACCGGCCACGGCATAGGCCTCGAGATACACGAGGCCCCCAGGCTCAGCGTGAAGAGCACTGGCCCGCTCGCCGCCGGCATGGCCGTCACCGTCGAGCCCGGCATCTACCTGCACGGCAGGTTCGGCGTACGCATAGAGGATTCGGTGCTGGTCACCAGGACCGGCCGCGAGATACTTACGAAGTAGGGACAGGGAGGAAAGATGACGATACTTTCGATAATACTGCTGGTACTGGCCGCGTGGCTGATCTTCACGTTCAACGGCCTGGTCGGGCTGCGCAACCAGGTGGCCAACGCGTTCAGGCAGATAGACGTGCAGCTCAAGCGCCGCCACGACCTGATCCCGAACCTCGTCGAGTCCGTGAAGGGCGAGATGAAGTTCGAGCGCGAGACGCTCGAGCGCGTGATACAGGCCCGCGCCGCCGCGATGTCCGCCGGCCAGGGCGGCAACATGGGCGAGATCCTCGCCAAGGAAGGCCAGCTGACGCAGGCCCTCGGCAGGCTGATCGCCCTCTCCGAGAACTATCCCAACCTCAAGTCCAACGAATCAGTTAAGACGCTGATGGAGGAACTGACGCACACCGAGAACCAGATAGGCTTCTCGCGCCAGTTCTACAACGACGTCGTCACCAAGTTCAACACGAAACAGCAGGTGTTCCCCACCAACATGTTCGCCGCGCTGCTGGGCTTCAGCCCCTCGGCGCTGTGGGAGCTCCCCGCGGACTCGCCCGAACGCGAGAACGTTAAGGTGAACCTGAGCATATAAGCCCGGCCGCATGAACATATACGAGCAGCAGTCGGCGAACAGGCGGATGACGGTCCTGATAATGGCCGTCTTCGTCGGTTTCTTCCTGCTGCTCGGTTTCGGTTTCGACTACTTCTACTTCGGCTACCGCCCGCTGGGCGGGGACGAGGTGCGCTGGAACGCCGCCGGCTACTACGAGCCGGTGCGCTCCGGCGCGGGCCTGCCTTTCGCGACGATAGCCGCGCTGCTCATCGGCGGCGGCATGGCGGTCAACGGCATGGTGAACGGCAGCCGCATGGTGCTGCGCTCCACGATGGCGCGCCGCGTCGAGCCGGGCGGCCCCGAGAACGAAAGGCGGCTGCTCAACGTCGTGGCGGAGATGGCCACCGCGGCCGGCCTGCCGGCGCCGGCCGTCTACGTGGTGCCTGACGCCGACCTCAACGCCTTCGCCACCGGCATGAGCCCGACGAGTTCGGCGATAGCCGTTACCCAGGGCCTGCTGGAAAAACTGAACCGCGAGGAACTGCAGGGCGTAGTGGCCCACGAGATGAGCCACATACGCAACCTCGACATCAGGCTGATGACCCTCAGCGCGGCGCTCACCGGCGCCATAGCCCTGCTCAGCGATTTCGCCGGCCGCAGCATGCGCTACGGCCGCTCTTCCGGCGGCTCTTTCGGCCGTTCCTCCTCCGGCTCTTCCCGGCGGGGAGGCGGCGGCGCCGGGGCGCTGCTGTTCTTCGCCCTGTGGCTGGTGCTGATAATACTCGCGCCGCTGCTCTCCCGGATGCTCGCCATGGCCATATCGCGGCAGAGGGAATACCTCGCCGACGCCAGCGGCGCCGAGCTGACCCGCAACCCCGCCGCGCTGATAGCGGCGCTGGAGAAGATCAAGGCCGCGGTGGAGCCGACGGCGGCCATAAACAACGGCGTCGCGCACATGTGCATAGCGGACCCGCGCGGCAGCCTGATAGAGGAGAAGGCCGGCTTCGCCGCCGACCTGCTGGCCACCCACCCGCCGATGGCCAAGCGCATACTGGCGCTGAAGGTGATGGCCTACCAGGGCGAAAGGCCCGCTGCGGTCTGAATTTTAGCTCAGGATCCCCGCAGGGAACCGGCTTTAAACTAGTAACAGGAGAAACACATGATACTCGCTACACAGTTCAAGGAAGGCACGATGTTCATCAACGAGAACGGCGTAATGGTCGAGGTGATGACCGTGCAGCACCACCGCAAGTCGCAGGCCCGCGCCGTCGTGCGCGTGAAGCTGCGCGGCGTGGAGAACGGCACGATCATAGAGACCGCCTACCGCCCGGAGGACAAGTTCAAGGACGTGATGGTGGAGAAGCGCCCGAAGACCTACGTCTACGCCGACGCCGACATGGCCTACTTCATGGACGACCAGACCTACGAGCAGGTGGGCCTGCCCAAGAGCAAGCTTACCGCCATGCTGCCCTATATGACCGAGAACATGGCCGTCGAGGGCGTGTACCTCAACGACGTGTTCACCACGATACAGCTCCCGGCCAACCTGGTGATGACCGTCACCGAGACCGTCGACGGCGTCCGCGGCGACACCGTCAGCAACGTCATGAAGGACGCCAAGGTCAGCACCGGCATCGTCGTTAAGGTGCCGATGTTCATAAAGGAAGGCGACACGATACGCGTGGACACCCGCACCGGCACTTACGTCGAGCGCGTGACCGAGCCCAAGAAGTAAGCCGACGCCGCGGCGCCCCCGGTACCCGGGGGCTGCCGGCGCGGGGGGGACTGGAGGCACCGTGATAAAAGCCGTCATCTTCGACATAGACAATACGCTGATGGACTTCATGCGCATGAAGCGCGCCGCCGTGGACGCGGCCGTGGACGCCATGATAGACGCCGGCCTGCCGATGCCCAAGGACAAACTGCACGACAAGATCTTCGAGATCTACTGGAAAGAGGGCATCGAGGACCAGAACATCTTCGACAAGGTGCTGATGAAGGAGTTCGGCAAGGTGGACCCCAAGATCCTGGCCGCCGGCATCATCGGCTACAAGCGCGCGAAGGAGGGCCACATGACCCTCTACCCGCATGTGAAGATGGCGCTGACCGACCTGCTGAAGATGGGCGTGCGCATGGGCGTCGTCTCCGACGCGCCGCGCCTCTCCGTCTGGATGCGCATCGTGGGCCTCGGGCTGCACCACTACTTCGAGCACGTCGTCACTTTCGACGACACCGGCGAGAAGAAACCGTCCCCGAAGCCGTTCAAGAAGATACTCAGCCTCATGGAGGTGGAGCCCCGGTCCGCCATCATGGTGGGCGACTGGGCCGAGCGCGACGTGAAGGGCGCCAAGGCGCTGGGCATGCAGACCGCCTGGGCCAAGTACGGCAACGAGTTCGACACCCCGGTCTCCGGCGCGGATTACGAACTGGACGACATCTACGACCTCGTGAACGTAGTGCGGAGGGTGAATGCGAAGGGCCATTGAGTCCGCCCTGCTGGCCCTGGCGCTGTGCGGCCCGGCCGCCGCGCTGGAGATCACCGCGGTCAGCCCGGCCGCGGTCAAGGGCGCCGCTAAGGCCGACTTCACCTTCGCGTCGTTCACGCTGAAGGGCGTGTCCTTCTCCGGCGGCGCCGTGGTGCTGCCAGCGACGGAGTACAAGGGCCGGACCTACCAGGACGTGAAGATACTTTCCAAGGCCCTGTACACTAAGCTGGAGACCTGCTTCAAGGGCGGCTGCCGGCCCGCCAAGGCCGCAGCTCCCAAACTCTCCATAGCCGGCTTCAAGCCGCTCAAGTCCAGGGTGCGCGTGGCCAACGCCGAACTGGTCTTCGACGGCGAGCTCAGCGTCACCGCCGGAGTGATGGTCTCGTCCCGCGAGCCCGGCACCTTCTGGGTGTCCTTCCCGCCGGAGCTGGCCTTCCCCGACGCCGCCTTCAAGAGCGCCGCCGAGACCGCCGTGATAGCGGCCTGGGTCAAGAATAAAGCCAAATGAACCGCGTCAAGACGGTCCCGCTTCTGCTGGCCGCGATACTGGTTTGCGCCGCCGCCCTGCCGGCCGTCTGCCATGCCCTGAAGGTGGAGAAACTCTCCCGCGTACGTGCGGCTTCCGGAGCGGCCTACTCTCAGGAGGTAGCCGCGGGGAGCGCCCTGGTGCGCTTCAAGTCCGGCGTTAACGTTTCCTCGGCGGCCGCATCCCTTTCCGCCGCCGGTTTCCCCGTTGTGCGCACCTTCGAACGGTTCAACTGGTCGGCCGTGGCCCTGCCCGACGGCATGGGCGTGGCCGCAGGGATCGCCGCGCTTTCGGCCAGGCCCGAAGTGGAATGGGCGGAGCCCAACGCCGTATTCCGCCCTTCCCGCGTGCCCTCGGACCCCTACACCTCCGGCCAGTACGCCCTGGCCCGCGTGCAGGCCTTCGGCGCCTGGGAATATGAGACAGGGTACTCCAGCCGCGTTACCGTAGCGTTCATCGATACCGGCATAGACGGCACACACCCCGACCTTTCATCCAAGCTGGCCGGCACCAGCAGGCATATAGATCCCGACACCCTGGCCGTTTCCGATAACCAGCCTCCGACGCCGGCCTGCAACCACGCCACCCGCGGCGCTGGCATAGCCGCGGCGTCTTCGGACAACGCCTTGGGGATGGCCGGGATCTCCTGGGGGGCCGGACTGCTGTCGCTTAAGGTCTTCAACAACTCCGACTGTACTTCCGTCTGCGCCGACAACGCCGGAACTAATTCCTGCTCTACCAGCGAGTTCGCCATAGCCGCCGCCCTGGACGACGTTATCCCGCTGCAGGGGACGGCGGGTATAGGCAAGGTTATCGTCAATATAAGCCTGGGCAGCCTGGGCAGCTGTTCCACGGCGCTCCAGGCCTCCGTTGACTCCGCGGTGAACGCCGGCCTGCTGATCTTTGCCGCTGCCGGCAACGAGGCCATTGGCTACATAGATTCCCCGGCCAACTGCGCAGGCGTTAAGGCCGTGGCCGCCACCGACGAATCGGACTACATAGCCGCCTTCTCCAACAGCGACTCCACCATGACCTACAAGGGCATCGCGGCCCCCGGCGTGGCCCTGCTCACCGCCGACCTGAACGGCGGTTATGCTTCCGCTTCGGGCACTTCCTTCGCCTCTCCGATGGCCGCGGGTCTGGCGGCGCTGGTCTGGTCGGCTAAGCCGTCTTACACGCCCGCGCAGGTGTTCGACGTCATGAAGAACTCCGCCGACGACCTGGGCGCCGCGGGGCCGGACCGCGACTACGGCTGGGGCCGCATAAACGCCCTGAAGGCGCTGCGGCTGGCCTCCACCGGCTCCAAGGATTCCGCCGTTTCCCGCAAAGCCTCGGCCTACCCGAACCCGTTCCGGCCGAAGACGCAGGCGCTGGTAACTTTCACGGTGCCCGACAGCGACCTGGCCGGCGGCGCCGAGGTGAAGGTGTACACGTCGGAGGGGGAACTGGTGAAGAAGCTGGACTCCATGGCCTGGGACGGCCGCAATTCCGCCGGCGAGCCGGCGGCCAGCGGCGTCTACATCTTCCGGGTCAAGACCGACAAGGATTCCCGTACCGGGACCTTCGCGCTGATACGCTGATATGAAAGTACTCAACCTGACCCGGAACCTGCAGGTGAGCGCCGAGGCCGCGAGGGCCGAGACCTTCTCCTCGCGCCTGTTCGGCCTGATACCCCGCCGCTCGCTCGGCGACGAGGAGGGGCTGTGGCTGGAGCCCTGCTCGATGATACACATGTGCTTCATGAGCTTCGCGATAGACGCCGTTTTCCTGGACCGTGACCTGAAGGTGCTCAGGGTGCTGGAGAATTTCCGTCCCTGGCGTTTCTCGCCGTGGGTGCCCGGGGCGCGCGGCGTGCTGGAACTTCCCGCCGGCCGCGCGGCCGGCAGGCTGGCCGCCGGGGACAGGCTGGAATTCTCCGGCCGCTGAAGGCGCCGGAAAGCTCCTTGCATATATCGGCCTATATATTTATAATAACTGGAACATATGCCGCCTGTCGCTAAAGGGGTACAGCGCAAAAGGAACATGAGGGAAGTCCTCATAGAGGGTAAGCTCATTTCCGAAGAACAGTACAAGGCGGCCGAAGAACTTTCCAAACGCGAGTCCAAGCACGTGCAGCAGGTCCTGGTCGAGCAGAAGCTCATACAGGAACTGCGGCTCCTCAAGGTTTTGGCCGACGAATGGGGCTTCAAAGCCGTCGACCTCACCAAGATGGAACTGCCCGCCGAGGTGGTGCAGCTCCTGCCCGAGGCGCTGGCCCGCAAGCAGCTCTGCATGCCTTTCGCCCGCCAGGACAACGCGCTGTTCCTCGCGATGACCGACCCGCGCGACTTCCTGATCATAGAGGACATCGGCCTGCGCACCGGCCTCGAAGTGAAACCCTACCTGGCGCTGGCCCCGTGGATACTCTCGTCCCTCGACAAGGTCTACGGCAAGCAGGACAGCGCGCAGGTCGCCCAGTTGGTGGAGTCCGTGCAGCAGAGCGCGGCGAAGCCCGAGACCGGCGACGAGAGCTTCTCGCTCGCGGCCGCCGAGGAGAAGAAGGACATCAGCGACATAGACGCCAGCGCCCCCGAGGTGGAGAAGCTGGTGAACGCCATCATACTCGGCGCGCTCTCCACCAAGGCGTCGGACATCCACATAGAGCCTTTCGAGGACGCCAATAACAGCAAGAACTCCAAGGTGCTGGTGCGCTACCGCGTGGACGGCATGCTGCGCCCCGCCTCGTTCACCATCCCGTGGGCCTTCCGCCAGGCCATAGCCGCCAAGATAAAGATCATGGCGAGCCTCAATATCACCGAGCGCCGCATCCCGCAGAGCGGCCGCATCCAGATCATAGCCAAGGGCAACCCCATAGAGTTCCGCGTCGAGATGATACCGACGGTCTACGGCGAGAGCTGCGTGATGCGTATCCTCGACCGCGCCTCGGTGCGCGTCGACATCAAGATCATGGGCTTCCTGCCCGACACCGAGAAGAAGCTGCTGGACCAGTTCGCCGGCATAGGCGGCAAGAAGAACTTCGGCCTCGTGCTGGTCTGCGGCCCGACGGGCTCGGGCAAGTCCACCACGCTCTACGGCTGCCTCAACTACGTCAACCGCCCCGACATCAAGATCCTCACCGCCGAGAACCCGGTGGAGTACAACATAGACGGCATCGTGCAGGTGCCGGTGAACCCCGACGTGAAGCTCGGCGAGGGGAAGAAGTTCGATTTCGCGAGCGCCCTGCGCTCGTTCATGCGCCTCGACCCGGACGTCATCATGGTCGGCGAGATCCGCGACGAGGAGACGGCGCACATAGCGCTGGAGGCGGCCATGACCGGCCACCTCGTGTTCTCGACGATACACACCAACGACGCGGCCTCCGCGCTGGAGCGCCTGACGCAGATGGGCCTGCCGCGCTTCGTCGTGGCCAATACCATGAAGGCCGTGCTGGCGCAGCGCCTGGCCCGCAGGCTCTGCAAGGAATGCAAGGTGGAGGCCGAGCCCACGCCCGAGGAACTGGCCACTTTCGAGGCCAACGGCGTAAAGGTGCCGGCCGGCGCCAGGATATTCCGCCCCAAGGGCTGCGACGTCTGCAAGGGCACCGGCTACAAGGGCCGCGTCGGTATGCACGAACTGCTCGTCCTGAACGATCAGATCCGCCTTCAGCTGCTCAATGACCCGTCCGCCATACCGGTCAAGGAGATAGCGATGAAGAACGGCATGCGCACCCTGGCGATGGACGGCCTGGAGAAGGTTCTGCTGGGCCACACTACGGTAAAGGAAGTCCTCGGCGGCGCCGGGGAAAAGAACGAATAGGTCCAAGGAGGACTCATGCTTAAACTTCTGCCGGTCATACTGCTCTCGCTAGCTTTCGTTTCACCGGCCTCCTCGGCGGAGTACGACGGTTTCCGCGGCGTTTCTTCCGCGGACCTCAAACCCTTCGCCCGCGACCTCGGCGGCCTGCTCGGCTCCGGTTCCAACCAGACCGCCCGCCCGCTGGGCTTCGCCGGCTTCGACGTGGGCGTACGAGCCGTGGCCCAGCTGAAGCCTTCCCATAACGACACCGTGCTGAAGAAGAACAGCGCTTTCGGCACCGGCTTCGTGCAGGCCGAGATAGGCATGCCCTACCGCATAGACGGTTTCGTGCGCGGCGGCAGCTACGAGGGCGTCGCCGTGGCCGGCGGCGGCCTGCGCTACGGCCTCTGGAACGTTTCCGACGAGAAGTACAAGATCAACGCGATGCTGGTGGGCATGGCCAACATGGCGGCGCAGCGCTATTTCTACGCGGTGCATTTCAACACCAGCCTGGTCTGCTCGCTTAACGTGCCGGTGATCTCGCCCTACCTCGGCGTGGGCTACGACTTCACCCGCCTCGAGGTGCAGTCGGCCGTCTCCGATCCCTCGCTCTCCGGCGCCGGCGTATCCGTGGCGGAGCCCCGCTATACCGCCGGGCTGCGCGCCAAGCTGAACCTCGGCTACCTCGCCGGCGGCGTGACGTACACGCACGACCGCATGCTGGTGAACGCCAGCGCCGGCTTCCGTTTCTAGGCCGCGGCCCTGAAAAGAAAAGCCCCGCTCAGGCGGGGCTTTCTTTTTTTTACGGGGCGTCTCAGCCCTTGAACTTGTCCTTGTATTCGCGGCGCATCTCGCGGTCCACGTCGCGCTTCTTTATGGTCTCGTGCTTGTCGGCCGCCTTCTTGCCCCTGGCCACGCCCAAGAGCACCTTCGCCCAGCCGCGCCTGAAGTAAAGCTCCAGTGCCACCAGCGCCATGCCCTTGGTCTCCATGGCCTTGGAGAGCCGCTTTATCTCCTGCGACTTCAGCAGCAGCTTGCGGGCGCGCAGCGGGTCTATTTCCTTCAGCGTATTGAAAGCGTACGGCGCTATGTGCAGGCCGTAAAGGTATATGCCGTCCCTCTCGGCGCGCGCGAAGGCGGAGGTCATCGTGGCCTGCTTGAGGCGCAGCGACTTGACCTCCGGGCCTTCCAGGGCCAGCCCGGCCTCCACCGTATTCTCTATGAAATAGTCGTGGCGGGCCTTACGGTTGGTGGCGATCTGCTCCACCTTGTCGTCGTTTTTCTCTTTTGCCATTGTTTTCATCTTACCAAATATCCTAAAATTAATGAACCGACGTATAATATCATGCGGCGGTCCATGGAGAGGTGGCCGAGCGGTTGAAGGCGCAGACCTGGAAAGTCTGTATACTCCTAAAGGGTATCAAGGGTTCGAATCCCTTCCTCTCCGAA
>CALMZU010000293.1 GCA_937870775.1 uncultured Elusimicrobia bacterium
AATGGGGACAGGCTACTTTTCTATCGAGATGAAGCCTCAATAAAAAGCCCCGCCGGGGCGGGGCTTTGGGCGCTAGTTCAGGCGCTTTATGCGGCCGGTGGTTGGCGGGGTTACGGGGCCGTCGGCGAAGGCTTTTACCATTACATCGCGCACTGGGATCATGGTATTGCGCACGTCCTTGCCGCCGGCGAAAGCCGCGCCGCCGTCGCCGCCGAAGGCCAGGTAGTCGTTGGTGACCACGACGAACTCGTCGGTGTCGGCGACTTCGCTGCCTTCGCGCTTAAGGCGCACCTCGGTGCCGGTTACGGCCTGGCGGAATTCCACGTCGAGCCCGGAGATCTGCATGAAGCTCCTGCCGTTGCGCAGATTGTCGGCCATCACCTGCTTTATCTGCGCGCCGGTGAGGGTCATGGTTACCAAAGTGTTGTCGAAGGGCATTACCTGGTAGATGTCGCGCAGCTTCACCTCGCCTTTCTTTATCTCGGTGCGCAGGCCTTTGGTGTTCTGCAGCGAGACCTCGGCCTCGGCGGCTTCGCGGGTGATGTCGCAGAACCAGTTGCCTATGGGCGAGTCGAGACCGTCGGGGCTGTAGGAGAGGTCGCCGGCTAGCGTGCCGATAGTACGCCCCAGTTTGCGGTCGGCCTCGGCGGTGTAGGCGTCAACTATCTTCTGCACGGCGGTGTCCTGGCCCGTCTGGTCGACCCAGAGCGGCAGCAGTTCCGCCTTTATGTCCTTCAGCTTGCCGGTGGCGTCGTCGAAGTCCAGCGCGGCGCGGGTTACGTAGGAGAGGCCGTAGCCGCTCTCGGAGAGCCAGGTGCCGGAGACCGCGTCATGGTAACCGCGCAGGAAGCCGGCGTGGTTATGGCCGCCCAGCACCAGGTCTATGCCCTGCGCGGCGCGGGCGACGGCCAGGGTGGAGGCGGGCTCGGGGTTTATGGTCCAGCTGGAGATGTCGATGTTCTTGATGCTGTACTTGTCGCTGATGCCGAGGTGGGCTATGACTATGACGGCGTCGGGCTTGAGGGCCTTTATTTCTGGCAGCCACTTGGCGGCCTCGGCGGCTTCGTCCTTGAAGTCCAGATGGCGCACGTTGCTGGGACGGGTGCTGGTGGCGGTGTGGCGGCCGGCCAGGCCCAGCACGGCTATCTTCTTGCCGGCCTTTTCCACAATGGTGTAGGGCTTAAGGTATATGGCGTTGCCGTCGGTGCCTTTGTAGTAGACATTGGCGCCGAGGAAAGGGAAGGCGGCGCTGGAGACCAGCACCTGCAGGGCGGCCTCGCCGTAATCGTAGTCGTGGTTGCCGGGCACGGCGGCGGCGTAGCCCAGTTTGTTCATAAGCATCACGCTGGCCAGGCCTTTGGTGAGTATGCCCTCGGGCGTGCCCTGCGAGAGGTCGCCGGAGTCCAGCAGTATGTGCGGGTTCTTGTCCTTCTGCACGAAGGACGACAGCGCGGCGAAGCCGCCTATGGGGCGGGTGCTGTTGGCCGCGTCCCA
>CALMZU010000294.1 GCA_937870775.1 uncultured Elusimicrobia bacterium
ACGGCGGGCTGCGAGATGGACCCCTTCTTTATACGGTCGGTGTCCGTGAAAGGCTTGGCCGAGAAACGGCGGATGGTCAGCGTAGGGCCCGAGACGGCCAACGGCGGGATGATGCCGTTGACGCGGGAACCGTCCTTCAGGCGGGCGTCCACCAGCGGCACCGACTCGTCGATGCGGCGGCCCAGCGGCGCCACGATGCGCTTCATGACCTGCAGGATCTGCTCGTCGTTGCGGAACTTGTACTTGGTGAGGGTCAGTTTACCGGAGCGCTCGATATACACCTTGTCGGCCGAGTTCACCATGATCTCGGTGACGGCCGGGTCGCGCATCAGCTCTTCCAGCGGGCCGAGGCCCAGGATCTCGTCCAGGAGCTCGTTGATGAACTTCACGCGCTGTTCGCGGGTAAGCGGGGTGCCGGTCTCCTTCTGCAGCAGGCCGTTGATGATGCCGTCCACCCGCTTGCGGGTGTCGGCGTTCTGGCCGGCGTCGTCGGAGATCTTTATGCGCTCGGTCTCCAGCGCGGTTACCACGTTGCGGTGCACCTTCATCTTGAGCTCTTCCCAGAACGGGGGCACGTCCACGCGCGCGGCGGCCGGCGAGGCGGCCGGCGAGGCCGCGGCGGGGGCGGAGGAGGTGTCCTTCTCGGTCTGGCGCCACAGCATGTCGGAGCCGTGCGCGAACTCGGCGGAAGAGACGTTCGAGACCCACTGCTTCTCGGCGGGGGTCAGCTCGGACAGGCGGCCGAGCAGCACGCGCAGGGTGCGCACCCACTGGGTGTTGGGCTGCTCGGTTATCAGGATCTTGTTCTGGTTGGCGTAGGCTGGCAGCGCGTCCTCCCACGGCATGAAGGCCAGCACGTCCTTGCCCATCTGCTTGAAGAACTTCTCCACTTCCTTCGGGCCCACGGCGCCGGGCATGTCGTAGAGGTTGTCTATCACCTCGAACTTGTTCATCGGGAAGTGCAGTTCGTTGACCTCGCGGAAGATGCCGGCGGTGGCGTTCAGCGAGGACACGTTGGAATTGGTCACCCAGAAGACCAGGTCCGAGATGTCGAAGGCGAAGACCTGCATCGGGAAATAAGGGTCGACGTCTATGAAGATATCGAAGTTCTGCGACAGCCTCGACAGCATCGGCAGGATGATGTCCGGGGACATCTTGGCCACGTCGGAGCGGCGCTTGGAGAGCGGCAGCACGCCGACGCCCCACTGCGAGATCGGGATCTTGCCCTTCAGCAGCGCGCCGAGCGCGCTGACGCTCTCGCGGCCCAGCGCCTTTATGATCTCCGCCATCGACGGCGGGTTCAGGCCCAGCAGCTGCGCGTGCTCCGCCCGGCACATCGGGTCCAGCGGCAGTATGAGGACGTTCCTCTTCTGGTAGTTGGCCCACGCGAGGGCCAGGTTCATGACGATGGACGTCTTGCCCACGCCCTCTTTGGGGCCCGAGAAGGTTATCACTCTTGGCGCAAGGTTCTGTTGGTCCATATCTTTCAGCCGCGGGCGGGAACTCCGCCGGCGCCTACTTTATGATGTCGAAAGTCACGAAAAGGAACAGCGAGCTCTGCTTCTCCACCACGTCGGTGGAGCCGAACAGCGAGCCTATCAGCGGCAGGCTGCCCAGTATCGGCACGCGGTTCTTGGAAACGTCGCGGCTGGACGACTTCAGGCCGCCTATCACCAGCGTCTCGCCGCTCTTCAGTTCCACCTCGGTCTGTATCTGGCGGGTTATCATCGACGGGATCGTCGTGCCGGACACGCTGACGGTCTGGGAGTAGTTCGGGTTCGAGACCTCGAGCTGTATCTGCACGTCGACGGTGTCCTTCTTCTCGGTCAGCACCACCGGCAGCACCACCAGGATCACGCCGTACTTCTTGAACTCGGCGCCTATGCCCTGGTTGTTGGAGTACGGCACCGGGATCTCGCCGCCGACGGTGAAGTTGGCCTGCGTGCCGCTCTTGGTGATGACCTTGGGGTTGGACAGGATCTGCGCCTTGCCCTCGGTCTCCAGCAGCTTCAGCGAGGTCGTCAGCTGCGTCTTGCGCTCGAAGTCTCCCACCGTGAAGATGCCGGAGATGCTCTTCTCGGAGAAGTCGAAGTACTGGTTCCACGAGAAGCCGCGGGTCTTCTGTATCGAGCCGCTGATCTCGACGATGTCGGCGCTGACGGCGACCATCTGCGTGGTCTCGGCCGCAAGCGGCGCGGCGAGCGACGCGGCGAGGAAGGCTAAAAGGATCTTTTTCATAGTGTTCTCCGCCTTATTTTATCAGCCTCTTGAACGACGCGATCTCCATCGGGTGCAGCTCGACGTCGCCGAGGCCGCGCACTATCACCGCCACCTCGCCCTGCTTCATAGACAGGGCCAGGTACTGCGCCTCGTTGGGGTTCAGCGCCAGGGAAAGGGCCGACTTGTCCGAGAAGGCCTGGTCGGCCGCGGCCGCGGCGTCCTTGGACTTGGCCTGCGCGCCCGACATGCCCTGGCCCAGGTTGGAACCCACGCCGAGCACCAGCACGTTCTGCAGTATCGTAGCGGTCACCTTCTCCTTGCGGGCGTCGCCCATCACGGCGTCGAAGGTGACAAGTATGTCCACGCGGTCGCCGGGCTTTATCAGCCGCAGCAGGTCGCTCTCTATCGGCAGCACGCAGCCGCGGTAGCCGGGCGGCACCTTGACCGAGAGGCCGGCGTCGGCGGAAAGCGAGATCAGCGCGCTCTGCGTTATCTGGTTGCCCTTCGGGATGCGGATGGAGGTTACCAGGTTGGAGACCAGCTTTATGTCGGACTGGCTCTTCACCTCGTAGGCGTCCTGCTCGACGTACATGCGAGGGACCTCCTTGGTCTCCACCAGGTCCACGTTCATTATGGTGCGGGCCGGCAGGTCGAAACGGGCCACCAGCACGGTGGCGCTTTCGTGCTGCGCCGCCAGCGCGCGCTCCTTGGAGGTCAGGACCCACCAGTAGATGCCGGCCGCGAACAGCGCCAGCAGTACCGGTACGAGCATGCCTTTCTTTTCCATATGCGGTTCTCCAGTTAAATTAACGCTTCCTCTTCTTGCTAACCCCGAAAAATCGTTATTTGAAGTACGGCTGCTCCACGGGCATCCGCACCTTCACCACTATCTTCTTCGTCTTCGAGCTCCTCGGCTTGTCGGAGAGGAAATAGCTCGAGCCCGGGAATATCAGCTTCGCCGGGAACGTCATCGTCACCAGCCAGTCGCGGCTCTGCTGCCCCGACTGCGGGTCCGGAGGGATCGGGTTGTCGACCAGCGCGCCGTCAACCTTCACGTCCGTGACCGGGAACATCTTCTTGACCACGTTCTGCATCTTCTGGTTCGCCAGGCTCTCGCCGCCGCCGGTGTTGTCGCCGCGCGGGCCCGCCAAGAGCGAGCCGATGCGGGCCAGCTCGTAGGCGCAGTGGTGCGCGAGTATCGTCTGGAAACCCAGGTTGCCTATCTCCATTATAAAGAACAGGAGCAGCATGAACACCGGCAGCACCAGCAGCAGCTCCACGGTGACCTGCCCGGCGCGGCGCGCCTTCGCGGCCGCCGAGGCGGCGGCGAGCCTTAAAGCGCGCAGCGTACGTACCATCGCATGCCTCCCGCACCCGCGTCCCGGCGGCGCGGGCCGCCGGGGACGCAGGACCGCGCGGGTTTAGTTGTTGCCGCCGGAAGCGCCGAGGGTGCTGGCAGCGCCGTTGATCATACCCTGTATGCTCTGGAAGAGCTGGGGCATGTACTTCTTCAGCGCGACGCCGGCTATCAGCACGACGCCCACGACGACGGCGAGCATCAGCAGGTATTCCACGGTGTTCTGGCCTTTGCGGTTCTTGAACAGCTTATTCATTATGCGTTCCTCCGTAAACAATTTCAGATCCACGACTGCAAATCTACCAGGCGGTCTCGGTGTACATCTTCAGTATCACTATGCCGCCGCGCTTGAACTGGTTCGCCAGCGAGTACTGCAGCGCCTTGTACATCATCACGAACACCAGCACCATCACCACCGTCACCAGAAGGTACTCTATGGCCGTCTGGCCTTTCCTCCCGGCTTTGGCGGCCATAGCCTCAGAACTGGAACCTCAGCGCCAGCTGCGTGGACTTGCCGAGCGCGCCGTAGGGCGCCATCGTGTAGTCCAGGCCCATGCCGTAGCCCATCGACTGGGCGCTGTAGATGCCCACGCCGAAGGCCCAGCCGGAGATGTCGTTCATCCCGAGGCTGTCCATCGTCTTGTCCGTCATGTTCTTGCCGAAATTGTCCGAAGGCGAGTAGCCCACGCGCAGCGCCACGCGGCCGACCTGCAGGAACTCCTCCGGCAGGCTGAACTCCACGCCGCCGCCCAGCTTGCCCTTGCGGTCCGAGTAGGTCTTCTGCTCCAGCGCCATCGTCAGGAACGGGTTGAACACCCAGGCGCCGCCGAGGCGCTGCACCTTCACCACCTGGTGCTTCTTGCCGGAGAAGTTCTGGCCGGCCCAGCCGAGCGACAGCTTGCGGCCAATGCGCAGCACCGCGCCGGCGTCGAACACCAGGTTCTTGTATTCCTTCTCGTAATTGTCCTCCAGCACTTCCTTGGCGCTGACGCCCACAAGGAACTTCTCCAGGAAGAAGCCCTTCGCGAGCGTGATCGAGGTGTAGCCGTTGCGCACCTTCACGTCGGTGCCCGTCTGCGGCACGCCGTCGGCGTCGCGCACATCGAAGCCCTTTATGCCGTAATAGGCCAGGTTCACGCCCACGACGCTCTGGCCTATGGGGTGCACGTAGGAAAGGTACTGTCCGCTGTAGTCCTGCACCCAGTTCAGGTAGGAGAAAGAGAACTCCCTCATCTGCGCGGAAGCTATGCCGGCCGGGTTTATACCCATGGCCTCGCCGCCCTCGACGATGGAGACGCCGTTGTTGCCGAGCGCCTGCGCGCGGGGGCTGCCGGTGGGGAGTTTGAGGAACACCGCGCCCTCGGTGCCGATCTTTGTGTCGGCGGCGGCGGCAGGGACGGCCGGGGCCAGCCAGGCCAGGCAGAGCAGCGCCGCCGCGGCGGCGGCCCTGTTACGCGGGCTTCGTTTCTTTACAGGTTTCATAAAGTCCTCGCTTAGCTTCCGCTCCGTCACGGGATCAGTATCTTCTTAACGGTCTGGCAGACGTCGCGCGTGCCGGCGGTGGCCTCGAAGCGCAGCACCGCGAAGTAGACGCCGGGCGCCACCGTGCCGCCGTAGCTGTTGACCTTGGGCCAGCAGGCCTCGTGCGTATGCGCCGCCGAGCAATGTCCGGTGCCGTCTATGTCGTCGCCGGCGCCGCGCTCGCCGTAGTCCTTCTTGTACACCAGGTCGCCGGCCAGGTTGTAGATCTTCAGCGTTATCACGCCGTTTATCACGGCGGGGATCTTGAACCAGCCGGAGAGACCGGAGTACGGGTTGGGCGCGAAGAAGCTGTCGTGCGAGAAGTCGCCGCACAGGTCGGCGGTGCCGCTCTTCGTGACCGGGATGTTCGACGTCACTATGTCGTCGGCCAGCACCGCGCCGGTCCCCACGGAACCGTCCAGCGTGCTGATGCTCTCGGTCATCGTCGAGGCGTAGATCTTGAAGACGTAATTGCCGTCCGGCACCTTGGAGAGGGTCAGGTCGGTACCGTCCCAGTACTCGGAGATCTGGGTGCGGGCGGGGCGCACGCCTATGATGCGCTTGACCAGCGTGGTGTCGTTGACCGGGTACACGTTGCCGGCCGAGTCGAAAGAGGTGCCGGGCTTGTAGACCTTGGTCACGACCTTCATCGGCTCGGAGACCTGGTAGGACACGGCCGCCATGTTGTCCATCGTCAGCGGCACTATCGACACGTCGTATATGCGCAGCGGGTACACGTCTATGGTCTGCTGCACCGTCGTGCGGGCGGCCAGGTTGGTGGAGATGTCCTGCGCGGTCACGCGGACGTTATAGGCGCCGCCCTCCACGAAGTTGCCGGTGTCGTCCTTGCCGTCCCAGAAGTCCTGGTAAACCATGTCGCCGTCGCGCACGCCGCCGCTGGTGACGTTGGCCACCACGCGGGCGGGGCTCTCGAGAGTAAGCACCTGGACCGTCACCGACGACTGGCGCGTCAGCGAGTAGTCTATCTCGTAGGGCGGCAGCTTGACGGTGTCCGACGAGTTGTACATCGTCGGGATGCTGGGGATCACGTTGAACGACGTGAAGATGATCTGGCCGCGGGCCACGTCGACGTAGCCGTAGGTGTCGTCGGTGGAGTACATGCGCTGGCTGGTGCCGGTGCTGTAGACCACCAGCGTGAACGGGTAGCGCCCGTCCTCCACCAGCAGGCCGGAGCTGTCGCGGCCGTCCCAGTACTCGGTGACCTTGTAGCGGCCGGGGCGCACGCCGTGCGCGCCA
>CALMZU010000295.1 GCA_937870775.1 uncultured Elusimicrobia bacterium
GCGTGGCGGAGGAGGCGAAGCCGTGGTCGGTCTTGGTCTGCGCCACGCGCAGGATCTCCTGCTCGGCGAAATCGATGATCTTGTCCACGCTCTCGGCGCCGGCCTGCGTCATCTCCACGATCTGCGTGCTGGCGCGGATCAGGTCGCGCATCAGGGCCTTCTCGCGCACGATGTTGGCGTAGGCGTTGGTATGCGCGGCCGTGGAGACCTTCTCCATCAGGTCGGCCATGTACTTCTGGCCGCCCAGTTCCTCCAGGCGGTTGGTCTTCTTGAGCTCTTCGGAAAGGGTGACCACGTCCACCGGCAGGTTGCGCTGGCGCAGCTCGAGGATGGCCTCGTAGATGCGGCCGTGGATGTCGCTGTAGAAATGCTTGGGCTGCAGGACCTCCATGATCCCGTCTATGACCTCTTTCTCGATGAGCATGGCGCCCAGCACGGCCATTTCCGCTTCGTTGGAATGCGGAGGTACCTTGTTATAGGTCATATGCTGCCCCCCTGTCGGGTTGTCGTATGTGATAAGCCCGGGCTTCGGCGTTGCGGCCTGGGCCCGGGCTCGAAGGAAGTACCGTTACTTGCTCTGCGCGGACACGGCCACTTTTATCTTGGTCGTGATGTGCTGCTTGAGGGCTATCTCCACCTCGAAGGTGCCGACGGCCTTTATGGAAGCGGGCAGGCGGATCATGTCCTTGTCTATCTCGATGTCGGCGGCGGCCAGGTTCTTGATGATATCGCTCTTGGCCACGGAACCGAACATCACGCCGTCCTCGGAGACGGGGCGGGAGAAGGAGAGGGTGATCGCGGAGAGGCGCTTGGCCAGCTCGTTCATGCCGGCGTCCTCGGCGGCGACGCGCTTGGCGCGCTTTTCGGCCGAGTTCTTCCAGGCGCTCAGCGCGCCCTCGGTGGCCAGCTCGGCCATGCCGCGGGGCATCAGGAAGTTGCGGGCGTAGCCGTCCTTCACTACCTTTATCTCGCCGGAGCGGCCCAGGTTCGTTACGTCTTTTTTAAGTATTACTTTCATGAGTTTGCTCCGTTTAGCCGTTATAGGACATCAGCGACAGGTTGCGGTTGATCTTCACGGCCCGCATGATCTGGCGCTGGTGCTTGGCGCACGCGCCGGTGATGCGGCGGGACAGGATCTTGCCGGTGTCGGTGGTGAAGTTGCGGACGATCTGGGCCTGCTTGTAGTCCACCAGGTCTATGTGCTCGGCGCAAAGCCTGCACACCTTGCGGCGCGGGGCGAAGCGGCGGCCGCCCGGGGGGCGGCGGGGTCCGCCCATGGGCGCGCCCTGGGGTCTCGGCGCGGCGGTCTCGGCCGGCTTGGGGGTATTTTCTTTGTTCTCCATAGTTTTATGCTCCTACCTGATTTTAAAACGGTACTTCTTCTATGCCGGAAGAGTCGCCCTTGGTTTCGGCTTCGGCCGCGGGTTCTTCCTGCTCCGCCTTGGGGGCGGCCTCGCCGGCGGGCCCTTCGAAAGCCATCGACTGCACGCGGCTGGCGGTGATCTTGAGCTCTTTGCGCTTCTGGCCGGCCTTGTCCGTGTACTCGGAGGACGTAAGGCGGCCTTCCACCATTACGGGGCTGCCCTTGCGCAGCTTTTCCTTAACGCGCTCGGCGGCGGGGCCCCAGACGGTGACCGGCACGAAAGTCGTGAGGTCTTTCCATTCTCCGGAGGCCTGGTCCTGGTAGCGGCGGTTCACCGCGACCGTGAAGAAGCACATGCCCTGCTGCTTCTGCGTGAAGCGGAGTTCCGGGTCCCGCGTTATGCGGCCGGCTATAATGACCTGGTTGAGATCCGGAATTTTCAAGTCCATGGTTTTCCCTGAAAGGGGATTTAGGGCTTCTTAACCGGTTCTACCGTGGCTTTCATCATCATGGCGCGAAGCACAGTTTCCTGGAGCTTCAGGCCGTGGTTGATGTCCTTCACGGTCTCGGGCAGGGCCTTCACTTTCATATAAACGTAAAAGCCGTCGCGCTGCTTTTTCACGTCGTGGGAGAACTTCTTGCGGCCCAGCCTGTCCTCGGCCAGAACCTCGCCTTTTGCGTCGGTGAGGGTCTTCTTGGCCTTTTCCACAGCTTCCTGAACTTCGGCGTCCGTAAGCTGGGGGTTGATTATCAGCATTAACTCATAGGTATTCATAGTAGGTTAATAATACCAAATCCGGGGCGGGTTTACAATAAGGGGCGGCAAACCAGCACCTGTTTCATGGCGGCGCCGGTAAAGGGTTTCCGCTTGAAGTCGCCGTAGCGGGCCGCCACCCTGAAGCCGTTATAATGCGCCAGGGCCAGCAGTTCTTCCGGAAAAAAACACCGCAGATTCAAGGCTTTTTTCAGGGTGCGGCCGTCTTTCTCGCGCCGGTACTGCCAGGTGAGGCGCGCTACCTGGGCCGCCTTGTCGTAGGAATATATTTCGTTCACCAGCATTTTGCCGCCGCCGGCGGGGTCGTCGTAATAGGCCACCGGCAGCGCTTCCTCGGGGTCGCGCGCCAGGCAGCGCGGCTCGGGATTGAACACGTCAAAAATGAACCTGCCGCCGGGGGCGAGGCTTTGCCGCACC
>CALMZU010000296.1 GCA_937870775.1 uncultured Elusimicrobia bacterium
GCCGTTGACGAAGGTGCCGTTGGTGGAGTTGAGGTCCTCGACGAACCAGGTGCCGCCGGCCTCGTACACCTTGCAGTGATGGCCGGAGACCGCGGCGTTGTCCAGCACCACGTCGTTGTCCGGCTTGCGGCCTATGGAGAACGACGTCTTGTCCAGCTTCACCTCGCGTATGAACGCGGCCTCGAATTTAAGTAGGAGTTTAGGCATATGTTTTCCTGAACATGTCCTTCAGATTTTCCTTGAACGTTTTTCTGCTGACGGTGCCTATCGCCACGGTGACGTTGTCCGGCCCGCCGTTGGCGTTGGCCTCGGTGACCAGCGACTCGCAGGCCTTCTTGTCGTCGCCCTGATCTTTCAGCGTCTCGGCGAGGCGCGGCTCCTTCACCGCCTTGAAGAGGCCGTCGGTGCACAGCAGGATGCGGTCCCCCTCCTCCAGCACGGTTTCCACCAGGTCCACCGCGGGGGTCTTCTGCGCGCCGAGCGCGCGGGTGAGTATGTTCTGCAGCGGCGAAACCTCCGCCTGCTCGCGGGTCAGCAGGCCCTTCCTTACGTGGTCCATCACAAGAGAGTGGTCCTCGGTGAGCTGCTGCAGCGCGCCGCGGCGGTAGAGGTATATGCGGGAGTCGCCTATGTGCGCTATGCACACCTTGTCCTTGTTCAGGAGTGCCGCGCTCAGCGTGGTGCCCATGCCCTTGTTCTCGGTGCCGGAATTGCCGGCCTCGTAGATCACGGAGTTGGCCAGCTGCACGGCGAAGCCGAGCTGGTTGGATTCCAGCGTGAACTTCTCATTGTAGGGATTGGGTTTCAGGCCGGTGCGGCGCATGGAATCGTACTTGTCGCGCGTCACCTTTACCGCCATCGAGCTCGCCACCTCGCCGGAGTTGTGGCCGCCCATGCCGTCGGCCACCATGGCCAGCTCCAGCTCGGGCTCCAGCAGGAAGCTGTCCTCGTTGTTGGTGCGCACCTTGCCGGTATCGGAGGCGGCCGCGAAGGTTAGTTTGAATGTCATTTTTTATCCTCTTCAGGGTATATCAGCGGCAGGCTTTTCTCGAAGTCTCCCGACTGGGTCTGGCCGGCCGGGGGCCTGGCGGGCGACGGCGCTGCCTTCTGCGCCTGCTGCTGGGCGGGCTGCGGCGCCGGCTGTACGGCGGGGGCCGCCGGGGCCGGCTGCGCGGCGGGTTTGGGCTCGGCCGGGGGCTGGGCCTTAAGCGTTAATTCCAGTCCGGCGCGCGGGGCAAGTTCTATGCCGGCCGCGGGCGGTGTTACGACGGGCTGCGGCGCCGGTTTCGGGGCCGGGGCGGGCTGCGGCGCCGGCGCGGGCTTCAAAGCGGCCTGGGGGGCGGACAGCGGCGCTGGCTTAACGGCAGGCGCCGGGGCCGGAGCGGCGGCTGGCTGCGCCGCGGGCTTCACGGGTGCCGGCGCGGGTTTAGGCGCGCCGTTGGCCGGGACGGCCGGTGCCGGCTTCGCCGGAGCGGGTTGGGGCGCGGCGGGCCCGCCGTTGCCGTTCGTTGCGGCCTGGCCGTTCATGGCGGCGCGTATGGCCTCGGCCATCTCGGCGCCGGTCTGGAACCTCTCGTCGGGGTTCTTCTTCAGAGCCTTGTCTATCACCGGTATTATGGCCTTGGGCAGATCGGGCCGTACTATCAGAGGGTCCGGCCACGGGTCGGTGGAGATCTGGAAGAAGAGCGTGCCTATGGCCTCGCCCCCCTTCCACGGCCTCTCGCCGGTGAGCAGCTCGTACATGGTCACGCCGAGCGAGAACAGGTCCGCGCGGCCGTCCACCTTCTTGCCGGAGATCTGCTCCGGGCTCATATAGTAAGGCGTGCCCATCACGGTGCCGGTGGCCGTCTTCGACGACTCGGTGATGCGCGCTATGCCGAAGTCGGTCACGCGCAGCGAGCCGTCCTCGAGCAGCATGATGTTGGCCGGCTTTATGTCGCGGTGCACCACGCCGTTCTTGTGGGCGTAGCCCAGCGCGTCGGCGGCCTGCGCCATGTACTCCAGCACCTTGGGCACCGGCAGCAAGTTGTCCTTGGTGGCCCATTTCTTCAGGTCGTCGCCCTTCAGGAGTTCCATCGCGAGGTAGGCTATGTCCTGCTCCTCGCCGGCGTCGAAGATCTTCACGATGTGCGGGTGCGACAGGTTGCCGGCGGCCTGGGCCTCGCGGAAGAAGCGCTCCTTCTGGTCCTTCAGCGCCTTCTCCTCCATGCCCTCCTCGAAGCGCATGGTCTTTATGGCCACGGTGCGGTTTATCTTCGGGTCCTTGCCGAGGTAGACTATACCCATCGCGCCCTTGCCGAGTTCCTTCAGCACCTCGTAGCGGCCCAGCGTCGGGGTGGCCGAGGAGCCGGCCACCATCATCGTGGCCTCGGCGCCGCCGCCCTTGCCGCCGATCCCGCCGAACACGGCCCCGTCGGAGGCCTTCTTCAGCAGGTCTATCTTGGACATGATGTCCTTGTACTTCGGGTCGGTCTGGCCTATGTGCTCGTAGACCGCGGCGGCCTTGTTGAACTGGCGCTTGCGTTCGAAGTCCAGCGCCAGGTTGTAGAGCGTGTCCTTCATGTTGTCGTCGACGGGGCACAGGCGGAACTTCTCGAAGGCGAGGTCCAGCATGCCCTGGCCCTGGAAGCTCAGGCCCAGCATCTTGTTGGTCTCTATCTGCGAGACCTCAATGAGCTCCTTCTTCTTCTCCGTCGTGAAGAAGCGCTTGGTGACCACGAAGATGTAGCCGGCCACCAGCACCGCCGACGGGTACATGATCTTGAGCCACAGCCCCTTCGACGTGAAAAGGAAGATGCCGGCCGCCACCAGGCCGCCGAACAGCAGGCCCGCGGCCAGCGCGCCGGTGCCGGCCTTCAGGCGCGGCAGCGCGAAGGCCGTGAACAGGCCGGCGAAGATTATCAGGCCGAGCTCGGCCGGGAAGGCCCAGTCGGGGCGGGCGACGAAGCGGCTGGTGAGGATGTTGTCCACGACGTTGGCGGTGAAATCCACCGTAGTCATCGCGCTGTCGGCGGGCGTGACGTACAGGGAGCCCACGCCCTGCGCGGTGAGGCCTATCAGCACTATCTTGTCCTTGAACGCCTCCGGCACTATCTTGCCGTTTATCACGTCGTAGAAGGAGTAGTACCTGAAGGTCTTGCTCTTGTTGAAGGCTATCAGCGCAGACGAGGAGGCGTCGAGCGGCATCAGGCTCTTGCCGAAGGTGGCGGCCGAGCCCGGCGCCAGCGTGACCTGGCCGGGCGCGAGGCCCAGCCGCACGCGCACTATCTCGGCGGCGAACGACGGGTAGAAGTTCTGCCCGTAAGGGATGAAAGGGTATTCCTTGCGCACCTCGCCGTCTATGTCGCTGAAGACGTTGACGTGGCCGGCGCCGGCCGCGGAGGAACCCAGCACCTCTATCGGCACGGTTATCTCGGAGCCTTCCACGCTCATCTCGGCGGGGCCGGCGGCGTGCGAGATCTGCGGCGCGAACTTCTTCAGCCATTCGGGCTCGGGCTTGGGTTTGGACACCGGCGCGCCGGTGTCGAAATAGAGCGGCAGCACCACGTTGCCGGCGGCCGCGGCGGCGCGGGCCAGCTTGGCGTCGTTGTCGGCCTCGCCGCGGGCCTCGTCGATGGCCTTCAGGAACTCGGATTCCTTGCCTGTCTCCTTTATCTTCTTGGCGGCCACCAGCTCGGTGTACTTGGCGCGCAGCGCCTCGGCCAGGCCCGCCTCGGAGTTCCTCTCGGGTTCGGAGAAAAGTATGTTGAGGCCTATCACCGACGGCTTCGCCGGTTCCGACGAGAGCCACACCAGCATGTCCGCTATCTTCTCGCGGGACCACGGCCAGCGGCCTATCTTGGAGATGCTGTCGTCGTTGATCTCTATGATGGCTATGTCGCCGCGCGCCGGGGCGGAGGCGCTCATGCGCGAGCGGAAGTCGTAGAACTTCAGTTCGGCCGTCTCGAGCCCGGTGCCGGTGAAATAGAAGAAAAGGGCGGCCACGGCGAGGGCCATTCCCCACAATATATCAGAGAAGATGAATTTGCGCACTGTTCCCCCTGCTAATCGGTCTCAAGTTCCCTGTACGCCCCGAGAAGTTCCTCTATGAAGCAGGCGTTCGCCATCAAGGCGAGGAAGAAAGCTATGAATATGATGCCCGCCGAGCCGGCCAGCGCCGAGCCTATGCGGGAACCCAGCGAAAGGTAGTACTCTGTGCGGGCCTCGGCGCGCACCTTGTCCCGGGCCGGCGGGCGCACCTCTTCGGGCGGCGGCGGGAGCTTGGCCTGTACCGGGCGGCCTTCCTCGTCGTAGAGCGCCTCGCTCTGCGCCGCGTAGACGGCCTGCTGGTAGGCCGCGCGGTTGGCCGCGTTTATCCTGTCGGCTGCGGCGGCCCCGGCGCGCAGTTTCTCGCCGGCGAGCGCGTCCACCTTCGGATTGGTGAACATCGCGAACATGGCCAGGTTGGCGGCCAGGAAGATGAGCTGCGGGTTGAAGAGCAGGTTGAATGACCTCTGCGTCAGCGAGGCCACCACGCCTATCAGCGCCAGCGCCCCCCCGACGGCCAGCCACGTGGTCTCAGGGGTAACCTGGTCCCCCGCTTTGAAGTAAAGATAGGTCAGCAGCAGGCCGCCGAGATAGGCGGCTACCGACGCGGCCTTCAGCCCCCAGTTAGGGCGGAACACCGCCTTGGAGGCGGCCAGGTAAAGGACTATGGAATATACCACGACGTTGGCGCCGGAGAAGACGTTGGTCAGGGCTATGGTAAGCGCAAGGACACCCTTGGTCACCATGTCCGCGCCCTGGGGCGCCGGGATCAGCGCGCCTCCGGCGTAGGCCGCCGCGGCGGCGGCCGCCGCGTAGAAGGCGTAAAGAAAGGTGAACTTCTGCGGCTTCTGCAGCAGAGCCCAGAAGAACAGCCCGGCGCCCAGGCCGGCCAGGCCTATGGCGGCCGCGGGGTTGCCCGACAGCGGTGCCAGCAGGGATCCGGGCACGCTGCCGGAAGCGCCGGCGGCAAGGAAGCAGGCGGTGGCGGCCATCGTCAGCGCAAGGTGCACGCCTATCTTTAGACCGTTGTGGAGGCCGGCCAGCTGCAGTTGCGGCTTCTGCGCCGCCGGCTGCGGGGCTGGGGCCGGGGCGGCGGGCGCCGGCGGCGGGGGCAGGTTCCTGTCGGAAACCAGCGGCTCGGCCTTCTCCATGGAGGCCTGCGGCGGCGGGGGCGGCGGCGGGGCCGCGCTGAAGCGGGCCGTGACCTCGGGCATGTCGAACGTGCGCTCGAGCGGCACCGAATCCTGGTCGCCGTCCTTGTGCTTGTCCAGCTCGCCGATGATCTCCGCGGCGGTCTGGTAGCGTTCCTCGGGCTTCTTGCGCATCAGCCGTTCTATTATCCGCGACGCCCACAGCGGCACGTCGGGGTTCATCAGTATGATGTTGGGCACCGGTTCGCCGATGTGCTTGTGTATCACCTCTATCGAGGTCTTGCCGTCGAAAGGGTACTTGCCGGTGAGTATGTAGAAATAGGTCGCGCCTGCGGCGTAAAGGTCCGCGCGGCTGTCCACCTTGGCGGCCAGGCCCTGCTCGGGGCTCATGAAGTAGGCGGTGCCCACCATCTCGCCGGCCATCGTCAGCTGCTTCTCCTCGCTGAGGCTGCGCGCCAGGCCGAAGTCCACGATGCGGGGCACGTTGTCGGTGCCCACCAGTATGTTGGCCGGTTTTATGTCGCGGTGTATCACCGACTTGGAATGCGCGTGGCCGAGGCCTTCCAGCACTCCCTTCATGATATCGGTGGCTTCCTTTATGGGCAGCGGGCCGCGCTCGGAGACTATATCCTGCAGGCTCTTGCCCTCCACGTACGACATGACTATGAAATAGGAGCCGTTCTCCTGGCCGAAGTTGTAGACGTGGACTATGTTCGGGTGGTCCAGCTTCGCGGCAGAGCGGGCTTCGCGCAGGAAGAACTCTATGTTGCGCTGGTCGCGCGCAAGTTCCGGCGAGAGGAGTTTAACGCAGACGAACTTGTCCAGGGATTCCTGATGGGCCTTGTAGACGGAGCCCATGCCGCCCTGGCCGAGCTTGCTGATGATCTTGCACCCGGCGAAAACGGTGCCGGCTATATTGGGTTCGATTTCCATTTTTTTATATGCGCCTGTCGCGCACGAAAATACTGCCGCGCCTGTTCGGCATTTCTTTGGCGTAGCGCTTCAGCTCCGCCGCGCTCTCCACTATCTTGGCGTAATGCTTCTGCGTCTTCGGGGCCACTATGGCCACCGTCAGGGACATGATAGGGAAATCGCGGGTCTTGTTCTTGCGGTCCATCGTCGTGATGAAGCCGCGCGCCTTGTCCTCGGCGCTGTAGAAATCCAGTATCAGGCGGTCGAACTCCTCGGTGATGCCGCGGGCCGCCTGCTCGCAGGCCTCCGGCGGGGTTATCAGCACGAAGTCGTCCCCCCCGACGTGCCCGACGAAGTAGTCGTCGCCGGCGGCGGCCCTGGCCTTGTCGCCGAGCAGCACCGCTATGCGCTTTATCACCTCGTCGCCCTTGGCGTAGCCGTACACGTCGTTGTACGCCTTGAAGTTGTCCGCGTCAACGTAGCAGAAGGCGAAGGGTTCCTCGGCGGCTATGCGGCGCAGCACCTCCTCCTCTATCGCGGGGCTGCCTGGCAGGCGGGTAAGCGGGTTCAGCGCGGTGTCGGCGCTCTTTCTCTTGAGTATGCGGTTGATGCGCGCGCGCAGTTCGCGCACGTCGAAAGGCTTGGTGATGAAATCGTCGGCGCCCAGTTCTATCGTGTTCACCTTGGCGTCCACTTCGGAAACGCCGCTGAGTATGATGACCGGGATGTCCTTGGTGTCGGGCGTCTCGCGGATGCGCTTGCACAGCGCGTAACCGTCTATGCCGGGCATGCGCAGGTCCAGGAGGATGAGGTCCGGCTTG
>CALMZU010000297.1 GCA_937870775.1 uncultured Elusimicrobia bacterium
AAAACTCGGGGCGGGTACATGGGCGTGATAAAAGGCGGCCAGGTGCAGTGGATGACGGCCGGCTCCGGCATAATACACCAGGAGATGCCCAAAGCTTACGACGGGACCATGCGGGGCTTCCAGCTCTGGGCCAACCTGCCCCGCAAGCACAAGATGACGCGCCCCCGCTACCGCGACATAAGGGCCGGCGACATTCCCGAGGCCGGCGGTCCCGGCTGGAGCATGAAGATCATATGCGGCGAGTACGGCGGGACCGCCGGCCCGGCCGAAGATATAATCATAAAGCCGTGGTTCTTCGACGTTAAAGTGGCGCCCGGCGCGGAGATAGAGCTGGCCACGCGGCCCGAGGATAACGTGATCTGCTGCGTGTTCGAGGGCAAGGGCTGGTTCGACAAGGCTAAGGCGCGGCCGGTGGAGCCCGGGCAGGCCGCCCTGCTGGGCGAGGGGGAGGCCTTGCGCTGCGCGGCCGCCCCGGAAGGCCTGCGCTTCATGCTCATGGCCGGCAAGCCCTTGGGTGAGCCTGTGGCCTGGCGCGGCCCCATAGTGATGAATACCGAGACCGAACTGAAGATCGCCTTCGACGAATACCGCAAGGGCACCTTTATTAAAAAATAAAGAGCCGGCGCGCCGCGGTCACTGCCGCGTCAGACCCTTATAGATCCAGCCTACGTCGCTCTTCACCAGCAGCAGCGCGCCCTTGATCCGCTCGGCCTGCCCGGCCTTGGGCCCGGTGCCCAGTTTCGAGGTGATGTACTCCAGCTTGGCCAGGTAGGCCTGCGTTTCCTGCGGGCCGCCGTCCTGCCGTACCGCTTCTTCCAGCGTAAGCCACTTAACCTCGCTTTCGAAGTTCAGCCGCAGGCCCTTGCCCTCGGGCAGGGAATGTTCCGCCGCTTCCAGCTGCCGGAAGGCCAGCACTTCGGCCACGGCCGACAGGTCTTTTTTTAAGCCGTTTTCCGCGGCGACAGACGCCGATTCCGGGCATTTGCAGGCGCAAAGGCACAGGACCGCGGCGGCCACGGCCGCCTGTGAGACAGTTCTTGACATTGTGATCCCCCTAACGGCAATAGGTTAATATTTTTCAGGAGGGGAAGGCAACCGCGAAATAAAAAACCCCGCCGGAGCGGGGTTCTTTATTTTCAGAGAGCCTGGTTCAGAAGCGGATCTGGCGCGAGAGCTCTTCGGAAGGGGTCCCTACTTCGCCCACCTGCATGTCCAGCAGGGTGGCGGCCGACTTGGAGACGCCGAGCTCGGGGACGTACTTGCTCACCTTGGAGATCTTGGTGACGGCCTCGCCTTTGCCTTCGTTCTGGCCGACTTTGTACTGGACCTTGCAGCCCGCGGGCGTGTCCACGAAGTCGGTGCCGCCGCGCACGAGCACGCCTTCAATCTTGCCGGTGGAGGCGTTGAAGACCGCGCTGCCGGAGTTGCCGCCGAAAGTGTCCAGGTCGGTGAGGAAGAAGGCGCGCGGCTTATTGTCGCGCACGGTTCCGCCGCCGGTGACCTTGAGCGGCAGGCCCACGGGGTGGCCTATAACGAACACCTTGTCGCCGTTGTTGACTTCGCCGCCGCGGTTGAGGGCGAGGGGCTTGCGGCCTTCCACCTTGCGGTCCAGCTGGATCACCGCGAAGTCGGGGCCGGCCTTGTTAAGGAGGGCGCTGATGATGGCCATGCCGGTGCCGAAGAGGCCGGAGCCCTGCTTGTCCAGGTCGCGCTTGATGATGCGTTTGCAGCCGTAAACATCGGAGGGCTTGGTGGTGGTGACCGGGGCGGAGCCGCCGGCCTTGCTGATGTTGTAGCCGAAAACGAACCGCGCGTCGGCGCAGGAGGCTTCGTCGGTTATGCAGTGGCCGGCGGTCAGGACTATGTCCTCGCCTACCAGCGTGCCGGAGCAGAAAGCGCCTATGGGCTGGTCGCGGAACTTCTCGCCCGGGCAGAGGTTGAGGGCGTCGCCGAAGCTCATGGTGGCCAGCATCACGTTGCCGTTGAGCTCCTTGACCTGCTTGGAGGGCCAGAGCGAGACCACGGAATCGGCCAGCCGCTGCATGGCGGCGGGGGCCTCGAAATAGTCGAGCCTGTCGTCGGCGCCGTAAATGCTCCTGTCGGCGAAAGCCGAGGCGGGGAAGAACAGGGCCGCGGCGAGGATAGAGAAGGACTTGCTGAATTTGTTCATGGAACCTCCGGTAGTAAACATTAGATATATTATTCCTTCTTTAAGAGGCGGCCACAAAGGTCTAAAGACCTCTTAGTTCGCGGTCCAAAGACCCCCTCGCCGGTAGGCCCAAAGGAAAACCCCCGGGGGGCAACCCGGGGGTTCTGGAGGCGGGGCGGCGGAGTTCTACTTCGGGGCCAGGCCGGCCGTAATGGCCGTCAGGCCGGTCCGCGCTTCCGCCGCTTCCTTCTCTACATCTTCCAGCAGTTCCGCGGCGCCCTGCAAGATTTGTAGGAAACATGAGACCAGTTACCGCGTGTTCTTTCCCGATCTTAATCT
>CALMZU010000298.1 GCA_937870775.1 uncultured Elusimicrobia bacterium
TTCAGGTCGAAGTCCTGGGCTTTTACTGCGGTGCCGAGCGTAGCTACGGCGAATACGGCGGAAAGGAATTTCAGGGTTTTATTCGTCATGCATATATTCTAGCGTTCGGCGCGGCTCCGCAATAGAGGCATAGGTCCCAGACGGCCGCGGTTTTTGGGCCTAGGCCCTCCTGGGCCCTGCTGGCCGCCGCCCCGGTAATTGTTATAATAAAAACATCAATGAAGGCTAAAATTTCCATAACGGCGGGATTCCTGCTGGGCGGTGCGCTGCTGTTCCTGGCTTTCCGCAACATAGACTTCGGCAGGCTGGTGGAGATATACTCCGAGGTCAACCCCTGGTACATCATCCCCTTCGTCCTCACCATACTGCTCGAGATGCTGTTCCGCTCGGCGCGCTGGCGGCTGCTGCTGAACCCGTCCAGGCCGGTGCGCCTGTGGGACGCCTTCAGGCTGGAGACCGCCGGCCTGGCGCTGAGCAACATCCTTCCGCTGCGCCTCGGCGAGGTCGTGCGCGGCACCTTCGGCTCGCGCATCTTCGGCATCCCGATGATAACCGTTTTCGCCACCATACTGGTGGAGCGCGCCCTCGACGTGATAGTGCTGTTCGCCATCTTCGCCTGCGCCGCCTGGCTGGGCGGCATCACCGGCGGCTTCATGAACTACGACGAGCTGATGTGGCTGCTGCTGGCCGGGCTGGCCTGCGCGCTCGGCGCGCTGATCTTCTCCGACGAGATCGTCGCTCACCACTGGTTCTCGGGTTTCTTCGCCCGCTTCCCGCGCCTGCGCTCCCTTTTCGAGAAGGTGGCCGCCGGCGTGAAAGGCCTGCGCTCGCCGAAGAGCGGCGGCCTGATACTGCTGCTGGCCGCGCTGCAGTGGCTCATGGACGCCCTCAACTGCTGGTGGATGGCCTGCGCCTTCGGCCTGGAGGGGACCATAAACGCCTTCCGCAGCGTGGCCCTGGTCTTCACCGCGGCCGCCGCCGTGTCGGTGCCCGGCATGCCCGGTTTCTTCGGCAACTACGAGTTCACGCTCAGCAAGGTGCTGGCCGGCTGGGGCGTGCCTAAAGATATCGGTTTCGCCTACGCCTCGTACATGCACGTCGTGGGCTATATCTTCGTCACGCTGCTCGGCGTTATCTTCATCTATTCCATGGGCCATTCCATAAGCCGCCTCTGGGGCGATTTCTCCGGTTCCGGGGAGGGGAAATGAGCCCCGTGAAGTCGGTGCTGATGCTCAGCCAGACCTTCCATCCCGTGATAGGCGGGGCCGAGAAGCAGGCGCTGGAGATCTCCCGCGCGCTGGCCGAGCGAGGCGTGAGGGTGACCGCCCTGACGCGCCGCCCCGCCGGGCTGCCGGAACGCGAGACGCTCGACGGCGTGGAGATAGTGCGCCTGTCCTGCCCCGGCTCCGGAGCGCTCAACTCCGCGGCGTTCATGCTTAAGAGCTTTTTCTGGATGCTGGCCAACCGCGCCTCCTACGAGGCCGTGCACGTGCACCTGGCCTCCTCGCCCGCCGTGGCCGCCATACTGGCCGGGCGCCTCACCGGCCGCCGCGTCGTCGTGAAGCTGGGCGGCGGCAGGGGCGTCGACGAGATCACCCTTTCGCGGCGCACCTTCCCCGGCAGGCTGAAGCTGGCCTTCTTCCGGCTGGCCGGCCCCGAGCTGCTGGTGATGAACTCCGAGGTGTACTCGTGGCTGAAGTCCGAGCCGGAATACGCCGCGCTGAAACTGCGCCAGTTCCGCAACGGCGTGGACACCGGCCGCTACACCCCGCCGCTCTACAACGAGAAGATAAACGCCAAGGCCGCCGTCGGGCTGGAGAACTCCACCACCTTCCTCTTCGTCGGGCGGCTGTCGCCCGAGAAGCGCGTGAAGGAGTTCGTGGAGGCCTGGGCCGAGATCTTCAGCGAGCGCACCGTGCCGCCGAAGATACACCTGCTGATAGTGGGCGGCGGCCCCGAGGGCCCCGCGCTCGAAGCCGCGGTGAAGGACCTCGGCCTCGAGGGCCGCGTGACGCTGGCCGGCCCCAAGGACGACCTGAGGCCCTATTACCGCGCCGCCGACGTCTTCATACTGCCGTCGATCTCCGAGGGACTTTCCAATTCCATGCTGGAGGCCATGGCCTGCGGCGTGGCCGTGATGGCCAGCCGCGTGGGCGGCGCGAAGGAGGCCGTGACCGACGGGGCCAGCGGCCTGCTGTTCGACCCGCTGAACCGGGTGGAACTCAAGGAATGCGTGGGCCGCTTCATTGAGGACCGCGCGCTGCCGCTCAGGATGGGCGAGCTGGCCAGGAAGACCGCCGTGGAGCGCTACTCGATGGCGCGCGTGGCCGACGAGCTGCTGGAGATATACGGAGGTGGGCGCTGATGTGCGGTATCTGCGGAATATACAAGCACGCCTCCGGCCTGCCGGTGGAGCGGGCCGAACTGAAGGCGATGAACGACCTGATAGTCCACCGCGGTCCCGACGACGAGGGCTATTTCGAGCGGCATAACGTCGGGCTGGCGATGCGCCGGCTCTCCATCATAGACCTTTCCACCGGCCACCAGCCGATCTCCAACGAGGACGGCTCCGTCACCATCGTTTTCAACGGCGAGATCTACAACTACGCCGGGCTGCGCGAAGGCCTGGAGGCCCGCGGCCACGTCTTCAAGACGAAGAGCGACACCGAGACCATACTGCATCTCTACGAGGAGAAGGGCCCCGATTTCCCGAAGGAACTGCGCGGCATGTTCGCCGTGGCCATCTGGGACGAGAGGAAGAAGCGGCTGGTGCTGGCGCGCGACCGCATGGGCAAGAAGCCGCTCTACTACGCGCGGACCGCCTCGTCTTTCGCCTTCGCCTCCGAGCTGCGCTGCCTGCTGACCCTGCCCGACCTGAAGCGCGAGATCAACCCCGCCGCCATAGACGCTTTCCTGACGCTGCAGTACATCCCCAGCCCCATGAGCGTGTTCAAGGGCGTGAACAAGCTCGAGCCCGCCACCGTGCTGGTCTTCCAGGACGGCGAGGTCTCGACGGAGCGCTACTGGGAGCTGCCGCTGCGCTCGCCCAAGCTGGACCAGCCCGCGGAGGAGCTCCAGGAGCGTCTGCGCGCCGAGCTCTCCGAGGCCGTGAAGGTGCGGCTGATGTCCGAGGTGCCGCTGGGCGCCTTCCTTTCCGGCGGCATAGATTCCTCCGTCGTGACCGCGCTGATGGCGCGGCATTCGGCGAAGCCGGTGAAGACCTTCGCGATAGGCTTCAAGGAGGAGCGTTATTCCGAGCTGGGCTACGCGCGGCAGGTCGCGAAGATGTACGGCACCGAGCACACCGAGTTCGTCGTCGAGGCGCACATGGCCGGCGTACTGGAGAAGCTGGCCTGGCATTACGGCGAGCCCTACGCCGACGCCAGCGCGCTGCCCTCGTATTTCGTCTCGCGCGAGACGCGCCGCAACGTCACCGTGGCCCTGAACGGCGACGGCGGCGACGAGGCCTTCGGCGGCTACCTGCGCTACGTCGGCATGAAGGCCGAGCGCATGGTGGCCTGGGCGCCGAAATGGAGCAAGGATGCCGCGCTCAAGGCCATAGCGCGCGTGCCCAAGACCGCGCCTTTCAACGTTTTCTGGCGGCTGGAGAAGTTCCTGAAGTTCTCGCTGATGGACTCGCTCGAGCGCCGCTACCTGTCGACGGTTTCCTTCTTCGGCCCGGGCGAGACCGACGGGCTCTACAGCGACGGGTTCCGCAACCTGCTGGGCCGCGACAAGGACTACGCCGAGCGCTACCTCGCGAAATGCTTCGCGCTGTCCGAGGGCAACGACCTGGTGACGCGCATGAGCTGCACCGACCTGCACAGCTACCTGCCCGAGTGCCTGATGACCAAGATGGACATAGCCTCGATGGCCAACTCGCTGGAGACCCGCTCTCCTTTCCTGGACCACAAGGTGCTGGAATTCGCCTACAGGCTGCCCGGGAACATGAAGCTGCGCGGCCTGCGCGGCACCAAGTGGATACTGAAAGAGGCTTTCAGGGAGATGCTGCCGCCGGACATCTACGGCCGCGGCAAGATGGGCTTCGGCGTGCCGCTGGGGCCCTGGTTCCGCGGCGAGCTGAAGGCCTACTGGGAGGACGTGTGCCTGTCGCCGGCGGCGCTGGCCCGCGGCTATTTCAGGCCCGAGGCCCTGCGCCGTCTCTGGGACGAGCACCAGGGCGGCCGGCGCGACCACGGCTACAAACTGTGGGCGCTGCTGATGCTCGAACTCTGGCACCGGCAGTACGCCCCTGACGCGAGGGCGGCCTGATGAAGATAGTCCTCGTGAACCCCGACATACCCTGGAACGCCGGCAATATCGGCCGCTCCTGCGTGGCCACCGGCACCGAGCTGGTCTTCGTCGGGAAGATGGGCTTCAACCTGAGCGACAAGGAGATCCGGCGCTCGGGGCTGGACTACTGGCAGTTCCTGAAATACTCGGTGTTCAAGACCTTCGACGAGTTCCTCGCGGCGCAGCCCGCCGACCCGTCGCTGATGTTCTTCTCGACGCGCGGCGGCAAGTCCTACTGGGAGGCCCCGTACACCAGGGACTCGTGCCTGATCTTTGGCGCCGAGACCGCGGGCTTCCCCGACTGGATGTACGAGAAATATTCCGACAGGCTCTACAGGATACCGATGTGGTCCGAGCGGGTGCGCTCGCTCAACCTCTCCACTTCGGCCGGCGTGGCCCTCTACGAGGCTCTGCGCCAGACCCG
>CALMZU010000299.1 GCA_937870775.1 uncultured Elusimicrobia bacterium
CGGCCGGGCGCAGCCTGCCGTACGGGTCCTGCTCGTAGCAGCGCACCGTCATGTTCAGCGATAAGGTCTCTTTGGCTTCGGGTATGTTCATGGTTGCCTTAAACCGCCGGGGTCAGATCTTTATGGCCAGGCAGTCGTACATGGAACGGCCGGCCTTATAGGCCGAGCGCGAACGGACGAAGACCTTGTAAGGCCCCGCCGGGAAATCCTGCCGCTCGCCTATCTCGCCGAGCTCGGAGGACTCTATCAGCCGCACCAGGTCGGCGTCCTGCGACAGCGCCAGGTGCCCCTTTCCGGCGCCGGTTATCAGGTAGAAGGGCACCAGCCGCTCCAGGCCCTGCGGCGTAAGGCAGACCTGGCCCTCGGCCTGGGCGTGCCTGGCCTCCAGCTTTATCATGCGCGCCTTGGCCTGCGGCAGGGCGTTGTCGATGGAGGCGGAAACCCAGTTCAGCAGCTCGTTCCTGACGTCGTTGAGCGTGGCGGCCTTCTCGATGTTCTCTATGCCCGGGCCGGCCTGTATGGCCTTGGCCAGGCCGGAGAGCTCCTTCAGGTAGGCCATGCGCTGGTTGCCGGGGATGTAGTACATCACCAGCAGGTGCACCTTGCCGCCGTCGGCGGCGCCGTAGTCTATGCCGGCCGGGCTCCAGCCTATAACGGAGAACAGTTCGCCGTCGCCGTCCACGCGTATGTGCGGGCAGGCCCAGCCGCGGCCTATGCCGGTATTGGCCGAGCGCTCGCGGTCCAGCACGCCCTCGGCCACGTCTGGCGCGGTAACCTCGGGGATGGCCTCCAGGATGCTGGCGAGGTAGCGTATCGCCTTCTCTTTATCGGTCTCGGGCAGCTCTATAAGCCTGCCGTCCTGCAGCGCGGTTAGTATGCTTTTCATCAGTCGTCTCCGAACTTTTTATAGAACCACACCTTCACGCCGTGCGTCATCACGGCGTACAGCGCCATGAAGCCGGTTATCCACAGCCAGTAGGCGGCCGGCAGCGGCACGAAGCCCAGTTTGTCGGCGAAATGCGAGTAGGGCAGGAACACCCCGACGAGGATCACGGTGACCGTGGCGAAGACCATCGGCAGCGCTGGCACGCTCTGCAGGAACGGTATCTTCTTGGTGCGGATGATGTAGACGATGAACGTCTGCGTCAGCAGCGACTCCACGAACCAGCCGGTGTGGAAGAGCTTCTCGAAGTGGACCTTGTCCGCAAGCGGCGTGCCGGCCGCCGAGAAGGAAACGCAGCCGAAGAAGTACAGCATCAAAAAGAAGGTGGCGTAGTCGAACACGGAGCTGATGGGACCTACGCAGAGCATGAACTTCTTGATGTTGTCGATATTCCACTTCTTCGGCTTCTTGAGGTATTCCTCGTCGACGTTGTCCATCGGGATGCCCGTCTGCGAGATGTCGTAGAGCAGGTTGTTCATCAGTATCTGTATCGGCGCCATCGGCAGGAAGGGCAGGAAATAGCTGCCGCCCACCACGCTGAACATGTTGCCGAAGTTGGAGCTGGCGCCCATCTTGATGTACTTGGTGATGTTGCCGAACACGCGGCGCCCCTCGAGGATGCCGTCCTCCAGCACCATCAGGTTCTTCTCCAACAGTATAACGTCGGCGGACTCCTTGGCCACGTCCACCGCGGTGTCCACCGAGATGCCCACGTCGGCCAGGTTCAGCGCCGGGGCGTCGTTTATGCCGTCGCCCATGTAGCCCACCACGTGGCCGGCCTTCTGCAGCGCCGCTATGATCTGCTCCTTCTGCGCCGGCGAAAGCCGCGCGAAAACGGTGTGCTCCTCGGCGGCCTTCGCGAAGGCGGCCTCGTCCAGGCCGGCCAGCTGCCCGCCGGTTATCACGCCGCTGGCGTCCAGCCCCACGTCGCCGCAGATCTTCTGCGTCACCAGCTCGTTGTCGCCGGTGAGTATCTTCACGGCCACGCCCATGCGCCCCAGGCCCGCCAGCGCCGCGCCGGCCGAATCCTTCGGCGGGTCGAAGAAGGCCAGGTAGCCCAAGAGCACCATGCCGCTCTCGTCGGCGGTGGTGAAGGAGGTCTTGTCCTTCGGGAATTCCTTGTAGGCCACGGCCAGCACGCGGTAGCCCATGCGCGACAGGCGCTCGTACTCCTCCATCAGGTCGCGCCTTATCACGTCTATGAGCGGCAGCACCTCGTCGTCTATCTGGTAGGAGGCGCAGGCGCTGTAGACGTCCTCCACCGAGCCCTTGGTCACCAGCACGTGCGCGCCCTCGTGTTCTATGATCACCGACATCCGCTTGCGTTGGAAGTCGTAAGGGATCTCGTCCACCTTGCGGGCGGCGCGTTCCACGTCCAGGTCGGTGTGCGCCAGTATGGCGCGGTCCAGCAAATTGCGCAGGCCCGTCTGGTAATAGCTGTTCATGTAGGCGTAGCGCAGCACGTCCTCGCTGGGCTGGTTGGCCACGTCCACGAACTTCTCCAGCACTATCTTGTCCTGGGTTATGGTGCCGGTCTTGTCGGTGCAGAGTATGTCTATGGCGCCGAAGTTCTGTATGGAGCTCAGCCGCTTAACGATGACCTTCTTCTTGGACATCGTCAGCGCGCCCTTCGACAGGTTAACCGTCAGTATCATCGGCAGCATCTCGGGCGTAAGGCCCACGGCCACCGACATGGCGAACAGCAGCGCCTGCAGCCAGCTGCCCTTGGTAAGGCCCACTATAAGGAACACCAGGCTCACCATCACCACCATGAAGCGTATCATCAGCCAGGTGAAGCCCTGTATGCCTCGGTCGAAGCTGGTCTGCGTCTTCTCGCCGGCGAGCTTGGCCGAGATGGAGCCCAGGTAGGTGCGCTCGCCGGTGTTGACGGCCACGGCACGCGCCGTGCCGCTCACCACGTAGCTGCCCTGGAAGCAGGCGTTGGGCAGCTCTATCACGCTGCCCGGCGCCGCGCCGCCGAGCTCCGCGGTCTTCTCTATGGGCATGGCCTCGCCGGTAAGCGCCGACTGGCTGAGGAAGAAGTCCTTGGCGGCAAGCACGCGCAGGTCCGCCGGTATGATGGCCCCGGCGTGCAGCACCACCACGTCGCCGGGCACCAGGTCCACGGTGGGGATCTCGGTCTCCTTGCCGCCGCGCAGCACCAGCGTGGTGGGCTGCACCATCTTCTGCAGCTCCTCCACAGCCTTGCCGGAGCGGGTCTCCTGCACGTAGGACAGCACAACGCTCAGGAAAACCATGCCGCCCACCACCACGGCGGAGCGGATGTCGCCCATCCACAGCGAGATGGCGCCTATCACCAGCAGTTGCACGGCCAGGGGGTTCTTGAAGCGGTCTATGATCTCGAAAAGGAAGAATTTCTTTTCGTGGTGGCTGAGGGCGTTCTGGCCGTACTTCTCCGCGGCCGCCGCGGCGGCCTCGGCGCCGAGTCCTTCCGTGCCCGAGCCAAGCCCGGCCAGCGCGGCGGACGGCGGCATGGCGCACAGGTCCATGAGGCGCCGGTCGCTTTCAGAAAGCACCGCCGACTGCTTCTTTACGCCCTGCCTTACCAGCGAAGGGACCGTTTTCAGGAACGGGAGCTTCATATACCAGTGATTATATAGCTTGCGTTCGGGGCGGACAATTCAAATTTCTGACAAAAAAATATTTGCATGTCCCCATGCGGCCGGGGATTTTATATAATCTATCATTAGCTTTGCGGAGAGGTGTGTGAGCGGTTGAAACAGCAGGTCTCGAAAACCTGTAGGGGTAACACCCTCGAGGGTTCGAATCCCTCCCTCTCCGAACTTTTTTGCTTTTTAAAAAATCGGCTAGTTATCGGCCCAACGAAGAAGGTTTCGGAAATAAAAAACGCGCCCCTCGGCGCGTTTTTTGTTATTTAGCGGCACACAACGCCTATCGGTAATCACTGCCCCATTACGCCTCATTATTTCGGAGATATGAGATGTAACAGGCGTTATGTCCCATGCGTGAACCATAACCCTTTGGAAACCATGTCCACATATGCAGGGCCTGACAAATAGTCACATAGTCATCAGCGTCCCTATCTCCATAATCCTACAGGCGCGGATAAAGCCAGCCTTTGATAAATCCCTATTCAATGGAAGTGCTGATTGGAAGGATAAACTTGCACTTGGCTGAAGCACTTTATGTCATAACCCCAGTAGTTAACGGTCTAGTAATTTACTTTGAAATACGCTTTTAACTTATCAATCAGCGAATCAATTAGGTCCGCATCGGAATCATAGTCGGACCGCTCGCAGATAATCCAGTCCTTGCCTTCCACCCCAAACCCCGCCTCGTCAAGATAGATATAAATATCCACGACATGTGACGGATGGGGCACCTTCCCAACAAAGTAATTTTCCTTTTCCCCGCGTATTTCATGAAAAGAAATCTTATCGTGAATTAGATTCTCCACAAATGCGAGAACCGCATCGATACACTTTCTCTGGAATTCAGTCACAGTGGCCCGCCATCCCAGAAATCTATATGCGGCTTGCCAGTGGCCTTTTCTACGCATTTGCCTGCCATACGAAAAGTCTTTCGCCCGAACTTCCTACCCGGACCAATTCTAAAATAACGATTATGATTTACAAGAGGCCCACCGTAGTACGCGATTCCGAGGCTCATTATATCTTCGAGTTCCGCATCGGTGATGACCGGAGAATAGGTCAGCTCTCCGTCCGCAGGCGCATTTGCGGGATTGGCCCAGCCATTGAGCATAAGTAAAAGCCATCCGATTGGGATGGGCGCTGCTCCGTCAGGATCCACATAATTGAGGGGGCTATTGAATGCGTACTGGTACAAATTGGTCGAGCCATGCCTAGCCTCGCTGACTTTTACGGCGTTAGCAGTATACGCAAACAGGTTCAGGTTTTGTGAGCCAAAAAACAAAGGGGATGAGTTGGAGAATACCGGCATGGGCAACATTATAGGATCTTCCTGGAGGAACCTGCCGGTTGATGCCTCATAGTAGCGCGCCGAGACCGGGCTGCCAAGGAAAAGGAATATGCCTGCCAATACTGCGGGAATCGTTCTCTTCATAATTTACCCCTCAGTTTAAGCATACTATTTATTTAAGTTTCACCGTAAGTTTCGTGTCCCATGGCGGTATTGGACTTACAGGCGTCAGTTGCTTTCTTTTTTGCGGAGGATTTTTCCAATAATCTTTTGCCAACGGTTTCCCGACGCCCATCTCCTTAGCCTTATCAATTAAGGCATGCCCAATTTCTTTCTTGGCATTCCGTAAATCCCGATCATAATCTTCACGGGCCCAATCAATATGCACCGCCCCTAGCAGGCGCCAGAACTCGGCTGATTTAGGGCTGACTTCTAAAGCCCTTCGGAGAATCGCGCCGGCGGTTTGGTAATCCTTCAATACCTGGGCGTAATAATATGCTCCATGATCGGCAATTATCTCGGCGGCTAATTCACGCCTGGACATGTTTCGCATGTAAACGCCGTTTTGAATTCCTTTCAACGGGATTTCCATGTCATGAATATAATCATCGTCTGAGTTCCAGGCCCCCTGACTTGCCGGATCGATGTTCTGCTTTTCCAGCGAAGAATCCACATAGCGGGCAAACAAGTGCTGAGGGGCGGCGACTGCATAAACCGGGTATCCCAGACGTTGGGCGACCGCTATATAAAAGGTCGCCATATTGGCGCAAGTTCCCTTCTTCGTCTCCACTACGCCATGAGCGTATCGGTTTATGAGCTTTTCTCCCACAAAATCGGTCTTGTCATATCCTATGCCCATCCGACGATAGAGTAAAGTGTTAAGCGTGCGGATTCGCAAATCTGGGGAGGCGTCCGAGGGCGTCATATCTTTTGCCCTGGACACAATGGCCTCAAATTCTTCGGTCAATGACTTCATGTCCAAGTCGGGATACGCATCATGAGCCATCGTGAGCGACACTTTCCATATATCCAGTTCCTTCTCCGGAATGGAAAGGATGTAGTCTATTTTTTCCAGAATGGCTTCACGGCGTTGATTACGCAAAGCGCGTTCTGTATCGCTAACCCGGATAACATCTTTGAGCCTTACGATATCCTGGTTGAAAAGATTGTCCGGAGGTTCGTTGACCTGTGGGGCGTTGGCAACCTGTGCCATAACAGGAGAGGTCGTGAAGGTAAATAGTACGACAAACAGATAAATGTGGTTAAAACACATGATGTTAAAACCTTGCGATGGTGCTATTGCGAAATGTCGCCCCCTAACTTATCTATAGCATATCAGATATCTATGGCTTTTTCCATGATTTGGACTTATCATAAGGCAGGCCAGGGCGGGGGCGGCGGCCCTCACACGGCAAGTCGCTACCGCCCTGGCCGTTCATTATGGTCTTTGCAGTTTCCGCTCCCCGCCGGTGGCTACAAATCAATCACAGAAAAGACCACCGCGGCGGCCGCAGCAGCGGACGCCGGGGTGGTTTTTTTATAATTACGGGGCCACCGGCATAAATGCTGTTGAACATTATCAGGAACAGGCCCGCGCCGCGAGTGGCTTCAGCAGAAGCCACTGGCGAGCGCGGGCAGAATCTGTAACTAAAACAGAATCAACTCTTTGCAGTGCGCGCGGGGAATAATTTTCTTTGTTGTACGGCCGCCGAAGGCGGACGGGAGCGGCCGGGCCAAGGCCCACGTTTATTGAGCCGGCCGCGCAGAAGGAGGTTTTTATAAGGCGCAGTCTACCGGCGGAGCAAGAGCGAAGGCGCGTAGTGCCGAGCCTTGATAATCATCTAGAGGTCCCCTCCTGCAGGTTGTGTAAAATTGCTTTGTCGAGG
>CALMZU010000300.1 GCA_937870775.1 uncultured Elusimicrobia bacterium
AAAAATGAACTCTATAGCTCTGGGATTACTGATGATGGCCGCCGCGCCCTGCGCTGCGGCCGACGCTCCGGTGCTGGACGCGCAGCCGAAGCCCGCCGCGGCCGCGCGGGCCGCGGACGGCATGGCCTTCGCCTTCTACGCGCGCGAGGCGGCCTCGCCCGGCAACATCTTCTTCTCGCCGTACAGCCTGCGCTCGGCCTTCGCGATGGCCTACGAGGGCGCCCGCGGCTCCACCGCCGACGAGATGGCCAAGGTCTTCGCCTTCGGGAGCCGCGAGGCCGCGCGCGCCGAGGCCGCCGAGCTGGCAAAAAAAGTCAAGGAGGCCGCCGGCGAAGCGGAGTTCTCGCAGGCCAACGCCTTCTGGGCGCAGAAGGGCTATAAGTTCCTGCCCGCCTACACGAAAACGCTGAAAGACTCCTTCTCCGCCGCGGCCTTCAACGCCGACTTCTCGGTCCCCGAGAAAGCGCGGGGAAAAATAAACGCCTGGACCGAGAAGAACACCGCCGGCAAGATAAAGGAACTTTTTCCCGCCGGCTCGCTGGACCCGAACTCTCGGCTGGTGCTGGTGAACGCCGCGCGCTTCAAGGGCGCCTGGCAGCAGCCGTTCAGGAAGGACCTCACCCGCGAGGCGGACTTCTTCCGCGCCGACGGCAAAAGTTCGAAGGCGATGATGATGTCGTCGGGCAAGCCCATGCGGGCCGGCTATTACGAGGACGAGACGCTGCAGGCGCTCAGCCTGCCCTACCGCGGCGGCACGCTTGAAATGCTGGTGCTGCTGCCGCGCCCCGGCCGCGGCACCGCCGCGCTCTCGGGCACGCTTACGCCGGAGAAGCTGGCCGCGCTGCGCGCCGCCATGGAGACCCGCCGCATACAGGTGTACCTGCCCCGGTTCAAGTTCAGCGCGCCCTACAAGCTTAACGCGGCGCTGGCCGCGCTGGGCATGCCGCTGGCCTTCACCGACGCGGCCGACTTCTCCGGCATGGACGGCACTCAGAAGCTCTATATACAGAACGCCTTCCATAAGGCTTTCGTCGAGGTTAACGAGGAGGGGACCGAGGCCGCCGCGGCCACGGGAGTGGCGGCGGGGATAAAATCCATGTCCTTCGAGGACGCGGTATTCCGCGCCGACAGGCCCTTCGTCTTCCTCATAGAGGACGCGAAGAGCGGCCTGCCGCTGTTCATGGGCCGGCTGGACGACCCGCGCTGATCAGGAGGCTTTAAAGCCGGCCTGGTCCACCGCGGCCTTGAGCGCGGCGGGGGAGACGGAGGCCTCGTGCTCGACGGCGGCCTCCTTGCGCTCCAGGCTGACCTCTGCCGACTTCACACCGGGCACGCGCAGCAGGGCGTTGGTAACGCTCATGCGGCAGCCGTTGCAGCTCATGCCTTCAACCTTTATCACTGTCTTCATAGTGTCCTCCGCCGATATTATGCCATTTATTTCTTGCAAAGGCCGCGTTTTTGGTATAATATAGGAGCAGTCAAAAATCGGGGCGTGGCTCAGCTGGCTAGAGCGCTCGCTTCGGGTGCGAGAGATCGTGAGTTCAAATCTCACCGCCCCGATTTAAAAATTTGAACCGGTGAAGGCAGGCTTCAAGCCTGCCTTTTGCTTTTCCTGCCGGGGGGGCGTTGCGTTGTCAAGACCAGCCTTGTCTAGGCATGGCCTTTTTAGTATTATTTAATGCGGTCCGGGAGAACTATGCGCTTAAGCTTCCGTATAACTGGAAAGGTTCAGGGTATAGGCTACCGCTGGTTCATAAAGGAAACGGCGGAGAAATCCGGCGTCACCGGCTGGGTGCGCAACGCGCTGGACGGCGCGGTGGAAGGCGAGGCGCAGGGCAAGGCCCCGGCGCTGGACGACTTCATAAACGGCGTCAAGGGTCACCCCTGGGCTTCCATAGACAGGACCGAGACGCAGGAGATGCTGGACCAGGAAACCGAGAAAGATTTTCACATAAAGCCCACCGCCTGAGAGGGGAAAAAATGGCCGAAGAAAAAGAGCACGAGGAAGTCGAGAAGGAAGAAGGGCACAAAGAGGCGGAAGCCTCGGCGAAACCCAAGGAAAAGCTGAGCGACATAAACATCGACTCGACCAACCAGTACATCCGCAAGATCAGCCAGATCGACCACAAGATCTCGCGCGAGGAAAGCCACGAACTGTGGAAGCGCGTGAAGCGCGGCGACCGCCGCGCGAAAGAGCGCATCATGGAGCTGAACCTCAAGCTCGTGATCCCGATAGCCAAGCGCTTCCTGTACCAGGGCGCGGACCTGATGGACCTCGTCGAGGAAGGCAACCTCGGCCTGCTGCACGCCATCGACAAGTTCGACCCGAAGAAGGGCTACCGCTTCTCGACGTACGCGTCGTACTGGATAGAGCAGTACGTGCGCCGCTCCGTCGAGGAGAACTCCAAGACCATCCGCATACCCCCGCACGCGTGGACCGCGCTCAGGAAATGGCTCAAGCAGTGGGACGCCATGCACGGCAAGCTGGGCCGCGACCCGACCATGGCCGAAATGGCCAAGCACATGCACTGGAACGCCAACCAGGTGCGCACGGCCCTCAACGCCAGCGAGATCGTGACCGGCCTGTCCTCCATAGAGACCCCGATCTCCAGCTCCGGCGAAACCGACGACACGATGGGCGACACCCTGAAGGACGCCGATTCCTCCACTCCGGACAACCTGATCTCGATACTGCGCCTGCACGACGAGCTGAAGGACGCGCTGGTGGAGATAGGCGAGCGCGAGCGCATGATAGTGGAGTACCGCTACGGCCTCACCGGCCAGACCCCGATGACCCTGAACGACATCGGCAAGAAGCTGGGCTTGAGCCGCGAGCGGGTGCGCCAGATAGAGGAGCGCGCGCTGCTCAGGCTGCGCCGCGTGGCCGCGAAGATGGGCCTGATAGAGCTCGGCCGCAGGCCGGACCACACCAACCTGCAGCCCGGCTGGCAGCAGCCCAAGCCTAAGGTGGACATACTCGGCGACTCGATACCGACCAAGCCTTACGCGCCCCGCAAACAGAACGGCAAGAAATAAAGGAACATATGACAGCGACAGCTTTCGCCTCGAAGGTAAAGACGATAATACGCGACGTGCCCGACTTCCCCAAGAAGGGCATAGTCTTCAAGGACATCACCCCGCTGCTCTCCGACCACGCGGTGTTCGCCGAGATGATAAAACATTTCGCCGGCCATTTCCGCAAGGCCGGCGTGACGAAGGTGCTGGGCATAGAGGCCCGCGGCTTCCTGCTGGCGGCCCCCATAGCGATGGAACTGGGCGCCGGCCTGGTGCCGGTGCGCAAGAAGGGCAAGCTGCCCTACAAGTCCGTCTCCGCCTCGTACGCGCTGGAGTACGGCATGGACACGCTGGAGATGCACGCCGACGCGGTGCAGCCCGGCGAGAAGGTGCTGATAGTGGACGACGTGCTGGCCACCGGCGGCACGGCGGGCGCGGTCTGCTCCATGGTGGAACAGCTCGGGGGCAAGGTCGCCGGCATCGCGATGCTGATAGAGCTGGAGTTCCTCAACGGCCGCGAGAAACTCGCTGGCCGCGACATCTATTCTTTGATAAAATATTGATAACACGCCCTCTTAGTTCAACGGATAGAACGGGAGTTTCCTAAACTCTAGATAGAGGTTCGATTCCTCTAGAGGGCAGTCAGATTTACGCTGGTAAGGAGAAATATGCCGGAAACTACATGGGTTGAAAGCGGCAAGGCCGAGATAGCGCCCCGCAAGTTCGACGTCGCGCTGAACTGGATAAAGCACAACCGCGAGACCTTCATAGGCTCGGTGGTGATACTGCTGGCCGCGGCCATCTTCGCGGCCTACTTCTTCATCCACTACCGCGGCCTGCGCGACACCGCGTGGAAGAACCTCTTCATAGCGCAGCAGATAGGCTACGGCGGCAACCTGGCCGCCTCCCAGCAGCAGCTTTCCGACGTGGAGAAGAACTACGGCAACACCAGCGCCGCGCCCTACGCCATACTGACCAAGGGCGACATACTCTTCGCGCAGGGCAAGTTCAAGGACGCGGCCGCCGAGTACAACAAGGTGCTCTCCAACGACGACCTGGCCCCGTTCGCCTCGTACAATATCGGCAAGTGCAAGGAAGCCGACGGCGACCTGGCCGGCGCGCAGGCGCAGTACTCGGACTTCCTGTCCAAGTACCCCGACCATTTCATGGCCCCCGAGGCGCACGCCTCGCTGGCCCACGCGCAGGAGCTCTCCGGCTCGAAGGACCTGGCGAAGGCCACCTACGAGAAGATCGTGCTGCTGTACCCCGACAGTTCGTGGGCCCTGCAGGCCAAGGCCAGGCTGGTAGGCCAGGCCGCCAAGCCCGCCCCCGCAAAGAAATAAGGAAGGGGGGAAGAGCAGAAGGCCCGGTTCACGCCGGGCCTTTTGATTTAGGGCCTTGACAGGGCGGGGAATATCTGCTAGACTATAATACGGATTCAGTCGAATATTCCATATATTTATGAAACCAGTAGCGGACAAGAAGGACACGGTGCGCGGCGAGATACTCGCCGGCGCGCGCGATCTGTTCCAGAAATACGGCATAGACAAGACCACGATGGAGGACATAGCGAAGGCCGCCGGCAAGGGCAAGAGCACGCTCTATTAC
>CALMZU010000301.1 GCA_937870775.1 uncultured Elusimicrobia bacterium
AAGATCATCAAGAACACCAACGGCGCCGGCGACGGCGCGCTGGCCGCCATACTGCACGACATGGGCGCGCGCAAGTACCACCAGACCAAGGTGCCCAAGTCGCCCAAGAACCTTATAGACACGATAACCTACTCCTCGCTGTCGCAGATGTCGAAGTACGCCAACCGCGTCAGCTACGAGGTGCTCGCGCAGAACTCGCCGCGGCTGATGCGCGGCCTGCCCGAGAAAGAGGACAGCCTGCAGGAAGCCTACTGGGAATCTTGAAGCGCCGCCGGGGAGACCCGGCGGAACTTTTTAGGAGGGCGGATGAAGGTCTTCATAAGCGCGGACATAGAGGGGATCAGCGGCGTCTCGGCGTGGGAGCAGATAGCCCGCGACTCCGCCGAATACGAAGGCGCGCGCCGGCGCATGACCGCCGAGGTGCGCGCGGCCTGCGAAGGCGCGCTGGCCGCCGGCGCCTCCGGGGTGCTGGTGCGCGACGCGCACGGCAGCGCCCGCAACATAGAGCATTCCGAGCTGCCGCGCCAGGCGCGGCTGGTGCGCGGCTGGAGCGGCGGGCCCATGATGATGATGGACGGGCTGGAGCGCGGCTTCGCCGCCGCCGTCTACATAGGCTACCATTCCCGCGCCGGCTCGGCGGCCAGCCCCATGTCCCACACGATGTCCACCACGCTCGCCGAGTTCCGCGTGAACGGCAGGCCCGTCTCGGAGTTCGAACTGAACGCCTGGGCCGCGGCTTCGCTGAAGGTCCCGAGCGTCTACATCTCCGGCGACAAGGGCGCCTGCCTGCAGGCGCGCCGGCTGCTGCCGCGCATAGGTTATACCGCCGTGATGGAAGGCCTGGGCGAGGCCACCGTGCACCTGCACCCGCGCGAGGCCGAGGCGCGCATAAGGGCCGGCGTGGAGGCTGCGCTCAAGGACAAGGCCGCCCGCGCCCTGCCCAAGCTGCCGGCGCGCCCGGTGGTGGACCTGCGCTTCAAGGAGATAAAGCGCGCGCAGCGCTTCTCTTTCTACCCGGGCGCCGAGCGCACCGCCGACGACTCGGTGCGGCTGCGCTGCGCCGGCTGCATGGACATTCTCCGCGCGGTGCAGTTCATCTATTGACCCCGGTACCGGAAAACATGGCGTCACTTACCGAGCAGAGCGTATCGCGCACGATATTCCGGCTGGCCTTGCCCATGCTGGCCGGCACCTTCGCGATAAACGCCTACAACCTCACCGACGCGTGGTTCGTGTCGCGGCTGGGCACCAACCCGCTGGCCGCGATGTCCTTCGCGATGCCGGTTACGATGCTGCTCGGCTTCGTAATGATGGCGCTGGGCAGCGGCACGATGACCGTGGTGGCGCACGCGCTGGGCGGCGGCAGGCACGCGAAGGCCGCGCGCATAACGACGCACGCGGTACTGCTGATGCTGATATTCTCGTCGGTGCTGGCGCTGGCCGGCCTGGCGGGGATGGACGCGCTGTTCACGCGGCTGGGCGCCTCGGGCGAGGCGCTGCGGCTGACGCGGGATTTCATGACGGTCTGGTACCTGGGCATGCCGGTGATGGGCCTGCAGAACATGCTGGGCGTGGTGCTGACCAGCACCGGCAACACCCGCGCCTCGAGCGCGCTGATGGTGGCCGGCACGCTGGTGAACCTGGCGCTGGCCCCGGCCCTGATCTTCGGCGCGGCGGGGCTGCCCGCCATGGGCATACGCGGCGCGGCGCTGGCCACCGTGCTGTCGCAGGCCGCGGTGCTGGCGCTGACGGCGCGGGTGCTGCACCGCCGCCACAGGCTGCTGGGCTCGGCGGTGACCTCGTTCAAGCGGGTGCTGGTGTCGTGGCGGAGCGTGCTGGGCATGGGGCTGCCCGCCGTCTACAGTTCCATCCTGACGCCGCTCTCGGCCGCGGTGATAACGCGCATCGTGGCGGGCTACGGCGAGCCGGCGGTGGCCGCGCTGGGCGTGGCCGGCCGCATAGAGATCTTCTCCTTCCTCGTTCCCATGTCGGTGGGGATGTCGCTGACGCCTTTCGTGGCGCAGAACTACGGCGCCGGCAGGATGGACCGGATACTGCAGGCCCGGCGGCTGACCACGGTTTTCGCGCTTGGCTTCGGCCTGCTGGCGGCCGCGGGACTTTTCCTGACCGCCGGCCTTTTCGCGGACCTTTTCACCGCCGACCCGGCGGTGAAGGCCGTGCTGGTGAAGTACATACGCTTCACCTGCTTCGGCTACGGCTGCCTGGAACTGCACCGCTACTCGACGTTCTTCATGAACGGCATACAGCGGCCGCTTTACTCGGCGGGGCTCAACACGCTGCGCATACTGGCGCTGCTGATACCGCTGGCCCTGCTGGGCTCGCGGCTGTACGGACTGGACGGCCTGTTCGCGGGCAGGCTGGTCTCCGACGTGGCCGCCGCCGCGGCCGGGCTGTACGTGGCCGGCCGCGTGCTGCGGCGCGCAGCTAACCCTTCATAAGCTTCACCCAGACCTCGCGCTCGCGGGGGCCGTCGTACTCGCAGAGGTAGAGCCCCTGCCAGGTGCCCAGCTGCAGCGCGCCTTCCTCGACGAAGACCGCCAGCGACGAACCCACCAGCGCCGATTTGATATGCGCCGGGGAATTGCCCTCGCCGTGGCGGTAGTCGAAATCCTCCGAGATCGCGTCGTCCAGCTTGGCTATGATGTCCCGCTTCACGTCGGGATCGGCGTTCTCGTTTATGGCGAGACCGCAGGTGGTGTGCGGCACGAACACGTGGCAGATCCCGTCCTCGAAGCCGGCCTCGCGCGCTATCCCCTGCACCTCGCGCGTTATTTCGGCCATCTCGTTCGAGGCCGCGGTCTTTACCTTGAACTTGTGTATCATCTTCCCTCCCGGGGTCCGGGCCCCAAACGGATATTACAAATTTAAAAGTCTTTGCGCGCGGCGGGCAAATCTATTAGAATGGCGGTACTGGGGGAACTCCACGGATAAAGCAGCGAGGCGCGCCGTCTGCGGCGGCGTCCGCGCGTCCGTCTTTCCCGCGGCACAAAGGGGGATAAAATGCTGAGGAACCTTAACGCCCTCACGGGCTACAAACTGCAGGCCACCGACGGCGAGCTGGGCGCGGTGGACGAGTTCTACTTCGACGACGTCAGCTGGAAGGTGCGCTACATGGTGGTGAGAACAGGCGGCTGGCTGTCCGGCCGCAAGGTGCTGATCTCGCCGGTGGCGCTGGGCTCGCCGGACTGGAAGAACGAGACCTTCCCGGCGAACCTGACGATGGAGCAGGTGCGCAACAGCCCGGACATAGACACCGAGAAGACCGTGACCCGCCAGCACGAGCTGGACCTGCACGGCCATTACGCGTGGCCGCTGTACTGGGGCGACGCCTTCTACGGGGGCAGCATGTCGGGGAGCCCGCTGCTGATGGAGAGCGAGCCGCAGCCTTTCCGCGGCGGGGACTCACATTTGCAGGGCACGCGCGCGGTGGCCGGCTACGGCCTGCACGCCGCCGACGGCCACGTGGGCCACGTGCGCGACTACATCGTAGACGACGGCTGGAACATCCGCTACCTCGTGGTGGACACCGGCATCTGGCTGCCGGGCCGCAAGGTGCTGATCTCGCCGCACTGGATAGAATCGGTGAACTGGGACACCGCGGAGGTATTCGTGGACCTGACCCGCGAGGCCATAAAGAAGAGCCCCGAATACGACCCGGACCACGCGGTTAGCGAGGACTACGAGAGCGAGCTTTACGACCACTACGGCAGGCCGAAGCTCTCCGGCGAGCCGGGCCGCCAGCCGGCCGGCGGCAAGCGCTAGCGCGCGGGCGGAAATGAAAGCGGCGGCCGCAGGGCCGCCGCTTCAGCCGCGCCCGGCGGGGCTATTTCCCGCCGGACTTGGCCCGCAGGTAGGCCTTCTCGTTCAAGGCCCACATCGCCCAGCCCCAGGCCAGGCCGAAGAGCGGGAATATCACCAGGCTGGGCAGCAGCACCCGCGCGAAACTGGCCCCGGCTGAACGCCCGGCGAAATAGATCAGCGCCGAGAAGAGCAGCGCCGTGGTCAGCCCCCAGCCGGCCACGCCGTACTTCAGCACGAAGTTCCAGGCGCCCTTCACCCGCAGTTTCTCCCATTTTGCGAACTTCTGTTCCATGCCCCCTCCTAACGCGCCTTCTTCAGGTCGCTTATGGTCCCGGCTATGCGGGCCTTGGTGGTCTTGCTGGAGGACAGGGCCATGGCCTTCTCGTAATGGCTTATGGCGCCTGGCTTATCCTTCTCCAGCTCGAGGCAATAGGCCAGGCCCAGATGGGCGTTGGCCAGGTCTTCTCCTTCCAGGCCAAGTTCGCCGGCCCTTGCTATGGCCGCCAGGAAAAGGGGCTTGGCTTTGCCCTTGTCGCCGGCCTTGAGCAGCATGGCGGCGCGGCGCTCGGCCAGGTTAAGTTCGCGCGGGTCGCCGGGCGGCAGGAAAGGCATGGCGGCGGCGTATTCGGCGGCGGCGGAGCGGTACTTCTTCTTGGCCCAGTAGCGCTTGGCTGCCGAAACGTGGAAGTCCAGATCGGAGACGGATGACCGGGCGGCCGGCTCAGCGGCCGGTGCGGTCTTGGCGGCCGGTGCGGTCTTAGCGGTCGGGGCGGGGGCCGGGGCGGCGGCGGTCTCGGGCTC
>CALMZU010000302.1 GCA_937870775.1 uncultured Elusimicrobia bacterium
GGTCAACCCCTGCAAGGAGAAGAAGCAGACCAACATGCGCTCCTCCACCGCCGACGCGGCCATCACGCTCACCCCGCACCGCCAGATGAGCCTGGAGCAGGCCATCGAATACGTCGAAGAGGACGAGTTCGTGGAAGTGACGCCCAAGACCCTGCGCCTGCGCAAGAAGATCCTGGACCACAGCAAGCGCAAGCGCGGCGAGAAAGAATACGACTAGGCCGCCATGGCGGTGAACGTCGAGATCAAGGCCCGCGCGGCCGACTGGGCCGCGCAGGTGAAGAAAGGGCTGGCGCTCGCCGACAGGACCGAACGCCTGGCGCAGGCCGACACCTTCTTCAACTGCTCCAACGGCCGGCTCAAGCTGCGCGAGCAGCGCGGGGGGGAAGACTACCTGGTCTTCTACCGCCGGGCCGGATTAAAAGGGCCTAAGGCTTCTGTTTACACCTTGGTGCCCGTGCCCGACGCGGCCAAGACCCGGCGGTCCCTGTCCCGCCTGCTGGGCGTCACCAAGAAAGTTTACAAGAAGCGGCTGGTCTGCCACGCCGGCCGCACCCGCGTCCACTTCGACGAGGTGCGCGGCCTCGGGCGCTTCATGGAACTGGAAGTGGTGCTGAAACCAGGAGAGCGCCTCGCCGCCGGCCGCCGCGAGGCCGCCGCGCTGATGAAAGCCCTGGGGATAAGAAAGGCCGACCTGCTGGCCGGCGCCTACGCGGATATGTTATGAAAATCTTCACACGCGGAGAGGGCGGCGCGCGCGAGCTGCTGACGGTGGCTTACCCGCTGATCCTGTCCACCGCTTCCTCCACGGTAATGCAGTTCATCAACCGCGTCTTCCTCGCGCATTACAGCCCGGACGCGCTGGCCGCCTGCGTGCCCGCCGGCCTGCTCTCCTTCGTGTTCGCCTGCTTCTTCGTGGGCGTCGTTTCCTACACCAACGCCTTCGTCTCCCAGTATTTCGGCCGCGGCAAGTCGGCCAGCGTTTCGGTGGCGGTGTGGCAGGGCGTCTGGCTGTCGCTGGCCTCCGGCCTGCTGCTGCTGGCGCTCACGCCGCTGGGCTACTTCATCATAGAGCATTCCGGCCACGCGCCCGCCGTGATAGCCCTGGAAAAACAGTACTTCCTGATCCTCAACACTTCGGGCATAGTCTTTCTCACCA
>CALMZU010000303.1 GCA_937870775.1 uncultured Elusimicrobia bacterium
TACACCGCGCCCTGATGGGCTCGCTCGAGCGCTTCTTCGGCGTGCTGATAGAGCACTACGCCGGCAACTTCCCGCTGTGGCTCGCTCCTCTGCAGATGAAGGTGCTCAACATCACCGAGGAGGCCGAGGATTACGCCCGTGAAGTGGAGCTGAAGCTCAAGGCCGCCGGGTTCCGCGTGAAGTCCGACCTGCGCTCCGAGACGATAAACGCCAAGGTGCGCGACGCCGCTCTGCACAAGATCCCGTACCTCGTCGTCGTCGGCAAGAAGGAGAAGGAAGCCGGCACCGTCACCCTCCGCCTGCGCGGCAACAAGCAGGTCTTCGGCATCAACCTCGACGAGTTCGTCGCGAAGGCCCAAGCCGAGAAAACCTCTCGCGCCCTAACCTCCCCCTACGCCGCCTGATCGAGGCTAAAAAAGGGGACAGGCTACTTTTTTCAAAAGTAGCCTGTCCTTTTTTTATCCCCAAACCCGACAGCCCCTTGTCGCCATCGCCTGCTAGAATAAAGGGGACAGGCTACTTTTCTGTCTCGCAAGTATTTAGAGTTATAGGGGGGGATATGCCTAGAATACGAAGGGGATTGGGTGACAATCTGCTGTATCATGTTATCAATCGCGGCAATGCTCGCGCCCAGGTTTTTCACAAACCGGACGATTATCGTTCATTTATTAATCTAGTCTCCACTGCCACTTCCCGGTTTTCCGTGAAACTCTACGCTTATTGCCTGATGCCGAACCATTTCCATTTTCTGGTTCAGCCGGAGCAGGCAAAAGATCTGAGCTTGTGCATGCAATGGCTAATGACCAGCCATGTCCGACGTTATCACACACATTACTGCTCTACCGGCCATATCTGGCAGGGAAGGTTCAAAAGCTTTATTATCGAGGAAGATTCCCATCTTCTTGCGGTGGAACGCTATGTTGAGGCAAATCCTGTGCGAGCCGCCCTGGCGGCTTCCGCTTTGGACTGGCCGTGGTCCTCTCATTGCGAGAACGCAGGGGTCAAGCCGCGCAACTTAACCGCTTGTTCCCCGATCCCGTTGCCTAAGGCCTGGACGGATTTCGTCGATACCCCGCTTAGCGATCAGGAACTAGAAAAGATGCATCGCAGTGTTAACCGACAGATGCCGTACGGTGACGAAAATTGGCAGAGCCGGATCTGTACTGCATATCATCTCGAGTCCAGCGTTCATCCAAGGGGCCGGCCCCGTAAAGAACTCCTTTTGGCATAGCGCTGGAAAAGTAGCCTGTCCCCTTTTTTCTCATTGGGGGAAGACGGGTTAAAAAAGTAGCCTGTCCCCATTAATATGTATTTGATAAAATTAGGGGAGCATGAAAAAATTACTGGTGATGTTGGGCGTGATGCTGATGGCGGGGAGGGCGGGGGCGCAGCTGCAGATATCGCAGCTCAGCGAGGACGAGGCCGCTTTCAGGTCGCTGGCGGGGCTCTACGAGGGCTCCACCGACCGCGCCGCCGTGGTGGACGCTTTCCAGAAGTTCATAAAGCAGTACCCCAAGAGCCAGCGCGCGCCGGACGCCCGTTTCATGCAGGGCGAGGCCCACATGGCCAAGGGCCTGGAGCTGATGCGCCAGGAGAAGGTCTCCCGCATGGCCTCCGAGGACCGCCTGCTCTCCGGCGCCAACCCCGCCGTCATCGACGAACTCAACGCCGCCGCGGCCGCCTACGCCGAGGCCATGGACTATTCCAAGAGCGGCCTGGAGGCCAGCGCCCAGCACCGCGTGGGCGAGGCCTATTACAACATGGGCAACTGGGAGCGCGCCCTCAAGGAGTTCCTCAAAACCGAGGACAAGTTCCCCAAGAGCTACATCGTCCCCGAAAGCCTGCTGGGCGCCGTGTACGCCAACATCGCCGTGGGCCGCTACCAGCAGGCGCAGAGCACCCTCTTCCGCCTGGAGGAAACCTACCTCTCCTACGCGCGCGAGCCAGCCGTGGTCTTCGCCAAGGCCGTCATAGAGCTCAACCGCAAGAACTACCCCGCCGCGCAGAAGCTGTTCCTGCAGCTCAACACGCCCGAGGCCCGCTTCTTCCTGGGCAAGGCCTACCTCTACGAGGGGAAGAACTACGTCGCCGCCTCCACGTTCGAGAAGCTGGTGAAGGATTTCCCCGGGGCCGACTTCCGCGAGGAGGCCGAGTTCCTCGCCGCCGACTCCTTCTTCCACGCCGGCGACTTCGACGGCGCCATAGTGAAGTACCAGAACTTCCTCAAGAAGTACCCCGATTCCAAGCTGAAGAGCGCCGCCGTGTTCCGCATAGGCGCCAGCCAGTTCAACAAGAAGGACTACCCCAGCGCCCGCTCCAACTTCCAGAGCATCATCGACAAGAACCCGCGCGACTTCTTCGCCGCGCTGTCGCAGTACTTCATAGCCGAGAGCTTCCTGGAGAACAAGCAGACCCGCGACGCCATGTTCTCCTACACCAAGGTCACCACCGCCTACCCCACCTCGTCGGTGGCTCCGTCCAGCTACTACAAGCAGGCCTGGTGCCAGTACCTGCTGGGCGACTACCTGCAGGCCGTCCACGCGCTGGACTCCTTCCTCACGCTCTACCCGTCGCACGCGCTGGCGAAGAACGCCTACTACCTTAAAGGCACCGCCCAGCTGGAACTCAAGAAGACCGACGACGCCCTGCGCTCCTTCCAGAACGCGGTCGACCTCGCCCCGTCGAGCGAGGTGGCCGAGCAGGCGCTGTTCATGATACTGCGCGCCGAGTACGAGCGCGGCAACTACAACAACATCCTCACGTCGTACCAGTTCATCTTCAAGCATCTGCCGCCCGCCGGCTCCAAGTGGCGCGCGCTCAGCCTGCTCTACGTCGCCGAGGCCTACATGGCCATGAACCTCGTCGACGACGCCCGCAACATCTACACCACCATAGCCCGCATCTACCCCAACGACGTCTCGGCCATGTACGCGCAGGACGGCCTGGTGTGGTGCCTGGCCATAGCCGGCGACACCGACGGCGCCGCCCGCGCCCGCGAGAAGCTTAAGCTGCTGAAGGCCAACTTCCCCGACGCCGTGCAGCCCACCGGCGCCGACGCCATGGCGCTCGCCGACGGCAATTTCAACCGCAAGGAGTTCGAGAAGGCCTACCAGATGTACGAAGCCTTCGCCTCCGAGCAGCCCCGGGACAACTACGCCCCCGCCGCGCTGTACCGCGCCGGCCTCGCCCTCTACCGCCTGCGCTATTACAGCCAGGCCGTCGAGACCTGGAGCCGCCTCTCCAAGGGCTACCCGCAGGCGCCAGAGACCGAGCTCGCCGACTTCCAGATCGCCGACACCTGGTTCCGCGCGCAGAAATACGCCGAGTCCGTCGGCGCCTACGAGGGGATAATAAACCGCTATCCCAAGAGCGACAAGCTGCCGCTCGCCTGGCTGCGCCTCGCGCAGGTGCGCTACAACCTTAAACAGGACGCCCAGTCGCTGGAGCAGGCCAGGACCGCCGTGGCCAGCTACCCCGACGCGCCCGAGGCCGCCGACGCCTTCGACCTCGCCGAGGCCGTGTTCGACCGCAACGCCGGCATGGACTACAAGGCCTGGTTCGGCGCGCTGGCCGCGCGCCAGCCCGCCGACAAGACCTCCGGCGAGGCCGTGTTCCGCCTGGGCCGCCGCCTCTTCGAGAAGAAGGACTACCCCGGCGCCATCGAGCAGCTTAAGAAGTTCAGCGTGGAATACATAGACCACCCCGCCATAAAGGACGCGCAGTTCTACCTCGGCGAGGCCTATTTCCAGACCGGCGACATGGAGAACGCCGCCTCGGTCTTCGCCCGCTTCGCCGCCAACTACCAGGACGCCAAGGAGCACCCGGTGGCGCTGTTCCGCCTGGGCAACGCCTACTACAACCAGAAGAAGCACGAGGAAGCCGCCCGCGCCTACGCCCGCCTCGCCGAGCTGTACCCCAACAGC
>CALMZU010000304.1 GCA_937870775.1 uncultured Elusimicrobia bacterium
GGCCGGCCTTGCAGTTGCGGCAGTGGCCGCAGACGATGTGGCCCTCGCCGGAGACGCGCTCGCCTATCCTGTGGCCCTGCACGTTCTTGCCGAACTTCACGATCTCGCCGACGAACTCGTGGCCGACGTGCATCGGCACCGGGATCGTCTTCTGCGCCCACTCGTTCCACTCGTAGATGTGGACGTCGGTGCCGCAGATGGCGGTCTTCTTTATCTTTATCAGGACGTCGTTGTCGCCCATCACGGGCTCGGGCACGTCCTCCATCCAAAGGCCTTTTTCGGGAAATTTCTTGACGAGAGCTTTCATATAGTCTCCTTAGGAACGGGCGGCGCCCGTTTTTTACATTATACCGCTTTAAACGCCGGGCTGTAACGCCGCTCCCGGAGCGGGCCGGAGGCCAAAAATGCTAATCTTATCAGGCATGAAGTCCATCAGTCACCTGCTGTTGCTGGCCGCGCTGGCCGCGCCGGCCTCCGCCGCCGAAAGGACGGCCTCCATCTATTATTTCGACCACGAGTACCGCATAAATTTCGACCTGTCGCAGGCCGCTGAGGACCTGATAACCTCCACGCCCACGATGAAGCTGGAGAGGGCCGCGACGTCCATAACCTACACCAACGGCGCCAAGTTCCTGATAGACGGCCCCGAGGAGCTCACCTCCGAGGAACTGGACCGCACCACCGACTATTCGGTGATCGGGCCGGTGGAGGTGATAGAGGGCGGCAGCTCGCTGCTGCTGCCGCCGCAGGAAATGATGGACGCCTTCACCCCCCCGCTGGAGGAGGCCATGAGGGCCTACTTCACGGTGGAGCGCCAGCCGGCCGCGCTGCTGGAAGGCCGCTCCCCGTCGGGGGCGAGGTTCTCGGTGCTCTACCTCTCGCAGCGCGCGGAGAAGCCGCTCTGGGAGCCGACGATCCGCACCCAGCACGTCGTGACCCACGAGGGCCGCCGCAAGGTGTTCACCGGCGTCTCCATCCCCATGGGGCTGGACGGCCTGAACAGGAAACTGGTCGAGGACTCCGCCGACAAACGCTCGGCGGCGCTGGTCAGCATCGGCGCCGGCGGGCCGCTGGCCGCCGCGGCGAGGAACTTCGGCCCAGCCCGGGCCATAGAGCGCATGGCCGCGGCCGGCACGGACGTGGCGGCGCTGGAGCCCGAGGACCTCAAGAACCTCTGGCGGTGGCAAGCCTCCGGCGGGATAAAGCTCTCTTCCTCGGCGCCGGAGTTCGTCTGCACCAACGTCAAGGTGAACGACCCCGAACTGGCGAAACTGATAAAGCCCTACGCGCTGCGCGAGATCGGCGGCGTGAACGTGGCCTTCATCTCGCTGGTGCCGGCCAACGCCGCCGTGGCCGCCGACATGGCCGGGGCGCCTTTCGAAATAACCGACCCCAAGAACGAGAAAGCCCTTTACTCGGTGATAAACGAACTGCGCGGCAAGAAGAACGCCAGGCTGGTGGTGGCCGTCTCATTCCTGAACCGCGACGAGCTGGGCTGGCTGCTGGGCGCGCGCGGCATAGACGCGCTGATAGGCCCGAAGTCCTGGGACAACGAATCCCTCAGGAAGACGCGCGTTGACCTGCGCCGCTGGGAGAGCGAGCCGCATACCGGCCCGGCGCTGACCGTTTTCCCGGATTCGCGCGGCGCCGGCGTGATAAAGGTGGAACTGGCGCGCCGCGGGGCGCTGGCGGCACTGGAGTCCGCCCCTCCGCCGGAAGACGCGCGCGAACCGCTGTTCTACCGCGACCTGCTGCAGGTCAAGAACGCGATACTGCGCCAGCTGCTGGGCAACGGCGAGACCCTGCTGCCCGACCTGCGCAGCCTCGGCGGCGACGCGATGTACGGCATACCTGATTTCTTCAACCTGGCCGCCTCGCTGACGCGCAAGGCCTGCCGCGCCGAGATAGCCGTGGTGAAGGTGCGGCCCTTTTCCAGCACGGTGCTGGGAGACATCCCCACGGCGCTGGCGAAGAACTGGCTGGGCGCCGACGAGCCGGTGGAGCTGGCGCTGGTGCCCGGAAGTTTCCTGAACGGCTTCATCTCGAAGAAGGTGCCGGAGCGCGGCGCCGGAGACTATTATTCCCCGCTGGACTACGACGGCCGCGAGTACTACGCGGTCTCCGGCCTGGACGCCTCGGGCAAGATAGCCGGCTTGTCCATCTCGGACCAGGAACTGTACCTGGCGGCGCTGCCCGCGAGCCTGCTGGCCGGCAAGGATTTCGAGAAGGAACCGAAACGCCCCGGCGACCCGGCCACGCTGCACGCCGCGGTCATAGGCGGGCTGAAAGCCATGAAGGACGCCGGCGGCACCCGGAGCGACTGGGAGAGCCGCGTCTGGACGGAGTCGCGCAACGTCACGCCGCCGCGCGACGTCTGGCGGGTGAACCTGCGCAACCTCTCGCTGAAAGCGCTGAACACCGACATACAGGGCCCGGCCGGCTACGCGGACACCGACGAATCCAAGCTGACGGCCGACCCGCAGACGCTGATACAGGGCTCTGGCAAGCTTTACTCGGAGTATTATTCGGGCCGCTTCAGGCTGGAGGCCGGCGTGTCGGCCGACTACGGCAAGACCACGCTGCGCCCGCGCGGCGAACCGGCCACGACGAGCGAGAGCGTGGACCAGCTGGTATACGAGGCGGAGCTGGTGTACCGGATGAAGAACTACAACGGCCTGCTTGGCAGCATGGTTGCCGGCCCCTACGCCTCGGCGGCCTATGACACGGAGTTCTCGCGCGAGTCGGGCTCGCGGCTCAAGAAGGTGCTGCGCGGCAGCGGCGGCTGGAAACTTTACGAGGGCGCCGCGCTGAAGGAGCTGTACGCCGGCGTGACGATGGAAAAGATCCTGACCTACTCGCCGGCTCATACGCAGTTCGCTCTCGAGACGGGCTTCAATTTTTCTACGCCCATACCCGGCACGGCGCTTACCTTGAACGCCTACGGCACGTACCGCAACTTCGCCTACAGTCATTACGACACGGTCTACGACCTGCGCGACCGGCTGGAGGCGACGGTGAAGGTGAGCACCAGGCTCTACGGCGACATCAAGATCAGTCCGTACGTCAGCTATTTCCTGGCCACCGGCAAGAAGCTGCCGGGCTCGGCCTACAACCTGACCACCGGCTTCGCGCTGGAATACTCCCGCCTCTTCAAAGTCCGCCGCTAACGCCGTAAACATCCGCGCGTCGCACGCCGGTCCGAGGAACGCAAAACACGGCGTCGCGCACACCGTGCGCGCGCCTCGTCACTCGGCCTC
>CALMZU010000305.1 GCA_937870775.1 uncultured Elusimicrobia bacterium
CGCACTGTGTGCGCGACGAGTTCTTCGCCGGCGAAAGCGCCCGGCCCTCCGCGGCCGCGCACGCTTAGGACCTCACCCCGGCAGCCCCGCCGTCCGAGCAGGCACGCAAAAAAAAGAACTCCCCGCTTGAAGCGGGGAGTTCCGTTAGCGCAGTGTTCCTTTTTACTTCAGGTCCTGCGGGATGCGCATGCCGTAGAAGGAGCGCCAGACGAAGATCACGCTGATGACGAAGAACACCGCCGCCAGCATGTGGCTCACGCCCGTGTCCAGCGTAACCGCCAGCTCAACAGCCAGCAGGCCGAACAGCGTCGTGAACTTTATTATCGGGTTCATGGCCACCGACGAGGTGTCCTTGAACGGGTCGCCCACCGTGTCGCCCACCACGGAAGCGTCGTGCAGCGGCGTGCCCTTCGCGTTCAGCTCGGTCTCGACGAGCTTCTTCGCGTTGTCCCACGCGCCGCCAGCGTCCGCCATGAAGATGGCCTGGTACAGGCCGAACACGGCGATGCTGATCAGGTAGCCGATGAAGAAGTAGTGGTTCAGGCACGCGAAAGCCAGCGTGCTGAAGAACACCACCATGAAGATGTTGAACATACCCTTCTGCGCGTACTGCGTGCAGATCTCGACCACCTTCTTGGAGTCCTCGACGGAAGCGCGGCCCGCGTCCGCCCCTTCCAGCTTTATGTTCTTCTTGATGAACTCCACCGCGCGGAAAGCGCCGGTGGTGACGGCCTGCATCGAGGCGCCCGCGAACCAGAAGATTATCGCGCCGCCCGTTATCAGGCCCAGCAGGAACTTCGGGTTCATTATCGACAGCCCCTCGAAGATGCCCTCCGGACCGACGATGCCGTACTTGGCCTTGAGCATCTGTATTATCGAGAAGATCAGCGTCGTCGCGCCCACCACGGCCGTGCCGATGAGCACCGGCTTCGCGGTAGCCTTGAAGGTGTTACCCGCGCCGTCGTTCTCCTCGAGGTGCATCTTGCCGTTGGTGAAGTCCACGTCGAAGCCGAAGTCCTTCTTGAGCTCGTCCTTTATGTTGGGCAGGCTCTCGATGGCCGACAGTTCGAACACGCTCTGCGCGTTGTCCGTCACCGGGCCGTAGGAGTCAACGGCTATGGTCACCGGACCCATGCCCAGGAAGCCGAAGGCCACCAGGCCGAAGGCGAAGATGGCCGGCGACATCATGATCATCGCCAGGCCGTGGTTGGACACCACGTAGGCGCCGCCCATCAGGGCGATGATGGCCATGCCCATCCAGTAGGCGCTGAAGTTGCCGGCCACCAGGCCGGACAGGATGTTGAGGGACGCGCCGCCTTCCTTGGAGGCAGCCAGCACCTCGCGCACGTGGCCCGAGTTGGTGGAGGTAAAGACCTTCACGAGCTCCGGTATCAGCGCGCCCGCGATGGTGCCGCAGGTGATGATGGTGGAGAGCTTCCACCACAGCGTGCCGTCTCCCAGCTCGGGGATCAGCAGGTAGCTCAGCAGGTAGGTCATGCCGATGGAGACCAGGGAGGTCAGCCACACCAGCGAGGTGAGCGGGTGCTCGAAGTTGAACTTCGCGGACTCGCCGTACATGCCCTTGGCTATCAGGCCGTTGACCCAGTACGAGAAAGCGCTGGTCACGATCATGCCTATGCGCATCACGAAGATCCAGACCAGCAGCTTTATCTGGTCCTCGGGGTTGGCCACGGCGAGCAGTATGAAGGTCACCAGCGCCACGCCGGTCACGCCGTAGGTCTCGAAGCCGTCGGCCGTCGGGCCCACGGAGTCGCCGGCGTTGTCGCCGGTGCAGTCGGCGATCACGCCGGGGTTGCGGATGTCGTCTTCCTTGATCTTGAAGACGATCTTCATCAGGTCGGAGCCGATGTCGGCGATCTTGGTGAAGATGCCGCCGGCGATACGGAGGGCGGCCGCGCCCAGCGACTCGCCGATGGCGAAGCCGATGAAGCACGGGCCGGCGT
>CALMZU010000306.1 GCA_937870775.1 uncultured Elusimicrobia bacterium
TGATAATCATCTAGAGGTCCCCTCCTGCAGGTTGTGTAAAATTGCTTTGTCGAGGAGCAAAGTTACAAACCTGAGGAGGAGACACTTATGAGATTATACGCCGCAATCGACCTGCATTCCAACAACAGCGTACTGGTAATCCTGAACCAGAGCGATAAAGTCGTCTATGAGAAACGCCACCCGAACGACCTGCCGACGATCCTGGCGCAGTTGAAACCGCACAAAAAAAGCATCCAGGCAATAGCGGTTGAATCTACGTACAACTGGTACTGGCTGGTCGACGGTCTTCTGGAGGCCGGTTACGAAGTGAAACTTGTAAACACGGTAGCAGTGAAGACATACGACGGGCTGAAGTACACCTCCGACGAGCACGACGCACGGCACCTGGCGCACCTGCTGAGGTTGGGAATACTGCCGACGGCCTACATCTACCCGAAAGAAGAGCGCGCCGTGCGCGACCTGCTGCGCAAAAGGGCACAGTTAGTGCGGGACCGCGTCACGCATATCCTGAGCATCCAGAATCTGGTCACCCGCAACAGCGGCAAGCAGATAACGCAGGCCGGCATACGCAGGTTGGATGAAAATACGCTGGGGCTGTTCTGCGGCGGAAACGCCTTCCGCGTAATGGCGATAAAAAGCAGTTTGGAGATTCTGCGCTGCCTCGACGGACAGATAGCGGTGCTTGAACGGAAAGCACTGGAGCAGGCCAAGGTGAAGCCGGAGTTCAAGCAGGTGACGACAATCGACGGAATCGGGGAGATCCTCGGCATGACCATTATGTATGAAGCCGGGGACATGGAGCGTTTTGAAGAAGTGGGGCAGTTCGCTTCGTACGCGCGGTGCGTGGGGAGTTCCCGCTGGAGCAACGGCAAGAAGAAGGGCGAGAACAACCGGAAAAATGGGAACAAGTACCTGGCCTGGGCGTTTGTGGAAGCGGCGCACCATGCCGTGCAGTATAACGAACGTGTCAAGAAGTTCTACCAGCGCAAGAAGGCACGCACCAACAGCGTAGTAGCCTGGAAGGCGGTGGCGCACAAACTGGCGCGTGCCTGCTATCACGTGGTAAAGGATAGAATCGCTTTCGACGAGGCGCGGGCTTTCGCGTGAAGATTTGGTGCGGCAGGCGAGCTCGTGGGTTCGCTGGCAGAACCAGTAGCCTTGATTAGACGCCTGCCGCACCCGCTGTTTTAGGCGGAGACGCCCTGGTCGTGAGCCAATGAAGCGCTGGCGCGGCGCAAGCCGCAAGCCATAAACTTGTGGGCGGACATTTTGTTCGCCGTTAAATGGACACGACTGGGAACCAACGGTTTTCTGGGCCCCGGTTACACGGGGCAGGGGCTTCGGCGGTAGTATTGCCGCGGCCTTGATCCTGATGGGTGCGTGGTGCGGCTTCGTCCGACGCCACTTAAAGAGAACCAGGGAGCGGCTAAGCCTTGAGCAGCATGACAGAACGGATTTCTATGAGCGGAGAAACCACAAACCTGTGGTCGGAGAGGCTTTGCCTCTTGACTCGGGGACCTCTAATGGGTGCGAACCCACTTCTCGCGGCAAGGAGCAGTGCGGGGCCGCGCTGCGTGGCCACGCCTGCGACGACATCTCGCGGATAAGCTTCCCCGTACCGCTGATCTAAAGACAGAAAGCAGCGTTTATATTGGGTTATCGGGGTTTTCGGCAAAGAAAAGTCGAACTTTAGTGCGAAGACTCCGCCAGATTTCCCTAAACGAAGAACCCCGCCCATGCGGGGTTCTTCGTTTATGTAAGGGTACGCCTTTGGGCGTCTCACCGGCACAGGGCCTGGTTGCAGGTGTAGCCCTCGTTGTAGGAACATCCTCGCTGGACGGGCCCCCCATCCTCCTCCGCGGCGGCCTCGCAGCTGGCGTTGCGCAACAGCGCCGGGCCGGAACGGGCCAAGGGCATGACAACTTTCAGTATCTCGCCGTACTTCGACGGGGGCACTGACCGCTCAAGGAGCGCCGTCCTCGCCGAGACGAAACCGCCGTCAAGCAACGTAAGGCTGTCCAGGAAATCCGCGGCGGCCGCCGGAGGAACGCCGCGCATGACCTCCCGCATATCCGACAGCGTTTTTCCGCCGGCCGGCACAAAAGATTCGGCGTCGGCGGCGGAAGACTCGAAGGCCTTAAGAATGGAATCGGTCTTGGCTCCGGAGAAGCCGCGCTTCTTCAGCGTGGCATAGTTCATAGAGGCCACGCGCCCGTTTATCAGGCGCATGCCGGACATGAACTCGGTCCTGTCTTTTTGCGGCAGACCGCCGAGTATGTCTTTCACGGTCATGAGCCTGCCCCGGTACTGGCCTTCAGCCGCGGCGGCCGCGGCAAGGCATAGGCACAAGACCGCGGCCTTCTTCATGCCGGGTCCTTCCCGCCCAGCCCTATCAGCTTCAGGCCTTTGCGTATCTTTCCCAGGGAAACCTCGCCGTTGTCGTCGCTCCAGCCTTTAAAATCATACAGCACCTTCCCGTCCAGCAGGAAGTAGAAACGCGGGGAGAAGGTCAGGTCGAAACCGGGGAAGTCCCCCGACTTCCGGGCCACGTAGACCGGAATCGGGGCGAAGAGGGCTTTATCCGCTCTGACGGCGGCCGGGTCGAAAGACCGGGTTATGACCACCGTGTTGGCGCGCAGCGTCTCGGCCAGCCCTGGGCTGCGTTTTACGCCGGCTATGGCCGACACTACGGACCCGCAGCCGGGCAGTACCACTATTACAACCTTCGGCCCGGTGCCCAGCGGCAGGGTAAGCGCATCTGCCCGCCCGCCGTCGGCCGAAATATCGAAGACCTGCCACTGCCCCGCCGTTTTCCCTGCGCCGATCACGGCGGGGATATCCACGGCCTCCGCATCCGGGAAACGTCCCTTCAGCGAGGAGGCCTCGCTAAAAAGCCGAGCAGCCACCAGGCCTGAAATGGTCTTAGCCGCGTCTTCCGGGCCGGCCCGGCCGCGCCGCGCCTTCTCCTCGAAAACCGTCCTCACCTTAAGGGCCAGGCTTTCATCGTCGGGCGAATAGAACGACGCGGAACGCAGAAGCCGGAAGAGGGAATCTACGGCGCCGTCAGGATAACCTCGCAGGCTCTCCGCGGAGAGGTCCGCGCCACGAAGGCCGCCGGCGCAGGCGCTTATCGCGGGATTGTCCCGTCTCTGTTTTGCGTCGTCCACGCAGGCGGCGGCACGCGTTATACGCCGCTGCCCGCCGGCACAGCCGGCGGCTAGCAGCGCGCACAGTACCGGACAAAGAATGCCTCCGTGTCTATTCATAAACTGCGCCCCTGAGCTAATGACTACGCGCACACCACTTCCGTACTTATTTGCAAACACTAGAATCGCAAGTCGAGTCCTCCGTGGAGGAACAGCCGTACTCGATCGTCCTGTCGTTAAATATCCAGGCCTCGCACGTAGCGTTCTTTACAACACTCCTGACGGCAGCACCATTAACGACCGACGGCAACACCGACTGAATTATCTGCTCCGCCCTTTCAGCGGGAACGGTCGCCCCCAACTGGCCGGTCTTTACCGACGCCACCTTGCCGTCGAGAACGCGCATGCTTTCAATGAACTCTAGCCGGGCTTCTTCCGGAAGGTCCTTCAGCAGCGCTCCAAGTTCTATACCGCCATTGCTGTCCGTCATGCCCTCGGTCCTGGCCGCTGAAGCGATGAACGGCTTCAGAACAGCGTCCACGCGCGAAGCGGGGAGACCTTTATCGATAAGAGCGGCCCTGTCCGCCGGGAAAATATTGCCGTCCGCTATGCGCATCCCGGACATCAGTTCGACGCGTTCCCCGGCCGAAAGCCCGGAAAGAAGGTTCTTAACCAGCACCAGCCGCCCCCTGTAGGGAGCCGCTGGCGCGGCATTAATTGCCGGCTCGCCGGCTTTCGGGCCGGCCTTCTCCTGATCCGCCCGCTCCTGCAGGTAGGTGTTAACGCTTGTGCCGCTGGGGCCGTCGAACAGTACTTTAACGTCCGAAGCGTTAGCCGCGCCAGCCGCGAAGAACGCAAAACCCGCCATCGCTATTATATGTCTTTTCATTACCGCCTCCATAAAATTCCCGTCTATGCCGGTGACGGGGCATTTTTTATGCCAAGCGGCCATGAAAGGCTAAGAACTAGCGGAGCTTATTCCGGATTTAGGGGGATTTAGGGGACGCTTTTTACTAATTGATTATTTATCCACAATAGTCAAATTGTAAAAAGCGTCCCCTTCTTTTTTATAGAATCAGAAGGTGAGCTACAAAGCCAATATACTTGTGGTGGACGACGAAGAGGCGCTGCAGGAACTGATAACCGCGGCGCTGACGCGGCTGGGTTACCGCGTTACCTGCGCCTCCGACGGCGCCGCCGGCGTGGAGAAGGTGCGGGCCGAAAGGTTCGACCTGGCCATCATGGACATCATGATGCCCGGCATGGACGGCATCACGGCGCTGGGCGAGATAAAGAAGCTCGACCCCGAGCTGGAGGTCATCATGGCCACCGGCCACGGCACCATGGGCACCGCCGTGCAGAGCCTCAGGAAAGGCGCCTTCGACTACCTGCACAAGCCCTTCCAGGTGTCGCAGCTGGCGGCGGTGGTGGAACGGGCTCTCGAGAAGCGCAAATTCAACGACATAGCCCGCGCCATCTTCTCTACGATAAAACCCGACGAACTGCCGCGCATAATAATAGATTCCGCCATGCGCATACTGAAGGCCGACGAGGCCTTCCTCGCGGTGGCCGGGCGCGACGGGCGGCTGGCCATGGACCTGGCCGAGGGCCTGGACTCGCCGGAGATGGCGGCCGCGCGGCTGGAGCTGTGCCGCCGGGCCGGGCCCCGGCTGGCGGCCGGCGGCGCAGTGACGCTGATAGAGAACCCCGCCGAGGACAAGGTCTTCGCCGGCATACCCGGCACGGAGGGCATAAAGGCCTCGCTGCTGCTGCCCCTCCGGGACGGCGATACGCTCGCCGGCCTGATAGGCATAAACCGCCGCCAGTCCGGCGAGTACTACGGCGAGAACGACCTGCAGCAGGCGCGGCTCTTCGGCTCGCTGGTGAACCTCTCTTTCAGGAACGCCAAGCTCTACCGCCAGCTGCAGGAGACGCAGGGGCAGCTGGTGCAGGCGGAGAAGATGTCGGCGCTGGGCCAGTTGGCCGGCGGCCTGGCGCACGAGATCAATAACCCGCTCTCCGGCATACTGGGCCTCACCCAGCTGGTCCTAGAGAACACGGAGAAGGACAGCCAGAACTACAAGGACCTCAAGGACATAGAGAGCTCGGTGTTCCGCTGCAAGAAGATCATCACCTCGCTGCTTTCGTTCGCGCGCCAGGAAAAGACCCGCCTGGAGCCCGTCAGCGTGAACGAGGTGCTGGAGGAGACGCTGACGCTTTGCGCGCGGCAGATGGAGCTGAAGCACATAAAGATAGAGCGGGCCTTCGGCGAGGCGCTGCCGATGGTGAACGCCGATTTCCAGCAGCTGATGCAGGTGTTCCTCAACATCCTGACCAACGCCCGCGACGCCATGCCCGACGGCGGGGTGATAACCATAACCACCTCGCTCGCGCGCGACGCGGCCGGCCGCGAGACCGTAAGCGCCTCGGTGGCCGACACCGGCCCCGGCATACCGCAGGAACTGCTGGGCCGCGTCTTCGACCCTTTCTTCACCACCAAGCCGGTGGGCAAGGGCACCGGCCTGGGGCTCTCCGTCTGCGCCGGCATAGTGCAGCGCCACAACGGCGCGATAAGGGCCGAAAGCGGCCCGCGCGGCTCGGTGTTCACGGTGACCCTGCCCGTATGAAAAAGATACTGATAGTGGACGACGAGGCCGTGGTGAGGAACTACGTACGCCGCGCCCTCGCGAGCCGGGGCTTCGATGTGGAAGAAGCCGCCGGCGGCGGCGAGGCCCTGGCGAAGCTCGCGGCCGGCGCTTACGACGCCCTGATCTGCGACCTGAAGATGCCGGACATGCGCGGCGAGGAAGTAATAAAAAAAGCCGCGGCGCTGCGCCCCGGCATGAAGCTTATAGTTATAACCGGCTCGGTCTCCGACGTCCCCGACCCGGTGGCCCCCGGCGTGAAAGCCGACGGCTGCCTGATAAAGCCCTTCGGCATCGGCGAGATACGCGACCTGGTGGCCAGCCTGCTGCCGGCCTAGTGCAGGCCGCAGTCGTCCGAGATAGCTTCCTCCTCCTTCATCAGCGCGAACACCGAGTCCATCTCGGCGGCGCTCAGCCGCGGCGCTTCCGCCGCCCGGTAATAGACGTTCACCAGCCTGTAAAAAGCCCGGCGGTCGGCCGGGTCCTGCAGTTCTCCGCCGGGGTTGCGCCGCAGCCGCGCCTTGTCGAAGCCCGGGTCGCGCATCTGCATGGCCCAGTAGCGGGCCTTGGCGTCCAGCGCGGCTATCTCGCGCGCGGCCAGCCTGGCCTTGCGGGCGTTGCAGTTCTCGGTGCTGAGGCTCGCCGGAGCGTCCCTGAAATCCACGAAGGCCGGCTTGAACTCCTGCTCGCCGAACATCGCGGCTATGGCCTCGAGGTCGGGCACCTCGAACTCGAACTCGGGACGCTCCGGCAGTATCTCCCACTGCCTCTCGGTCTGCGCTTCCACGGTATGCAGCACCGCCCCCGTCAGCGGGTCTATCATCTTGGCTATGATCTTCAGGTGATCGCGGGTGCCGAATATGGTGCCCACTATGATGGCGTCGGTGGGGTCTATCTTGGACCGGGTCCCCTCGGGCGCTTCCTCCGCGACGCCGGAGGCCGCCAGGCGCCGCTCCTCCAGCACCTTGTCCAGCTGCGAGCGCTCCAGCAGGTTCACCTTGCCCGACTCCACCAGGCAGGAAAGCAGTTTCTCGGAGATATACTCGCTCTCCTCGCGCGAGGTGCGGGCCTTACGCGCGAAGCCGAGCACGGCGAGGTTCTTGACCTTCTTATCGGCGGAATAGCTGGCGAAGTCGTCGGCCATCTTGGTGTACACGTCGGCGGGCCGCACCAGCGGGGGAGTAATGACGGTGAGCAGCAGCACCGAGCCTATTATCACCCACAAAGCGGTTTTGGCGGCCAGCATAACCCCTCCTTTCGCACTGATACTATACCAGCGCGCGGGAAAGCCGCCGACAAAAAAACGTCAAATTTCGGTCAAATCGGGGATCGCCTATTCGAGCTTGTAGCCGTGGCCGGTGACGCTGGTGATGCGGTCGCCGACGAAGGGGCCGAGCTTCTTGCGGAGGGAGGAGACGTGCACGCCGACGGTGTGCGGATCGTTGTAGCTGGCCGGGTCGTAGCCCCAGACGGTCTCCAGCAGGTAGGGCACGGAAAGCAGCCTGCCCTCCTCGGTGATCAGGGCCATCAGCAGGTCGAATTCCTTGCGGGTCAGGTCCACCACCTGCCCCTTCACGGTCACGGTGCGCCCGGCGGGGTCTATCACCATGCCCAGTTTCTTTATCTTCTCGCCCTTTTCAACCGTCCCCTCGTAGCGGCGCAGCACCGCCTTTATCTTGGCCAGCAGCACCGGGAAAGAGAAAGGCTTTATGATATAGTCGTCCGCGCCCTTGTTGTAGCCGGACAGTATGTCCTCGTCGGAGACCTTGCGGCCCGAGACTATGATCACCGGTATGTCGGAGAAACCCTTGGTCTCCTTTATGGCGCGGCACAGCGCGAAGCCGTCGAGGCCCTTCATCTCGGCGTCGGTTATTATCAGGTCCGGCCTGGACTCGCGGGCCAGTTCTATGGCCTCGGAACCTCCGGAGGCGGCCGCCACCTTGAAACCCTGCCCCTCCAGGTAACGGCGGGCGGAGTTGAGCACAAGGGCGTCGTCGTCGACGAGCAGGATCTTTTTGAACATTATTTCGCTATCCCCAGGGTGGCCAGCCGGGCCGAGAATTTTTCCTTATGAACGCGTGAATCGGCCGTCAGCCCGCCGGCCAGGGCCTTGTAGGCCGGGTCGGCGCAGGCCAGCAGCTGGTCGTAGCGGCTCTCTATTATGGACTGCTCGAGATCTCGCGACACGGCCATGGCGTTGGTCTTGTTGTAAACCATCCCGCGCACCTTGGCGGCGTTGGCCTTAACGCCCTCGATAAAAAGCCTTACCGGCGTCGGGCTGAGAGGCTTGAGCACCGCGAAAGAATCAGGGGACTTCGCCACCAGTTCCAGCATCTTGCGCACGGCCCCCGCGTGCACCGCCTCCTCGGCGGCTATCTTCGGCCACAGTTCCTCGTCGGGCCAGTACTCGTGGCATAGGGCGTAGAATTCCCCCACCGCCGCCTCGGCCTCCGCTACCGCGGAAAAATACTCGCGCACCTTGTTAAGTTCGATGTTGTCCATATTAAAGGTATCTCGCTGCCAGCGGGACGTCGTCGGTCCAGACGGCGCGCGCGCCCAGCTCGGCCAGGCGCCGCATGTCGCGCGGGTGGTTGGCTATGCCGGCGGAGACCTCTATGCCGGCCAGCGCGGCCGCGCCGCACTGTTCGCGGAACTTGAAGGCCGCGGCGCCGGCGTAGAAGACCTGTTTAGCGAAGGGCCAGTCCAGCCAGCCGCAGCAGACGCGCGAGGCGCCCGCCGACCAGGCCGAGTTCAGCAGGTCGGACGGGAAGAAAGGCATTATGGCCAGGCCTATGTCCGGCGCGGCGGCGCGCGCGGCCGCCAGGAAGCGGCGGCGGTGCTGGAACTCCAGCAGGAAAGCGCGGTCCTGCACGCCGGCCCGGCGTATCTGCAGCGCGAGGTCGGCGGCGTCGGACTCCCGGGCCAGCGCCAGGTGGAAATAGAAATCCTTCCCGGGACGGAGTATCATCAGGTTAAGTATGTCGTCCAGGTGGGCTATGGGCTCGCGGCCGGTCACGCGCAGGCTCTTGAGGTGCGGCCAGGTGGTGGAGGAGATCTTCCAGTCGCGCACGCAGCTGCCGCCGGTGCGCGCGTCGTGGAAGGCCACGAACTGGCCGTCGGCGGTGCGGCGGATGTCGCATTCCACGCCGGAGGCGCCGGCGGAGAAGGCGGCCTTGAAGGCCGCCACGGTGTTCTCCGGCTCGCCGGTCATGCCGCCGCGGTGGGCGTATATCTTTATTCCCGCCATGAGATGATTTTAGTAAATATAAAGCGGAAAGAGCGGCCGCCGGGGCCGCTCTCATCGTAGAGGCGGATGACGTTATTCGCCGCGGTAGGCCTCGGCCAGGCGCTCGGGCGAGACCACTTTGTAGCCGTTCTCGGCCAGCCAGGCGGCCAGGCGCTTGGCGGCGGTGCGGCTCTGCGGGTGTATGTCGTGCATCAGTATGATGCCCTTGCCGCGCTGCTTTATCATCGATACGGTCTTCTCGAAGAGCGCCTCGGGGTCCTTGGTGGACCAGTCGAGGGTGTCTATGGTCCAGCCCACGGGCACCAGGCCGAGGTCGGAGGACAGGGCCTTCAGAGCGTCGGGGGTGATGATGCCGTAGGGCGGCCTGAAGAAGACGGGCTTGGCGCCGGTGGCGGACTTTATGGAATCGCTGACGCCGCCGAGCTGATCGAGTATTTTGGCGGTGGAATAGGCGGTGAGGGGCTTGCCGTTCTCGGTGGCGTGCCAGTAGCCGTGTACGCCGGGGAAGTTGCCGTCGGCGGCCTCGGCTTTAACGCGGGCCTTGCCGGCGGCGTTCAGCTTGGAGCCGAGCACGAAGAACACGGAAGGGGCGTTGTTGGCCTTCATCGCGGCCGAGACCTCCTCGGTCAGCGGGCCGGGGCCGTCGTCGAAGGTGATGATGACCTCGCCCTTCTTCAGGAAGCGGTCGGACTGCACCAGGAAGGGCACGCCTTCCTTGACGAAATTGATGCGGCAGTAGCCGGCGCGTATCTCCACGCCGGGCGCGGCCGAGCGGCCGGCGGGGCCGCCGAAACCGAACACGTCGTTGAGCTCGCTTGAAACCCTCCACGAGAAGGAAGCGCCGCGGGTGGCGGGCACGGAGGGGACGGAACCGCCGAGGGCCTTTATGCGGGCGCCCAGTTCTTCCACGCGGCCGCGCAGGTACTGGCCGGCGGCCGAGGCCTGCATGGCCTCGGGGCTGCCCTGCGGCGCCATGAAGGCGGTGTTGGAATAGGAGTTCAGCGCGGAGAAAAATTCGGCGTACTCGGCGGACAGCGAGGACAGGTCCGGCGCGGCCGGCGAGACTTCGGGCACCTCCACCGTGGAGAGGGGCCGCTCCAGGCCGAAATTCTGGGCCTTCACCGGCATGGAAAATATCGAGACCGCCGCCGCCAGGACAAGGGTACGCTTTATCATACCTATATTATGGCCCGCGGGCGGCCGCGGCGGGAGCGTCCAAAGGGCAATAGAGAGGATTATTTAGGCCCAGTCAATTTAGGCCTTAAGGGCAATCAGGCGCCGGCGGTGATGAAGTACCAGATCAGCAGGGCTATGACCAGCGACAGTATCTTTATCTGCCAGTTGCGGAGGAAAAGGTCCGGTATGTTCATATTAGGCCTGCGGGGGCTGCTGGGCCGGCGGCGGCGCCGGGGGCTCCTGGCGGGCGGAGCGCCTGAGCAGCGTGCGCTCGGCCTTGGAGCGGTACAGCTGGTACAGCATCGCTTCGAGGTCCTTCGGGTCCACGGCCTGCTGCAGCTTGCCGTTGCGGGCCACGGACAGCGTGCCGGTCTCCTCGGAGACTATCACTATTATGGCGTCCGCCACCTCGCTCAGGCCGAGGGCCGCGCGGTGGCGCATGCCGAAGATCTTGGAAAGTTCCTGCTGCTCGGTGAGCGGCAGTATGCAGCCGGCCGCCACCAGGCGGTTGTTGGCTATCACGGAGGCGCCGTCGTGCAGCAGCGTGTTCTCGTGGAACACCGTGAGCAGCAGCTCCTTCGACACCTCGCCGTTCACGCGCACGCCGGTCTCGACGATGTCGCGCAGCGCCATGTCCTGCTCCAGCACTATCAGCATGCCGGTCTTCTCGGCCATCGCGGCGCGCACGGCCTCCATCATCTCGCCGATGAAGCGGTACTCCTGCGAGACCATGATGCGGCCGAGCGGGTTCGATCCTATGTTAGCGAGGGCGAAGCGTATCTCGGGCTGGAAAACTACGATCAGCAGGAAGATTCCGGCGAGCCAGAACTGCTGCATCAGCCAGACGGTGGCGCCGAGGTCCAGGAACTTGGCCACGGCGGTCACCACGGCGAGTATGAACACGCCCCAGATGACCTGCATCGCCCGCGTGCCTTTCAGCAGCAGTATCAGGCGGTAGACTATGTAGTATACCGCCAGTATGTCCGCGAGCGTTTTAACGTAGTGCAGGTACAATATTCCCCCCGTCGGCCTAGGCCGCCTTCGCGGCGGCTATCAGCGCGTCTATCTCGGCCGCGTCCACGACCTCGTTCTCTATGAGCTTGCCGGCTATGGCGTCGAGCGCCTTGCGGTTGCCGGTCAGCGCGGCCTTGGCCTTCATATAGCAGTCGCTGACTATGCGCTTCACTTCCTCGTCCACGATGCGGGCGGTCTCGTTGGAGTAGCCGGCCTGGCGCACTATGTCGCGGCCGAGGAAGACCTCGGAATCCTCTTTCTTCAGCGACAGCTGGCCTATCTTGTCGCTCATGCCGAACTCCAGCACCATCTTCTGCGCGTAGTTCGTCACCTTGGAAAGGTCGTCGTGCGCGCCGGTGGTGATCTCGCCTATCGCTATCTCCTCGGCGGCGCGGCCGCCCAGCAGCACGCACAGGCGGTTGAGGATCTCGGTCTTCGAGGTCAGGTACTTGTCCTCGAGCGGCAGCTGCAGCGTGTAGCCCAGCGCGGGGCCGCGGGGGATGATGGACACCTTGTGCACCGGGTCGCAGCCGGGCAGCGTCTTGGCCACCAGGGTGTGGCCCGCCTCGTGGTAGGCCACTATCCGCTTCTCCTGGTCGGAGATGATGCGGGTGCGGCGCTGCGGGCCGGCTATCATCTTCTCTATGGCCTCTTCTATGTCCTTCTGGTCGACGGACTTCTGTTCCTTCTTGGCGGCGATGATCGCGGCCTCGTTGACGATATTGGCGAGGTCCGCGCCGACGAAGCCGGGCGTGTGGCGGGCTATCACGTTGAGGTCGGCCTCGGGGGACAGCTTCACCTTGCGGGAGTGCACGCCCAGTATCTCCAGGCGGCCCTTTATGTCGGGCACCGGCACGTTGATGCGGCGGTCGAAACGGCCGGGGCGCAGCAGCGCGTTGTCCAGCACGTCGGGGCGGTTGGTGGCGCCGATGAGTATTATGCCTTCCTTGGACTCGAAGCCGTCGAGCTCGACGAGGAGCTGGTTGAGGGTCTGCTCGCGCTCGTCGTGGCCGCCGCCTATGCCGGCGAAGCGGCTGCGTCCCACGGCGTCCAGCTCGTCGAGGAAGACGATGGCCGGGGCGGATTTCTTGGCGCGCTCGAACAGGTCGCGCACGCGGCTGGCGCCGACGCCGACGAACATCTCGACGAACTCGGAGCCGGACGACGTGAAGAAAGGCACGCCCGCCTCGCCCGCCACCGCGCGGGCCAGCAGCGTCTTGCCGGTGCCGGGAGGGCCGTACAGCAGCACGCCCTTGGGCAGTTCGCCGCCGAGCGTCTGGTACTTCTTGGGGTTCTTGAGGTAATCTACTATGTCCTTAAGCTCTTCCTTGGTCTCGTCGCAGCCGGCGACGTCCTTGAAGGTGACCTTGTTCTTGCGGAGGTCCTGCTGCTTGGCCTTGGACTTGCCGAAAGACATGGCCTGCTTGCCGCCCATCTGCGCCTGGCGCATGAACAGGAACCACCACAGGAAGATGAACAGCACTATCCACCCGACGTTGAGGAGCAGGGTGGCTATCCAGCCGCGGTCGGCCTCGGCGGCGAAGTTCTGCACGCCGGCGGTCTCCATGTCCTCTATCAGCTTGGGATCGGAGAGCGGTATCGTGCGGAAATTCACGGTCTTGGAGGCGCCGGCGGCGTCGGTCTCCTTGATCTCGCCGCGTATCAGGTCCTGGCGCACGGTCACCTTAGTAATGGACTTATCGCGCAGCTTGGCCTTGAACTCGGAATAGGGGATCTGGCGCTCGCGCTCGACGCCTTTTATATTCTGGTACACGGCGACGAACAGTACGAAAGCCAGGAACCAGAACATGAGCTGCCTGAGGTTTTTTTTCAGCGGCATGATTTATTTCCTTCGATGACTTCCTGCTTGAGGACCCCGATGTAGGGCAGGTTGCGGTACAGGCCGTTGAAGTCCAGGCCGTAGCCCACCACGAACTTGTCGGGGATCGAGAATCCGGAATATTTTATCGCCACCTGGGAGCGGCGGCGGCTCGGCTTGTCGAGCAGCGTGCACACCTCGAGCGAGCGAGGCCGGCGCGTCTTCAGGTTCTGCAGCAGGTACTCCATCGTCAGTCCCGAGTCCACTATGTCCTCGACGATGATGACGTCGGAGCCCTCTATGCTCTCCTTGAGGTCCAGCAGCATCCTGACGACGCCGGTGGAACGCTCCCCCGAGTAGGAGGAGACCATCGTGAAATCCATGCGGACGTCGGTCTTTATCTCCCTGGCCAGGTCGGTCAGGAAGAACACGCTGCCCTTCAGCACGCCTACCAGCGTGATGCAGCGGCCGGCGTAGTCGGCGGAGATCCTTTCCCCCAGCCGCCTCACCCCGTCGCGCAGTTCAGCCTCGGAGAGCAATATCTCCCGCAGGTCGTTATGCATATATATATTTTAGATATTTTAGGGCGGATTAGCCATAAAAAAGCCGGGGCCCTCGCGGGTCCCGGCTTTTCGGGTCGGTCCGGCTCAGTTGCCGGAGGCCAGGCCGGCGGCGCCGGGGACCTCTGCGCCGAGGTGGGCGTAGAACCAGCTGGACATGATCTGCGAGACCAGGCCGGGCTTGGCCTGCAGGTCCTGCACCGAGGCGGGCCTGGCGGCGGCTATGTCGCGGGAGAAGGCGGCGTCCAGTTCGGCCACGGTGTCGCGGCCCATCAGGTTGACGTTCATCTCGCTGTCGGAGCGCTCGCCGCGGGGGTGCAGGTTGTAGGAACCGAGGCTGGCGAACTCGCCGTCGACGGTCATGAACTTGGAGTGCAGCGTCTGCTCCGCGCCCTGCTTGAGGTATATCCTGGCGCCGGACTGCACCAGCGGGATCAGGCACTTGTTCATCGCGTCCACTATCGGCTTGCCCTCGGCGTCTATGCTCTCCTTGGAATTGGTCAGTATGGTCACCTCGACGCCGCGGGCGCGGGCGTCCAGCACGGCCTGGGTGACCACCGGTATCGCCACGAAGTAGGCGTTCTCTATGTTGATGTTCCTGGTCGCGCCGTACATGGCCTTCACGATGCTTATGAGTATCGGGGAATCTACCGGGGGGTTCTCGAGGACGACGGCCACGCGGGCGGCGCCGGACTCGTACTCGCCGCGGGAGCCGGTGTCGACCAGGCCGAAGCCGAGGCCCTTGGCCTTCACCTGGGCGTTCCACTCGGCGCCGAGCAGGGCCTTGGTGGCCGCCACGGCGGGGCCGGAGTACAGCACGTCGGTGTCGCGCCACTTTATGCTGCCGTTGCCCTTATGCGAGTAGACGTCGCCGAAATTCATGCCGCCGGTGATCGCGTACTGGTCGTCGATGACCATGCTCTTCACGTGCCAGATGTCGGAGTACCTGTCGGCGTCGGTGTGCATCACGATCTCGATGCCGGCCTTCTTCATCATCTTCACGACCTTTATGCCGTGGCTGTTGGAGACCATGCTGTCTATCATCACCTTCACGTCGAGGCCCTGCTGCTTCTTGGCTATCAGCATCTGCGCGGCCTCGTAGCCGGTGGTGTCGTCGTAGAAGGCCCAGCTGGAGACGAATATGCTCTTCTTCGCGTTCTTTATCAGCGAGTCCTTGGCGGCGAAGGAGTTCTCGCCGTCTATCAGGAAATGGGCGTAGTTGCCTTCGGAGAAGCGGGCGCCGGTGGCGCGCTCGAACTCGGAAACGAAGCCGGGGTCGGTGAACAGAGAGGGCTGGCCGGCCTGGCGGGCGGGATAAGCGCGGGAGACCGAGGCGTTCCTGACGCGGTCGGAGATCTCCTCGAAAGAGGGGGCGCCGGAGCCGGGGATCAGGTCGCCGACCTGCTGCGCCACGGCGTGCCAGATGGTGACCGCGGTGCCGGTATAGGAGGTGGACTCGCCGGCGGCGAAGTTCTGCGGGACATCGGCCTTGGGCTCGCTCAGCGCGGGCACCTGGTAGCGGGCCGCGGCGCGGGCGGGAGCGGAAACGGCGGGGACGGCGGAATTGGAAGCGGAGGCGGAGCCGCCGGCCTGTACGGGGTAGTCCTCGTACACGCTGACGCCCAGGGCCTCGGCGGTCCTGGCGATCTTGGCGTTGAATTTCTCGATCTTTGCGTCCGAGGTGTTGCCGTACACCGCCTGTGCGGCGGCGAAACCAGGGAGCATGACGCAGGAAACAAGCAGCGAGAGCGCGAGTTTTTTGTTGGTCATGCCAATAGTATAGCCGCCGCCCGTTTCTTTTCAAAGGGCCGTAGAGGCCTAAAAAACCGAAAAAAGGACCCACCCCCATCTGGGCCCTCCGGCCCCGAACGCGCGCGCGTTAAAGGGGACGCTGCACGATAACTCGATTATTTATCAGGGACGTTGCGCAATAACTCAATAATTCGCAAAAAACGATGGGGTTTAAATAAAAAAGGCCGCGCAAAGGCGGCCTTATCTATATTTATAAGTATACGAGTTAATCCAAGTCCAGCGGATTTATAGGCTTGGAGGTGTCGCCGGAGTCTTCTATGCGCTTCTTCTCCTCGGCGAACTTGCGCTCCAGCTCCTTCTTCTTCTCCTCCATGGACTTGCCGGCATTGTTGAAATAATCGTCGAGGCGGCTCTTGTCGGCCTGCATCTTCTTCATGGCCTCCGCCATGAGGTCCCCCCCTTCCTTGACCTTGGGTTTCTCCCAGTGCTTTATCACCTTGCCGGTCTTGGCGTCCACCTCTATCCTCGCCTTGCAGCAAGGGCAGTCTATCAGAAAAGTCCCTTCGGCCATAACCCCTACCTCCGTTTTTATTTCACGCCCCAGATGGGATGCTGCTGGGGCAGCACCTTCACGTGGGGCAGCAGCGCGGCAGCCAGACAGCTGGCCTCGGCCACGAAAGAGGCCGACGGCGGGCGCACGCCGCGCCGGGCGGTGGCCGGCTGTATGAAGAACGGCACGCCGTCCCAGACCGAGGCCGCCAGCCTTACGGCCCTGGCGAACTCGGGCAGCCCGGTCCTGTTGGTAACCACCGTCTTGATGAAAGTCTTTTCCGGAACCACCGAGAAAAAACGCTTGTGGTCCGCCCAGCGCGCGCGCTGGCCGGTGGCGGACGGCAATTTTATGTCCATGGCCACCACGTCCACCAGCGGCGCCACGGCCTTGAGTTCGCGATGCAGCACGCCGTTGGTCTCCAGGTGCAGGCGCAGGCCGGCTTTTTTCAGCAGCGGGGCCAGCGCCTTGATGAAGCGGTGGCGCAGCAGCGGCTCGCCTCCGGTCAGCGACACGTCGGACGCTTTCTTCGACCGGGCCAGCTTCACGACGGCGGCCGCGGCCTCCTGCGGTGTCATAGCGCGGGCGGCGGCGTCGTCGAGCGAGGCCGGCTCGTCGCAGTAGCCGCAGCGCAGGTTGCAGCCGGCGAAGCGCAGGAACACCTGACGCTGGCCCATGTAAAGTCCCTCGCCCTGCAGCGAGCAGAATATTTCGGCGACGGGAGCGGAGATCTTCATTTGAGCGCGGGGTCCGCGAAGCCGGCCTCGGCGAAGCCCTTCGCACGCAGCTTGCAGGAATCGCAATGACCGCAGGGCCTCTTGCCGCCGAGATAGCAGCTCCAGGTAAGTTCAAGCGGGGCCTTCAGCTTCCTGCCGAGCTTCGCTATGCCGGCCTTGCTCAGCCTTATCAGCGGGGTCAGTATCTTTATCGGGCGGCCGTTGGCGCCGCGGCGGGTGCCGTAGGCCGCGGCCTTGCCCAGCGCGCGGTAGAACTCCGGGCGGCAGTCCGGGTAGCCGGAATAGTCCACCACGTTGGGGCCCAGCACTATGGCGTCGGCGCCTATCGCGTCCGCCAGCGAGAAACCCACCGAGGCGAACACCAGGTTGCGGCCGGGCACGTAGGTGGAAGGGATGTCCCCCTTACGGCCTATCTTAGCCAGTTTCACGTCGGGCAGCTTCAGCTTCTTGTTCACCAGCGAGCAGGTGTCGAACCACGGGAAATCCAGTTTTATCTCGTGCAGTTTCACGCCGAGCCTGCGGGCTATCGCGCGCGCGCTCCTGTTCTCCCGGTCATGCCGCTGCCCGTAGTCGAAGGAGACCGCGACGCAGTCGTAGCCTCTAGACAGCGCCCAGCTCAGCGCCGTGGTCGAATCCAGCCCGCCCGAAAAAAGTACTACCGCTTTCTTCTTCATACCGCGTTCTCCACGTGGCCCACCCCCGCCTTGAACTTCACGCGGGGCACGGCCTTCATCCAGCCTTTCTTAAGCACCAGCTCCATGTCGCGCTTGCCGGTCTCCGGCCTGAAGGCCATGAAGTCCAGCACGCGGCCGCTATGGTGTATCTCCTCGAGCGCCGCGGGGAAGGAATCCTTCCCGTCCAGCTCGTCGACGAGGGCGCGCGCGCAGATCATATCCTCGACGTGCGCGGCGTTGTAGAAAAGGCAGGCCGGCACTATCAGCGTCGGCATCGGGTTGGCGCGGCAGTAGGCCGCCACCGCCGGGAAATTGGCGAAGCAGGCTATAAGCACTTCCTTCGCGAGCAGCAGCGAGGAGGCGGCCGGCGAGCCGGAGTTGGTGACCGACAGCGCGGTCTTCGCCGGGTCTGAGCCGTAAAGGGCCGTGTAAGGGGAATTGTCGTACTGCGGCACGCCAAGGTCTATCTCGGAGAAGAGGTCGGCGTCCTTCTCCAGGCGGCGCGCCGAAAGCGCGCGGTCCGGCGTGGGGAAAAGGCGTATGTCCTTACGGCCGCTCTCGACGAGGGCGCATACGGTGTTGGAGAACCGGAACAGGTCTATCACTATGCCGCGGCCGCGCCAGGTGTTGGACTCGGCGCGGTCCAGCGCAATGCGGACCTCAGTCCCGGACGATATCGGCTGTTGAGACGTTGACGACATATTTTATGGCCAGCGCGCTCAGGTACATCTCGGGCTCCGTGTACTGCCCCATCGCCGGGCCGGAGTCGGCCTGGTCCACGGATATGATCACGGCGTCGGCGCCCATCGCGGCGGCCTGCCGGCGGGCCTGCGCCTTCATCCGCTCCATCTCGCGCTGGCCGCTTGCGGAGCTGACGCGCGGGCCGTGTATGATGCCTATGCCGCCCCAGGGCTTGCGGGTCTCCTCGCGGGACGTGAAGACCTCGACCTCGCGCCAGTCGCGCGGGCTGAACCAGGGGCCCACCTGTATCTCGTCCAGTTTGGCCGTCGCGCAGGCGCAAAGCGCGGCGAGCGCGGCCGGCAGCAGGAGTTTCCTCAAGGCTGGTCTACTCCGAGGTCGCGGCAGATCTTGCGGACGGTGAAGTCGGCTATCTCGTTATGCCTGGTGACCGGGACTTCCTTGTTGGAAGCGGGGTTCAGGAAGACCGAGTACTTGCCGCCCTCGCGGGAAAGCACGCAGCCTTTGTCTATCAGGTGTCTAACCAGGTCCTTGCGTTTCATATCAACCTCTTACGGGCCGTGAACTGCTGCGGCCCGTAAGTATATTTTAGCAATTCCTGGGCTAGTCGGCGCTGCGGGGAATGCGGTCCAGCAGTTTCCAGGAGGCGCCCGCGCGGCCCAGCGTCAGCTGCACCAGCGAGATGGCCCCGTCGTCCGCGCTCTCGAACACGAGGACGGTGCGGCCGCCCTCGGTGACGACGCCCTTGCACTGGCCGTAGGAGGAAGGCAGGCCGCCAGGCACCGCGGCGCGCTCCTCGGTCTCGCCCTCGGAGGCCGTATAGCGGTTCTCGTCTATCTCGGCCTTGTTGTCGATCATCACCATGGACTCCTCGTCCTGGTCGCCGGCCTTCGCGGCCTGCTTTGCCGGGGCGGCCTGCGCCGCCTGGGCCGGCTGTGCCGCCGGCTGGGCGGCCGGGGTCTTGGCGGCGGCCTTCGCTGCCGCTTTAGTGGCCGTCTTGGCCGCCGTCTTCGCCGCGGCGGCGTCGGAAGCCGTACCGGCCGCGCCGGCGGTCTGAGCGCACAACGGCGCGGCGCAGAACAGCGCTATAACCACGATGATCAGTTTTTGCATACCCACCTCCTCAAAATCTTTTCACGGCGACGCGGCCGGTCCTTATGCCCAGCAGCCTGCCCGCGAGGTCGGAGAAGCGCTCGGGGGCGTCGCTGACGACGAACTCGCTGGCGCCGCGGCGGCCGCGGTTCAGCAGCCCGCGCGACTCCAGTTCGGCGCGGGCGGCCAGCGCGGCGGCCCGGGCGGAGTCCACTATCTTCACCTTCGGCCCCATCACGCGGGCTATCACGCGCTTCAGCATCGGGTAATGGGTGCAGCCCAGTATCAGGGCGTCTATCTTCCTGCGGCGGAAGGGGGCCAGGTATTCGCGGGCCACCAGGGCGGCCACCGGCTTGGAGCACCAGCCTTCCTCCACTATCGGCACGAAAAGCGGGCAGGCCTTCTCGGTCACGTCGAGCGCCGGGGCGGCGGCGGCCAGCGCGCGGCTGTAGGCGCGGCTGTTGACGGTGGCCGTGGTGCCGGTCACCAGCACCCTGCCGCCGTGCGGCAGCGCGGCGGCCGCGGCGTCCACGCCCGGCTTTATCACGCCCATCACCGGCACCGGCGAGATCTTCCTGATCTCGTCGAGCGCCAGCGAGGAGGCGGTATTGCAGGCCACGATCAGGAGTTTTATGCGCCGCTCCAGCAGGAAGCGCGTTATCTCCGACGAGAACGAGATCACCGCCTGCGCGGACTTGGTGCCGTAGGGCACGCGCGCGGTGTCGCCGAAGTAGATCAGGTTCTCGCCGGGCAGCAGGTCCCGGAGGGCCTTGAACACGGTCAGGCCGCCCAGTCCGGAATCGAAGATCCCTACGGGTCTGTCGCTGTCCTTCATCCTATTGCCACTTCTTCATGTCCGCGTACTTCATCACCGCGCGGTAGATGGCGTTGGCTATCTTGGCGCGCACCTTCTTGTCGTTCATGTTCTTCTGGTCGTGCGAATTGGTCATGAAGCCCATTTCCACCAGTATGCCCGGCGCGTAGGTGCCGCGCAGCACGTAGAAGGCCGCCTGCTTCACGCCGCGGTTGGCGAAAGGGGTGCGCTTCTCCATCTCGCCGGCCACCAGGCCGGCCAGCTGGCTGCCCTCGTTGAGGTATTCGTTCCTGGCCATCGAGTGCAGCAGCATGGCCGCCGCGTCGCCCTGGCCGTTGTCCTCGAGACCGACGACGGAGTTCTCGTAGTCGGCGACCGCGGCCGCGCCCGGGTCGGAGGCCTTCTCCGACATGAAGAAGACCTCGAAGCCCTTCTCGCGGCGGTCGCGGGTGGCATTGGCGTGTATCGAGATGAAGATGTCCGCCTTGTAATCGTTGGCGATCTTGGAGCGGTCGGCGAGCGGGATGAACTCGTCGGTGTAGCGGGTCATGATCACGTCGAACATGTCCTCCGCCTTCAGCAGGTCGTAAAGTTCCTTGGCCGCCAGCAGGTTAAGTTCCTTCTCCTTGTAGCCGAAGAGCTTCTTGCCGCCGGGGTCCTTGCCGCCGTGGCCGGCGTCTATCACGATCTTCTTGCGCCCGGTACCCCCCACCTCGAGCTTGTCGGGGATGTTGGGGGCGCCGGCCGGCACGGCCGCGGCCTGCGCAGGCTCGGACGGGGCTATCACCCTGGCCTCGGACTCCTGCCCGACGCCCTGCGGCACCGCCATCTCCAGGCGGGACACGTCGGCCACGATGCGGTCGGGATCGGCCAGTTTGAACACGTTGACCTTCCCGAAGTTCTCGTCGGGGCTTATCACGACGCGCGCCATCTTGTTCTCCTGCTTCAGGTCCACGCCGCGCACCACGCCGTCGCCGATGATGAGGTTCTCCTCCTTCGACAGCACGCCTTCCATCACGCCGATCTTGAACAGGTTGTTCTCCTTCTGCGTGACCTGGTACTCCAGCGGCTCGTCGAGGTAGAGCACTATGCGGGTCTTGTCCGGATAGGTGTAGTAGTTCACCGCGGTGATGTTCACCTCGCGCTGCGCCGACAGCGAGTTGGAGGCCTTGTCGTAGGCCAGGCTGAAACCGAACGCGTCGGAGAAATGGCGGGACACGAAGAAGTCCAGCGACAGGAAGGCCTTGCCGCCGCGCACTATCATCGGGTTCGGGAACTCCTCCTTCGCCTCGTTGACCGTGACCGAGTCGGACTTCAGGAAGAAGACCACCTTGCCGCCCTTTATCTGCAGCAGCAGCTTGCCGGACACGGGGTACCAGTAGATCTTGCCGCCCATCAGTTTGGCGGCCTGCGAGGAGTCCAGATACGTCACGCCGTTGAGCGAGTACGTGCCGATCTTCCCCGAATACACGCCGTTCCGGGCGTACTTCACCTCGTCCACCCGCGCCTGCGCGGGCGCGCAGAACGCGGAGAACAGCAGCAGCGACACCGATAACCATTTCAGCATATGACTTTCTCCGGCTTGATGTAGGGCGGCCAGGCCGCGGTCACTCCAGTATTATCCTGTAGTCCTCCCAGGTCAGCTGCGGGTCGGAGGTTATCTTCACCGCGCGGTGCACGTTCTTCTCTATCATCGAGGCCTTCTTCTTGAGCACCTCGCAGAGCATCGGGTGCGCGACGACGCGCAGGTTGCCGCCGGGGCGGCCCATCGTGATGTTGTGGATCTCGCGCTGTATCTTTATGCGTATGCTCTCGCTGGAGAGCACGCGGCCCGAGCCGTGGCACTCCGGGCACTCCTCGGTCAGCAGGCTGACGGTGCTCTCGCGCTTGCGCTCGCGGGTCATCTCGACGAGGCCGAGGCGCGTGATGGGCAGTATGCGGATCTTCGCGCGGTCGTGCGCGACGGCGGTCTCGAGGGCCTGCACCACCTTGTGGCGGTTGGAGGCCTTCTTCATGTCTATGAAGTCGATGACGATGATGCCGCCTATGTTCCTGAGGCGCAGCTGGCGGGCGACCTCGCCCGCGGCCTCTATGTTGGTCGCGGTGACGGTCTCCTCCTGCGATTTATTGCCGGTGAAGCGGCCGGTGTTCACGTCGATGGCGCACAGCGACTCGGCCTCCTGGATGATGATCGAGCCGCCGTTCGGCAGCGGCACCTTCACGCGGCGCAGCTCGTCTATCTCGCGCTCGATGTTGAACGCCTTGAAGACCGGCGTCTTGCTGTCGTAGAACTTCACGCGGTCCTTCAGTTCCGGCGAGATCTTGGACGCCAGCTCGACGACGTTGTGGTAGTCGTCCTTGTTGTCGAGCATGTAGATCGTGGTCTCCTCGGAGAGGATGTCGCGGGCCACCTGCATCGTCATGTCCATGTCCTTGTGCAGCAGCGCCGGCGGGCGGGAGGTGTCGAAGCGGCTCTGCACGGTTTCCCACATCCGGAGCAGGTACTTCACCTCGCGGTCCAGTTCCTCCTCGGTGGCGCCCTCGGCCTCGGTGCGCACTATGCAGCCCTTCGTGCCGAGCATCTTGGAGTCGGAGATCTTGCGCATGATCTCGGAGAGGCGCTTGCGCTCCTCGGGGTTCTCTATGTTCTTCGAGACGCCGACGAAATCCTGGAACGGCGTCAGCACCAGGTAGCGGCCGGGCAGCGAGACGTCCATCGTCACCTTCATGCCCTTGGTGCCTATCGCGTCCTTCGTGACCTGCACCATGACCTCCTGGTCCTTCTTGAGCAGCTTGTCGATGCCGTCCTTCTGGTTGCCGAGCACGTCGGAGATGTAGATGTAGGCGTTCTTGTCGAGGCCTATGTCCATGAACGCGCTCGAGATGCCGGGCAGCACGTTCTCGACGCGGGCCTTGTAGATGTTGCCGACGATGTTGCCCGAGCTCCGGCGCTCCCAGAACAGCTCGCTGAGCTTGCCGTCCTCGAGTATCGCTATGCGGGTCTCCTCGAACGAGGTGTTCGCGAAAATCTCTTTCTTAACCTTGTTAGCCATATTGTCTCCTTGAAACCTTAACCCTTTAAAGTTAAACCTTGAACCTAGAAAACCTCGAGCTTGCCGCCCGAGTCCAACCAGTAAAGTTCCTTGCGTACTATGCGCCTGAAGACCGGCGCGCCTCCGGACATCAGTTCGGCGACGGTCTCCGGCTTCACGTTCTTTCCCGGCTCCTGCTTCAGCGTAAGCCTGAGCAGGGACGAAGACTGATCATACGATGCGTGCAGCACGGGGGTCCTCGCGTCGAGCGTCCTGCGCTCCCCGGAAGGCTTCACCTTCTCGTAGGGCAGGCTCTTCTTCGCCATGAAGGCGTCCACCGCGGCCTGCGAGAAGCCGGCGGGGAACTCCCCCTCCATGAAGAACTCCGCGGCGTTCACCGCGGCCTCTATCGACGGGAAGAAAACGGGTATGCGCTCGGCCGACAGGACGCGGAACATCCCGTCGTCGAGCGCGCGGAAGCTCTCCAGCGCGCGGGCGCCGGGCACGAATTCGTCCAGGTACAGGTCGGCGTACTCGCAGAGGCTCTCGTGCCCGACGGAGACCGCCGGGCCGAAGGCCATGCGGGGCGCCTGCGCGCCGCCGGCCTTCGCCGGGCTGAAGCGCAGGCCGGTCGCGGCAGCGCGGGCGCGCAGCAGCTTCAGCTGCTCGAGATGGCTCAGGTCCTTCGCGGGGGCGAGCCTCGCGAACTTGAGCCTTATGCGCGACCTTGGGCCTTCGTTCATCATCATGTGAGCGCGTAGCGCCGGGCGTACACCGACTGCGCTATCCCTATGGCGGCCAGCGTGGCCACCAGGTTCGAGCCGCCGTACGACAGCAGCGGCAGCGGCACGCCCGCCACCGGCGTCAGGCCGAGCAGCATGCCGAAGTTCATTCCGAAATAGACGAGGAACATCCCGAAGATCCCGCAGTTCACGAGGTAGCCGAACCTGTCGCGCGCCAGCCGCGCGCCCTGCATGATGCGGCCTATCAGCAGCACGTACAGGCCGTTCACCAGCATCATGCCCCAGAAGCCCAGCTCCTCGCCGACCACGGCGAGTATGAAATCCGTATGCCGCTCCGGCACGAAGCCGAGGCGCGACTGCGTGCCCGAGAACACGCCGCGCCCCAGTATGCCTCCGGAGCCTATCGCTATGCGGGCCTGCAGCAGGTTGTAGCCCGCGCCGCGCGGGTCGGCCTCCGGGGACAGGAAGACCTCGAGGCGCTTCTGCTGGTACTCCTTCATCTGGTTCTTCACCATCACGCCGGAGAAGAAGCCGAGCATCAGCACCACCGCCGCGCCTACGAAATAGATGCCGGTGACGTTGGCGTAGAACTTCACCGACACTCGCCACATGCCCCAGGCGGCGGCGCCCACGGCCAGCACGAAGAGGCCGGCGCTCAGCCACGAATCGGACAGGTGGAAGAAATAACTTATCAGCGCGCTGTCGAGCAGTTCCGGGTTCAGCGTGATGATGGTCCAGAGTATCGGGAACAGCGCCGAGATGAACGCGTAGCCCACGATGATGCCGAGGTGGAAGACGCTCGCCCCGGCGGCGAACAGCATGATCAGCACCACGGGGAAGGTGAGCAGTATCGCCGAGAAGTCCGGCTGTTTTATCAGCAGCAGGAAAACCGGCAGGCACAGCGCGAAGGCGCCGAGCACGGTCTGGAGCTCGCGTATCTTGCCTATGCGCTTGTCCAGGAAATTGGCCAGCACCAGTATCAGGCCGATGCGCGCGAACTCCGAGGGCTGCACCGAGAAGAAAGGCAGGCGGAACCAGGACCGCGCGCCCTTGTCGACCACGCCGAACATCAGCACCGCGACGAGGGACAGCAGTATCACGCCGTAGACGTATTTCCACTGGTCCTGGTAGATCTGGTAGTTGAGGCTCCACGCGATAAGGAAGGCCGTGAGGCCGAACGGGATGGCTATCAGCTGGGTGCGTATGATGCGGGCCTGCTGCGGCAGCACGGCCACCGAGGAGAAGACCGCTATGGTGCCTATGGTTATCAGTACCAGCACGGCGAGGAGCAGCGCCCAGTCCATGCGGTTCTTCTTGAGGCCGGATTGGGAAGCCTGTATCACAGGGCCTCCTTCACGGCCGGCATGGCCGGCAGGCGCGGGCCGGCGGGCGCGGCGGGGACGGGCGACACGACCGCGGCGGTGGACTTCTGCGCGGCGGCCGCGGCCTTGGCGGCGTCCAGCTCGGGCCTCAGGATGGCCTCTATGACGGCCCTGGCTATGGGCACGGCGGCGGAGGCGCCGTGCTCGCCGTGCTCGACGAGCACCGCGACGGCGACCTTGGAAGGTTCGTTGTTGACGGTGGCGTAGGACACGAACCAGGCGTGGTCCTTGCCCTGCGGGTTCTGCGCGGTGCCGGTCTTGCCGAACATCTCCACGCCCTGTATCTTGGCGGCCTGGCCGGTACCCTCGGACACGACGCTGCGCAGGCCGTCCCTTATCAGCGTCCAAGTGGTGTCCTTGAGCTCCACCCTGCTGAGCGTCTCGGACTTGCCCTTGTAGAAAAGCTGTCCGTCGCTCTTCACGATGCGGTCGACGTAATACGGGCGGTAGAAGACCCCGCCGTTGGCGACCGCGGTTATCATCATGGCGGCCTGCATCGGCGTCATCAGCGTCTCGCCCTGTCCTATGGCGAGGTTCAGGGTGTCGCCTATGAACCAGTAGCTCTTCTTCGCGGCGCGCGGGCCGGGGCCGAAGACGTTGCCGGATTTCTCGTCGGGCAGGGCTATGCCGGAGGTCTTGCCGAGGCGGAACGCGCGCGCGTACTTCTCTATCGTCAGCGCGCCGGCCCTCTGGCCGGTCACGTAGAAGTAGACGTCGCAGGACTTGGCGAGGCCGTTTATGAAATCCACCGGGCCGTGGCCCTTCTTGTCCCAGCACTTGAAGATGCGGCTGCCGGCGTCGTAATAGCCGGGGCAGCGCACGGTGTCCTGAGGCGGCACGCGGCCGGACTCCAGCAGCGCGGCCGCGGTGATGATCTTGAAGATGGAGCCGGGCGGGTAGCTGCCCTGCAGCGCCACGTTGAACTCGGGCAGCGTCTTGCCGGCGGGCAGGCCCTCCTTCTCCGAGCCGGACAGCACGAACATGTTGGGGTCGTAGTCCGGCATCGAGACGAAGGCCAGCACCTTGCCGTCGCGCGGGTCCAGCGCCACGACGGCGCCCTTGCCGCTTATGGATTTCTCCAGGCCTTCCTCGGCGGCGGCCTGCGCCTTGGAGTTGATGGTCAGGAAGATGTCGGCGCCGGGGGTCCACTTGCGGCTCTCCAGCACGCGGTTAAGCTTGCCGCGCGAGTCCACCTCGAGGTAGATGCCGCCGTCCTTGCCCTTGAGCTCGCGCTCGTACATCTTCTCCAGGCCGGCCTTGCCCAGCCTCGAGTCCATCGAATAGTCCTTATCCTTGGAACGGGACGCCCAGTCCCGGGCGTCCATCTTGCCGATGTAGCCTATCAGGTGGCTCAGGTACGCGCCGAACGGGTAGTAGCGCCGCGCCTCGACGATGATGTCGATGCCGGGGTACACCGCCTTCAGCTCGGACAGCGAGAGCATGATATTGGAAGGCAGGTTCTCGGCGAGGCGCACCGGCTTCTCGCGGCTGGTGGACTTGTATATCGCCTTGCGCAGGTCCTCGTAGTCGGCGCCGAGCGGGCGCGCTATGGCGCGGGCCATGCGGTCGATCTCGGGGCCGGTGCGCTCCTGGCTGGGGAAATAGATGAGGCTGAAAGAGGGCTTGCTGGTGGCCAGCGCCACCTCGTCGGAGGAGAAGATGCGGCCGCGCGGCGCGGCCTGCGCTATGACCTGCGTGCGGTTCTTCTCGGCTATCTCGCGGTAATGCGAGGCGTTGAGCACCTGCAGGTTCACCAGCCGCAGCGTGAAGACCAGGGCGGCGCCGTAGGCGAGCACCCACAGCAGCTCCAGCCTCTCCTGCGGTATCTGGCGGTCGATCATAGTATGCCGGTCCGCCGTTTGAGCCCGTAGAAGACCTGGAAGATGACCGGCACCGCGATAGCGTTGAGGAAGGGCCCGGCGAGGAAGATCTTAAGGCCGAGCGGGTTGATCCTGGAGAACACCAGGCTCAGCCCCTGGTAGAAGAGCATGCACACCCACGACAGCGCGAGCGCGGCCACGACCTGCGAGAACGGGCTGTCCATGTCGAAATGGTGCTTCATCACGTAGACGCCGTAGGCCATCAGGGAATAGGTCAGCGCGTAGCCGCCGAACATGTTGGCGCCGAGCATGTCGGCGTAGAGGCCGAGCGCGAAGCCCCAGGTTATGGCGCGCACGGGGCCGGCCAGTATCGCCACGGCGAGGGCCGCCGAGAAGATCAGGTCGGGCGCCAGCCCGAAGAAGGCCAGGTTCTGCGTCCACCACCAGTAGAACACGCCCGTGGCGATGTAAAGTATGATCTCCAGTATCAGGCTCATTTCTTCTCCGCCATGACCGCGGCGGCCGCCGGCTCGGGCTGCAGGCCGCGCCTGATCACGAAAACTTCCTTGAGGGTGTTGACGTTGACGGCCGGAGCGACGTCGGCCGTGACGAAGTTCATGAACGACTCGCGCGGATAGACCTTGGTCACCTTGCCCACCGGCACGCCCGACGGGAACAGCAGGCCGCCCGCGGCCGTGGTCAGCTCGGCGCCGGCGGCGAGCGAGCTCTCCTCGGGCACGTAGTTCACCTTCAGCAGCCAGGTGCCCTTGCCCTCGACGAGCGCCTCCATCCCGGACGGCGCGATGGAGCAGACCGCCGAGGCGGCGGCGTTCGTCAGCAGCAGCACCTTGGAAAATCTGGGGTACACCTCGAACACGCGGCCGGCGAGGCCGGCCCTGTCGTCCTGCATGCCGAGCACGGTGTCGTTGACGGCTATGCCGTCGTCGGAGCCCTTGTCGATGTAGAAGGAGCCGTACCAGTCGGAAGGGGTCTTGCCGACGACGCGCGCCCAGGAACCGGACCACGGCATGGAACGCGACAGCTTCAGCTCGCGGGTCAGCCTGTCGTTCTCGGCGGTCAGCGCCGAGGCGTTCTGCAGGTTCACCTCGAGGTTGCGGAGCTTCTCCTTGAGCGCGCGGTTCTCCTGGTCGGTCTTAAGGATGCCTATGAAATTGGAGGGGACATTGCGGACGAAATGGCCGTACTTCGCGCCGTAATGCATCGACGGGTAGAAGCTGTAGCTCACCGCGACGCGCGCGGTGTGGGCCATCTTCGAAGCGGGGAACAACAGGATAAGTACCGACAGGACGGCAAAAAATACTATCGCGTAGTTGGCTGCGTCTTTCTCTCTGCTCATCGCAAGTCCCTGAAGGGACCCGCTTGAAAGACTACCCCCCCTTGCGGGGGGTTAGTTGCGGTAAGACTTGAGGAATTCGGGCCTCTGCTGGATCTTGTCCAGCTCTTCGAGATACTTGCCGCAGCCCAGCGCGACGCAGCTCAGGGGATCGGCGGCCCGGTGAACGGGCAGCTCGGTCTCCTGCCGGATGAGCTCGGGGAAGCCGCGGAGCAGCGACCCGCCGCCCGCCAGCACCATGCCGCGGTCCACGAGGTCCGACGACAGTTCCGGGGGCGTCTCTTCCAGCACCTGCTTTATGATGTCAACGATGAGCTGCACAGGCTCCATCAGGGCCTGCCTGATCTCTTCCGAGGTCACTAGAATCGTCTTGGGCAGACCCTTGGCCTGGTCACGGCCCTTAACCTCAATAGTCTTCTCTTCTTTCAGCGGGAAAACCGAACCTATCTGTATCTTGACTTCCTCGGCGGTGGTCTCGCCCACGACGAGGTTGTGCTTGCGCCGGAAATACTGCACTATGCAGTCGTCCATCTCGTCGCCGGCAACGTCGAGGGACTTGGCAACCACCATGCCGCCGAGGGATATAACGGCCACCTCGGTGGTACCGCCGCCTATGTCGCATATCATGCTGGCGTGAGGCTCCGAGACCGGCAGGTCGGAACCTATGGCGGCGGCCATCGGCTCCTCTATCAGCGCGACCTCGCGGGCGCCGGCCTGTTCGGCCGACTCCTGCACGGCGCGCTTCTCCACCTCGGTGATGCCGGAGGGAATGCCTATCACGATCCTCGGGTGCAGGAGGCTCCTCCTGTTGTGCACCTTGCGGATGAAATACTTTATCATCTCCTGGGTAACTTCGAAGTCGGCTATCACGCCGTTGCGCATCGGGCGCACGGCCGAGATGCTGGAAGGGGTGCGGCCGAGCATCAGCTTGGCCTCGGACCCGACCGCCAGCACTTTCCGCCTGTTCTTGTCTATGGCGACGACCGACGGCTCGCGCAGCACGATACCCTTGCCCTTAACGTAGACAAGGGTGTTCGCGGTGCCGAGGTCTATGCCGATGTCGTTGGAGAACAGGCTGAAAAAGTAGTCGAACATTTTTCGTTCACCAGGCTCGCGTTCGTCAGACCAGTTTAACCAGGGCCACCTCGGTGGCGTCGCCGCGGCGGGCGCCCAGCTTCAGTATGCGGGTGAAGCCGCCGTCGCGTTCCTTGTAGCGGGGGGCTATCACTTCGAACACCTTCTGGTACACGGCCTTGTCCTTTATGACGCGGCGGACCTCGACGCGGCGCTCGTTCTTGGCGTCGGCGATAACGCGCTCGACGACCTTGCGCAGCTCCTTGGCCTTCGGCAGCGTGGTCTCCACCTTCTCGTGGAGCAGCAGGCTGGAGGCCATGTTGGAGAACATCGCGCGGCGGTGAGAGCCGGTCCTGGAGAGTTTCCTTGCGCCTAAGTTTCTTGTCATAGCGGTTCCTTAAATGCTTCCTGTTGTCAGTCGATCTTCATCCCGAGGTCGAGGCCCATTTCCTTGAGCTTTTCCTTTATCTCGTCCAGGGATTTCTGACCGAAATTCTTCACGGCCAGCAGGTCGTCCTCGGACTTGCGGACCAGTTCGCCTATCGTGCGGATGCCGGCGACCTTCAGGCAGTTGGAGGCGCGCGACGAGAGCTCTATCATCTCGACGCCCTGCTCCAGCTTGGAGGCCAGTTCGCCGGCGGGCTCGGCCTTCGCGGCCTCGGCCTTCGCCGGTTCCTTGGCGGCCTCTTCGGCCGGCAGGAACGGCATGATCGAGCGGCGCAGCAGCGCGGCGGTGTTCTTCACGGCCTCGTCGGGGCTCATCGTCCCGTCGGTCCAGACCTCGAGCACGAGCTTGTCGTAGTCGGTGCGCTGGCCCACGCGGGCGTTCTCGACGTTGTAGTGCACCTTCTGGATCGGCGAGAATATCGCGTCCATCGGGATGAACTCCATCGGCAGGTTCATGCGGCTGCGGATCTCCTCGGAGGTCAGGTAGCCGGAACCCTTCGCTATCTCGAGCTCGGCCTCGAACTCGGCGCCGCTCTCGACGTGGGCGATCACGAGGTCCTTGTTGATGATCTCGACGTTGGAATTCTCGCGGATGTCGGCGGCGGTCACCGTCTTCTTGCCCTTCACGCTGATCAGCACGGTCTCGGGGCCGTCGCTGTTCAGGCGCACGCGGAGCTTCTTCAGGTTCAGCACGACGTTGACCACGTCCTCCTGAACGCCGTTGACGGCGGCGTACTCGTGCTTGGCGCCCTTGATGCGCACGGCCACCACGGCCGCGCCCTCGAGGGAGGAGAGCAGGATGCGCCTGAGCGAGTTGCCTATCGTGTGGCCGTAGCCCTTCTCATAAGGCTCGGCCGTGAACTTCGCGTAATTGTCCGTTTTCGACTTTTCGTCGATGTTGAGAGCTTCGGGAATTACGAGCTGTTTAGTGAAAGTGGACATTTAAACCTCGCTTACTTGGAATAGAACTCGACGATCAGCTGCTCGTCCACGGAGATGCTGGACTCTGCGCGGTCGGGCCAGCGCACGAGCTTGCCGGTCTTGGAGCCCGCGTCCCACGACAGGAAGCTGGGGCGCTGGGTCGTCTTCTCGGCGTGCTCGAGGCCCTGCTTCACCAGCGCGGTCTCGGAGGACTTCTGGTCGAGGGTCACCTCGTCGCCGGGCTTCAGCATGGCGGAAGGGATCGACAGGATGCGGCCGTTGACCTTCACGTGGCCGTGGTTCACGATCTGGCGGGCCGCTTTCAGCGACACCGCGAAACCGAGGCGGCGCACGACGTTGTCGAGGCGGACCTCAAGGAAGCGCAGCAGCGCGGCGCCGGTCTGGCCCTTGTCCTTCGAGGCGAGGGAGAAGAAGCGCTTGAACTGCGCCTCGCTCACCTGGGCGGACAGGCGGGCTATCTGCTTCTCGCGCAGGTGCTTGCCGTAGTCCGACATCTTGTTCTGCGGGCCGGAGGAGAAACGCTTCTCCTTGGCGGCCTTCGCGGCGCGGTCCACGAGGCAGTTCGTGTGGCACTTGGTGCCCTTCAGGAACAGCTTCTGGTTGATCTTCCTGCACTTCTTGCAGCTGGGTCCGGTATATCTCGACATGTAAAAGTCTCCTTACGTTATCCTGTTGCTTACACGCGGCGGGCTTTCGGGGGCCTGCAGCCGTTGTGCGGTATCGGGGTGACGTCCTTTATGGACACCACGTGTATGCCGCTCTGCGCGACGGCGCGGATGGCGGTCTCGCGGCCGGGGCCGGGGCCGCTGACGAAGACCATCGCCTGGCGCACGCCGTAGTCGGCGGCCTTGGCGGCGGCCTTCGAGGCGGTGATCTGCGCGGCGAAGGGGGTGCCCTTCTTGGTGCCGCGGAAACCGTTGCCGCCCGAGGTGGACCACGCTATCACGCCGCCCTTCTCGTCGGTGAAGGTGATGATGGTGTTGTTGAACGAGCAGTTCACGTACACGCGGGCGAAAGCCACGGTGCGCACGCGGCGGCGGGGGGCCGCCTTCTGCTCGGGTTTCTTAGCCCCTTCCTGGGGCTGCTGGTTCTTGTTCTCTTCTGCCATGTTAGATCTTCCTCCGTGTTATTTCCCCCCCGCCTGCGCGGGGGGGCTGGGCCTTAGGCCTTAGCCGGCGCGGCCGCGGCCTTGGCGGCCGAACCCACAGTGCGGCGGCGGCCGCGGCGGGTGCGCCCGTTGGTGCGGGTGCGCTGCCCGCGGACGGGCAGGTTGCGGCGATGCCTGTAGCCGCGGTAGCTGTTGATCTCAACGTACCGCTTCAGGTTAGCGGTGATCTCGCGGCGAAGTTCGCCCTCGACCTTGTACTCCTTGGAAATCACGTTGTTCAGAAGACCAACCTGGTCCTCGGTCAGGTCCTTGACCCGCATCTCGGGGTCGATCTGGGCGGAAAGGCCGGCCAGTATCTTCTTGGCCATCGGGCGGCCGATGCCGTACACATAGGCCAAAGCTATGCCTATCTTCTTGTCCCTCGGTAAGTCCACACCTGCTATACGTGCCATACGTTCTCCTTAAGAACACTCAATCGGTGACAGCGACCGGTTAAAGCCAACAGTCACTGCTCGCTATTAACCCTGGCGCTGCTTGTGGCGCGGGTCGTCGCATATCACGCGCACCACGCCCTTGCGCTTTACTATCTTGCACTTCACGCAAATCTTCTTGACGCTAGCTCTTACTTTCATTGAAGCACCTCTTATTTTTCCCTGTAAACGATGCGGCCCTTGCTCAGGTCGTACGGCGACAGTTCCAGTTTCACCTTATCGCCGGGAAGGATCTTGATATGGTGTATGCGCATCTTGCCCGATATGATGCCCAGTATCACCTTGCCGGGAGCGATCTCCACCTTGAAGGTGGCGTTAGGCATGGACTCTTTGACTATGCCCTCAATTTCGATCTTTTCGCTGTTTTCCGCCATATCTTGAGTATTATACTAAATATCGCCTCCGGAGCGAAATCACGCCCTGCTGAGCACCTCGCAGCCGTCTTCCGTGACGGCCACGGTATGCTCGTAATGGGCGGCCAGGCTGCCGTCCGCGGAGACCGCGGTCCAGCCGTCATCCTTCACTATCACGCCGGCGTCGCCGAGGCAGAGCATCGGCTCTATCGCCAGCGTCATCCCCGCTTTCAGCAGCGGGCCCGAGCCCGGCCTGCCGTAATTCGGTATCGAGGGGTCCTCGTGCATGTGACGGCCTATGCCGTGGCCGGTGAACTCCTTCACCACGCCCATGCCCCGCCCCTCCGCGTACTGCTGCACCGCCCAGGAAACGTCGCCGAGCCTCGCGCCCGCCTTCACGACGGAGATGGCCCTCTCCAGCGACTCGCGCGTGACGTCCATCAGGCGCCTCGCGTCGGCGGAGACCTTGCCTATCGCGACGGTTATCGCGGCGTCCCCGTAAAATCCTTCCACCACCGCGCCGAGGTCCAGGCTGACGATGTCGCCTTCCTTTATCAGGCGCTTCGGGCTGGGGATGCCGTGCACGATCTCCTCGTTGATGGACACGCAGACCGTGGCCGGGTAGCCGCGGTAGCCGAGGAAGGCGGGCTTCGCGCCGCGGGCCCTGATCTGGGCCTCGGCGAACTTGTCCACGTCGGCCGTGGTCATTCCCGCTTTCACGTACGATTCGAGCTTTAAAAGAACCTGGGCCACCACGCGCGACGCCTTGCGCATGCTCTCGAGTTCGGACGGCGTCTTTATCTCTATCACGATCAGGCCCTGGACTTGAGGAGGGCCAGCACCTTCTCTTCCACCGCTTCGGGGGACTGCGCGCCGTCGGCCTCGAGGAAAACGCCCGACGAGCGGTAATAGGCCAGGAGCGGCTCCGTCTGGTCCTTGTAGACCTGCAGGCGGCGCGCTATGACCTCGGCCTTGTCGTCCTCGCGCGTGAACAGCGGTTTGCCGCACGCGTCGCAGACGCCTTCCTTGGCCGGGGGGTTGCTGATGACGTTGTAGATCTTCTTGCAGCCGCTGCACGTGCGGCGGGAGCCGAGGCGCTTCGCCACGACGTCGTCGGCGACGTTCAGGAACACGACCGCGTCGATGTTCTGGCCGCGCGAGGTGAACCACGCGTCGAGCCCTTCGGCCTGCTCCACGGTGCGCGGGAAGCCGTCGAACATCAGGCCGCGCGTCTCGGCGGCGAGCCTGTTCTTGAGGACCTCGAGCACCAGCTTGTCGGGGACCAGGCGGCCCGACGACATGTAGGAGGCGACTTCCTGCCCGAGCGGGCTCTTCTTCGCGAGCTCCTCGCGGAAGATGTCGCCGGTGGAGACGTGGAACAGCGCGAGCTTGGTGACCAGGCCCTTCGCGAGCGTTCCTTTGCCGGAGCCGGGGGCTCCCAGGAGTATTATGTTCATGTCAGTCCTCAGCTTCCGACGTTGAACCAGCGGCCCTTTATCCTGGAGTTCTTGTAGAACCCCTCGTAGTTGCGCATCACAAGATGGGCCTCGGTCTGCGCTATAGTGTCGAGGGCCACGCCCACGACGATCAGGAGCGAGGTGCCGCCGAAGTAGAACGGCACGTTGAACTTGGCGCGCAGGTAGTCGGGCAGCACCGCTATCGCGGAGACGAACAGCGCGCCGCCGAGCGTGATGCGGTTGAGCACCCACTCGATGTGCTGCGCGGTCGGCTCGCCGGGGCGTATGCCCGGGATGAAGCCGCCCCACTTCTTCATGTTCTCGGCCAGGTCCTTCGGGTTGATGCTGACGGAGTTGTAGAAGTAGCAGAAGAAGACGATCAGGGCCACGTAGGCCAGCTGGTACAGCAGGCTGGCGTGGTTCATGAAGGCCATCATCTTCTGCGCCCACGGGGCGTTCGGGTTGAAGGAACCGATGGTGTAAGGCACGCTCAGGAGCGACACCGCGAAGATGACCGCGATGACGCCGCTCTGGTCCACCTTCAGCGGCAGGAACGTCGAGGCGCCGCCCATCATCTTGCGGCCGACCATGCGCTGCGCGTACTGCACGGGGATCTTGCGCTGCGCGGTCTCCACCCAGATCACGAAGCCGATGATCAGGAGCACCATCGCCAGGATCAGGATGCCGGAGATCAGGCTTATTTCCTCTATCTGTATCAGTTTCACCATGCCCATCACGGCGGCGGGCAGGCGGTCCACGATGCCGGCGAAGATGATCAGCGAGATGCCGTTGCCGATGCCGCGCTCGGTCACCTGCTCGCCAAGCCACATCACGAACACGGTGCCGGTCACGAGGGTCAGCACGGTGACGAAGTAGAAGCCGAACGTCGGGTTGGAGACGATCGCGGGGCCGCCGCCGGCGTTCATGCGGGTGAGCGCCAGCGTGAGGCCCAGGGACTGGAACGCCGCCAGGAACAGCGTGAACAGCCGGGTGTACTGCGTTATCCTCTTGCGGCCGCTTTCCCCCTCTTTAGCGAGGCGGTCGAGCACCGGGAAGATATGCGCGCCCTGCACGAGGCTCATGATGATGGACGCGTTGATGTAGGGCATCACGCCCATCGAGAAGATCGAGAACCTTCCGAGGGCGCCGCCCGAGAAGATATCCAGGAAGCCGAGCAGCGAGCCCTTCTGAGATTCGAAAAGGGCCTGCAGCGCGGAGGTGTTGATCCCGGGTATCGGTATCGAGGCGCCGAGCCGGTACACGGCCAGCGCCCCGAGCACGAAGAATATCCGTTTCTTAAGATCCTGGATCTTGAAGATATCGGTTATCTGTTGCATTCTTATTTGTCCGTCTTGGGCTTCTTAGCCTTCGCCTTCGCGGGAGCCTTGGCCGGTTCGGCCTTGGGGGCCGGGGCGGCGGCTTCCTTGGAGAGCAGGTCGGCCTTGCCGCCGGCCTTCTCTATCTTCTCCTTCGCGGACGCGGAGAAAGCGTGGGCCTTCACGTTCAGGGCCTTCTTCAGCTCGCCGTCGCCGAGTATCTTCACCAGGTCGGTGTGCTTCACCAGGCGGGCTTTCACCATCGCCTCGGGGGTCACTTCCTCGCCGGACTTGAAGCACTTCTCGAGGGAGCTGATGTTCACCCACTCGTAGCGGGTCTGGAACTTAACGTTGCTGAAGCCGCTCTTGGGGATGCGCCTGAGCAGCGGCATCTGGCCGCCCTCGAAACCCACCGGCTTGGTGCCGCCGGAGGTCGCGCCCTGGCCCTTCTGGCCGCGGGTAGAGGTCTGACCGTGACCCGAGCCCTGGCCGGTGCCGAGGCGCTTCTTCTTGTGCACGGAACCGTACTTGGGTTTAAGATTGTTCATTCCGACCATAGTATTCTCCTGTTATGAATCGTCTGGCAGCGGGACCGCTTATTCGGCGCGGCCGCGGATCTTCATTATCTCTTCCTTGCTCTTGAGCCTCTTCAGCGCGTCGAGCGTCGCGTAGACGGTGTTGAACGCGTTGCGGGTGCCCAGGTTCTTGGTCAGGATGTTCTTGACGCCGCCGGCCTCGAGGACCGCGCGCACGCCGCCGCCGGCTATAAGGCCGGTGCCGCCCACGGCGGGTTTCATCCACACCTTGCCGGCGCCGAACTTGCCCTCGACCTCGTGCGGTATCGTCGAGTCGAGCAGCGGGAACTGGAACATCTCTTTGCGGGCCGCCGCGGTGCCCTTCTGGATCGCGCCCTGGACCTCGTTGGACTTGCCGAGGCCCACGCCGACCTTGCCGTTGTTGTCGCCGACGACGACGAGGGCGTTGAACGAGAAGCGCTTGCCGCCCTTGACCACCTTGGTCACGCGGTTGATCACCACGGTCACGACCTTCTCTTCTTTCGCGTTGGTGAGGTCGAGCTCCAGGGTCTCGGGGCCCTTGGGGCCGCCGGCCGCGTTGAGTTCCTTGCTGGTCTTGAGCTGTTTCTGGTTTCTGAGCATGTTCGCGTCTCCCTTAGAATTTGAGTCCCGCTTCGCGGGCGGCGTCGGCCAGGGCCTTTATGCGGCCGTGGTATATCCTGCCGCCGCGGTCGAAGCAGACCTCCGACACGCCGCCGGCGATCGCGCGCTTCGCGAGAAGGGCGCCCACCTGCTTGGCGGTGTCGATGCTCTTGCCCGACTTCGCCTTGGCCTTCAGTTCCTTCTCCAGGCTGGAGGCGGAGGCTACGGTGGTGCCCTTCGCGTCGTCTATGACCTGGGCGTAGATGTACTTGGTGCCGCGGTACACGCTGAGGCGCGGGCGGACGATGCCGTTAGCCAGCAGCTTGCTCCTGGAACGGGCCTTGCGGAATTCGTAACGTTCTTGTTTGCTTATCATATTCGTTCTCCCGGGTTATTTCTTCGCGGCAGCGCCGGCGCCGGCGCCCGCGGCCGTCTTGCCGGCCTTGCGGATGATATGCTCGCCCTGGTACTTTATGCCGGTGCCCTTGTAGGGCTCGGGGCGCTTTATCCTCTTGATCTGCGCGGCCAGGTTGCCGACGGCCTCGCGGTCGATGCCCTTTATCGTCAGCACGGTCTGCTTCGGGTCGAAGGACATCTTTATGCCGGCCGGTATGTCGACGAGCACCGGGTGGGAGAAGCCGAGCGTCAGCGACACGCGGTTACCCTCGACGGAGCCCTTGAAACCCACGCCGCTGATCTCCAGGACCTTCTCAAATTCCTTGGTCACGCCGGCGACCATGTTGTTGACGCGGGCGCGGGCGGTGCCGAACAGCGCGGACTTGTCAGCCGCGCCCTGGGCCACGCTTATGTTGATGACGTTGCCGGCCACGGCGGCGTTGATGCCGTCGGGCAGCGAGTAGCTCAGCTTGCCGAGCGGGCCCTCTACGAGGACCTTGCCGTTCTCCACCTTCGCCTTGACCTTCTCCGGCAGGTTGACCGGTTTCTTTCCGATTCTGCTCATGTTTTTACCTCTTAAACTCTGGATTATAGTCTCGCGGACGGTCCGCGGTTACCACACCTGGCAGAGAACTTCGCCGCCGAGCTTCTGCTTCTTGGCCTCGGCGTCGGTCAGAAGACCTTTCGAGGTCGAAACTATCGTCACGCCGAAAGCGGCGCGCACATGCGGCATCTCGTCGTGGCCGCGGTACACGCGCAGGCCCGGCTTGGACACGCGGCGCAGGCCGTTGATCACGGGCTGCTTGTCGGCGGTGTACTTCAGCGTGATGCGGATCACGCCGCGCCTGTCTATGGTCTTGTCCAGCTTGGGGTCGAGCACCTTGAAATTGGACACGAAGCCCTCGTCCTTGAGGACCTTCACGAGGCCGGCCTTTATTCCGGAGAACGGCACGTCCACGCGCTCTTTCTTCTTCGCGGTGGCGTTCTTTATCGCCGCCAGCATGTTAGATATGGGATCCATCGTTTCTCTCCTTGCAACCGTTAATCTTTTTCCCGGCGCCCGCGGTCGGAATACCGCCGCGGCCGCCGCACGTCCTTACCAGCTGGACTTCTTCAGGCCGGGGATCAGGCCGTCGTGCGCCATCTTGCGCAGGCAGATCCTGCAGAGACCGAAGTCGCGGTAGTAGCCGCGCGGCCTGCCGCAGATCTGGCAGCGGTTGCGGAAGCGCGTCGAGAACTTCATCGGTTTGCGCATCTTCGCCATCCAAGCGTATGTAGCCATTTCTTTCTCCTGTTCCCTTTTGGAATCTTATTTCTTGACTTCGGGCTTCTTGAAAGGCATGCCCATGTACTCGAGCAGGGCCTTGCCCTTCTTGTCGTCGCCGGCGGTGGTCACGAACGTGATGTTCATGCCGCGCGCCTTCGGGGATTTTTCCATGTTGATCTCGGGGAATATGTGGTGTTCCTTGAGACCGATGTTCATGTTGCCGCGGCCGTCGAAGACCCTCGGGTCGAAGCCCTGGAAGTCGCGCATGCGCGGGACGCTCAGGGAGACGAAGCGGTCCAGGAACTCGTACATGCGGGCGCCGCGCAGCGTCACGCGGACGCCTATCGGCATGCCTTCGCGCAGTTTGAAGTTCGAGATCGACTTCTTGGCCTTGCGGACCTGCGGGGCCTGGCCGGATATGGCGGTCAGGTCCTCTTTCGCCAGGTCGAGCGCCTGGATGTTCTCGCGGGCCTCGCTGACGCCGATGTTGATGACGATCTTGGTCATCTTCGGGCAGGCCATCGGGGACTTCAGGCTGAAATCCTTCATCAGGGCCGGCTGCACCTTGGTCTTGTACAGCTCGCTCATGCGCACCTTGTAGCCCTTCGGCATCGGGGCGACCGCGCCCTTGGGGGCCTCGGTCACCTGCACCTTCTGGTGCTGTTCCTTCTTGTGAGCCTTCTGCTCTTTGCTGCCTTTTTCAGGGGTTTCCTTCGCCATTGTAAATTACCTCTTAAACTATAGCCTCGCCGCACTTCTTGCAGGAGCGCAGCTTCTCGCCGCCCTGCATGGTGACCTTCACGCGGGCCGGCTTGCCGCACTTGGGGCAGACCAGCTGCACGTTGGAAATGTCCATCGGAGCCTCCACCTTGTGGATGCCGCCGGGCTTTTCCTTGGTGGTCTTCTTGTGCTTCGAGACGATATTGACGCCCATCACGACGACCTTGCGGTCGGCGGGCATGACTTCTTTTATCTCGCCTTTCTTGCCTTTATCCTTGCCGGCGAGCACTATGACAGTGTCCTTCTTCTTGAGTTTCAGCATATTGTTTTTCCGCCTTTAAATAACTTCGGGAGCGAGCGAGACTATCTTGAGGAAGTTCTTCGCGCGCAGCTCGCGGGCCACGGGGCCGAACACGCGCGTGCCCTTGGGCTCGCCGTTGTCGTCTATCACGCAGACGGCGTTGTCGTCGAAGCGGATATAGGAACCGTCGGGGCGGCGGGTTTCCTTGGTGACGCGCACGACGACCGCCTTCACGACGTCGCCCTTCTTTATGGCGGCGTGCGGGATAGCGTCCTTCACGGCGCAGACGATGGTGTCGCCGAGGAAGGCGTACTTGCGGTAGCTGCCGCCGTTGATGTGGAAGCACATCAGCTTGCGGGCGCCGGAGTTATCGGCGACGTTGAGCATGGTCCTTAACTGTATCATGTTATATCTCCGTTAGGCCCGGCCTTACTTCGAGGCCTTCTCGACTATGCGGCTCACGCGCCAGCGCTTCAGCGCCGACAGGGGCCTGATGCTGACGATCTCGACCAGGTCGCCCATCTTCGACTCGTTGGCCTCGTCGTGGGCGTAGAATTTGTGGTGGCGGCGCAGCGTCTTGGAGTACACGTTGTGGCTGATAACGTGGTCCACGCTGATCACGCGGGTCTTGGCCATCTTGTCGGAGACGACCACGCCGCGCAGGACTTTCCTCTGGTTCCTATTCTCGGTATTCTCGGTCATTTCTTCACCTCGGCCTTGGATTTAGCGAGCTCGCGCTGCCTGAGCCAGGTGTTGATCCGGGCTATCTTGCGGCGGGCGTTGCGAAGCTGCAGCGGGTTCTCGGTGGGAGAAGTGCTGCGCTTGAACTTTATCTGGAAGATCTGCTTCTTCAGGTCGGCGGCCTGCGCCTTCAGCTCGGCGTCGCCCATGTTCTTCAGGGACTCTTTCTCTTTTCTTTTCATAATTTCAGGCGGCTCCTTCTTAGTTCTGCTCGCGGCTCACGAAGCGGGTCAGTATCGGCAGCTTGTGGCCGGCGCGGGTGAAAGCTTCCTTCGCGGTGGCCAGGTCCAGGCCCTCCACCTCGAACAGCATGCGGCCCGGCTTCACGACGGCGACCCAGTACTCGGGGGCGCCCTTACCCTTACCCATGCGGGTCTCGGCGGGGTGCTTGGTTATGGCCTTGTCGGGGAATATGCGGACCCAGATCTTGCCCTTCTTGCGGAGGTAGCGCACGATGCACACGCGGCACGCCTCTATCTGGCGGGCGGTGATCCAGCGGGGCTCGAGGGCCTTCAGGCCGTACTCGCCGAAAGCGAGCGTCGTGCCGCGCTTCGCGCTGCCCTTTATGCGGGGCGCGGAGTGCATCTTGCGGTATTTTACTCTCTTAGGCATCAACATAGTTATGCTCCTTGGTCAAAACTGCGTTCAGGCGGCCGGCTGTTCCTTGGCGGCGGCGGCCTCGTCCATCACCGGTATCTCGGTGGGGTTCTCGGCCTGCATCTTCTGCAGCTGCTCGCGCAGCTCGCGGGGGGTCTTCGCGAAGAACAGCTTCTTGAAGATCCACACCTTTATGCCGATCTTGCCCATCGAGGTGTGCGCCTCGGTGAGACCGTAATCGATGTCGGCGGAGATGGTCTGCAGCGGCACGCGGCCCTTGCGGTACCACTCGCGGCGGGCGATCTCGGCGCCGCCGAGGCGGCCGGAGGCCATGATCTTTATGCCGAGGGCGCCGGAGCCCATCGTGCGCTCCATCGCGCGCTTGATCGCGCGCTTGAAGGAGATGCGCTTCTCGAGCTGCTGCGCGACGTTCTGACCGACGAGGCGCGGGTCGAGCTCGGGGATCTTTATCTCGGAAACGTTGACGAAAACCTTGCGCTTGGTCAGCTTCTCGACGTCCTTCTTGAGGTTCTCGATGTCCGCGCCCTTGCGGCCGATCACCACGCCCGGGCGGGCGGTGTGGATCGTGACCTTCAGGTAGGCGCCGGCGCGCTCGATGTCGACCCAGCTGACGCTAGCCAGGTGGAAGCGCTCGGTCACCATCTGCCTGATCTCGAAATCCTCGCGGATCAGCTCGGGCATCTTCTTGGGGGAGAACCAGCGGGACTGCCAGTCCTGGATGTAGCCGAGGCGTAAGCCCTTAGGATGTATTTTCTGACCCATATTATTTGCTCCCCTTGGTGTCGGACACGGCCACGTGGATGTGGCACATCTTGCGCTTGAACGGCATCGCGCGGCCCTGCGGGCCGGGCTGCAGGCGGCGCAGGAACTTCATCGGGCCCTGGTCGGCGAAGC
>CALMZU010000307.1 GCA_937870775.1 uncultured Elusimicrobia bacterium
TGGCGGTCTTGCCCACGCCGGGCTCGCCGATCAGCACCGGGTTGTTCTTGGTGCGGCGCGACAGCACCTGCATCACGCGGCGCACCTCCTCGTCGCGGCCTATCACCGGGTCCAGCTTGCCGGAGCGCGCCAGAGCCGTCAGGTCGCGGGCGTACTTCTCCAGCGCCTGGTACTTGGCCTCGGGGTTCTGGTCGGTGACGCGCTGGCTGCCGCGCACGGAAACGAGCGCCTTAAGTATGGCGTCGTGGGTTATGCCGTGGCGCGCGAGCAGCGCCTGCGCCGGGTCGCCGGAGGCCCGGGCGATGGCGAGGAACAGGTGTTCGGTGGAGGCGTACTCGTCCTTGAAGACGGACATCTCCTTGAGCGCGCCCTCGAGCACCTTGCGCGAGGCCTGCGAGAGGAAACGCTCTCCGCCGCTCACCTTGGGCAGCGCCTCGCAGGCGCGCGCGGCGTCGTCCGACACGGCCCCGGCGCCGGCGCCAAGCTTCTTTATGATGCCGGGCACCAGCCCGTCGGGCTGCTCCATCAGGGCCAGCAGGAGATGCAGCGGCTCCACCTGCTGGTGGCCGCGCTTCTCGGCCTCCTGCTCGGCGGCCTGCACGGCCTCCTGCGCTTTCAACGTGAACTGGTCGAACCTTATGGTCATATTACCTCCATAAATTCGTTGCCCCCGCCCACATATAGGATATATTACTGGCAGTCTATTGTCAAGACTGCTAGTTATAAAACAAAAAAAGAAGGCCCGGCGAAAGCCGGGCCCGGGTTCACCGGCCGAAGAACTTATGCCGGCCGTCAGGCGCGGCCGTTCTTCTTTTTAGCCGAGCTGGTCCTGGAAGGCTTGGAGGCCGATTTCGCCGCGGGCTTGGACTTGGACGGCGTCCTGGAGGCCGCGGCCTTGGACGATTTCTTTTTGGCGGCGGTGCGCACGCCGGTCTGGTACTTTATACGCCTCGACGGGCGGCGGCGCCGCCGCGGGGCGCGCTTCACCACCCAGTAACGCGGGTTGCCCACGTCCAGGTGCGTGAAGCCCTTGTTCGGGTAGTAGCCCACGCCGCCCACGCCCATGTTGAGGCCGAAATTCTTTATCTTCGTAGAGCTGTAGCCGGGGATCTTTATATCCGCCGCCCAGCCCAGCACGTGCAGGCTGCGCTTGGCGGAGCCGGGCACTATCTCGTTGTACTCGCGGGTGCGGTAGCCGCTGAGCAGCGTTATTCCCTTCTTGCCGAAATGGTCCTCCATGGCGTCCAGCAGTTCGATGAGCTTCACGGCCATCTGCGTCTCGGAACCGTCGTAGGAGCAGCGCATGATGTGGTTCACCTTGGCCAGCGCGTCCTGGTCGTAGCCCTCCGGCGTGCGGTAGGTCACGCGCAGGCGCTCGCCGGTGTCCTGGCGGGTGATGGTGATGGTGCCGTTGCCGCCCAAATTAACCGGCGGAGGCGGGGCTTCCTTCGTGTCGGTGCTGACGAATATCTCCGAGCCTTCGTCGTCGGCTCCCTCTTCCTCGTCCTCCACCTCTATCTCGCTGGGGCCCGCCGCGGCCGGGGAAGTGGTGCTGACGACGGTATAGTTGGGGACCGAGAAAGTCTTGGGGACGGTGAGGGTGAAGACCAGGTTGCTGGGACGCTCCACGCGTTCGCGCACGCAGCCCGCGGTAAGCAGGGCGGCGGCGAGAAGCAGTAGTAGTCGTTTGGTCATTGGCCGGGCGTCGTAAAAGCGTAGCGCCCGCGGCTGCCGCCGCGGAACTTATATTATACCAAACACGGCGCCCGGCCGGGGCGCCCGGTTACAGCAGCCGCGCGGTCAATCCCGCCGAGAAAGCCCTCCCCGCCTGCGGGTACCAGCCGTTGACCGAGTCGGCGGTCTCGGCATAATGCCGGTCGAAGACGTTCTGCACGCCGGCCCAGACCTCGACGGCGCCAAAGGAGCGCGAGGCGGCGAGCCCAAAGACCCAGTACTCCGGGAGCCGCAGCCCGGAGCGTCCGCGGCCGGTATACTGCGCCGAGGCGGAGCGCCCGCTGATCTCCAGCAGGGCGGCCGGGGTGGGCAGCGAGGCCGAGAGCGTGTACCTGTCCCGCGGCGCGAAGTTAAGCAGGCGGTAGGTCTCCCCCGCCCGGCGCACCATGGCGCGGGCGCGCGTATACGAGGCCGACAGCGCCAGGCCGCCGGCCCGCCAGCCGGCGCCGGCCTCCAGCCCGGAGTTGAAGCCGCGGTCCAGGTTGGCCGCCGCCCACGTGAGCGGGTCCAGGGCTATGCGGTCCTTGATGTCGGAATAGTAGCCGCCGAGCGAGGCGTACCAGCCCGACGGCGAACCGTAGCGGGCCGCGGCGGACACGTTAGCGCTGGTCTCGGGTTTCAGCCCGGGCGCGGGCGCGGCCCAGGGGTTGTACAGGTCGGCGTAGGTGGGCGCCTGGAAGGCGCGGCCGGCGGAGGCGGAAAGTTTCCAGCGTCCGTCGGGCGAATAGACGACGGAGAATTTGGGGCTGACACGCCCGTCGTAGGAGCCGCTCCTGTCGTACCTGGCGGCCGGCGTCAGTTCCAGCCCGGCGGCCGGTTTGAAGGTCTTCTGCGCGAAGAAGCCCGCGGAGTTGACCGAGTGGTCGCCGTAAACGGCGGAGTTCAGCGACGAGGCGGT
>CALMZU010000308.1 GCA_937870775.1 uncultured Elusimicrobia bacterium
AAGACCGGCAAGACCGTGCATAGCACGTTCATAAAGTTCCCGGGGCTCCTGAAAGAGCTGGGGCTGGGCGCGTTCGAGGCGCAGAAACTTGCCATTAAACTGGAAGTGGATACAAATCCGCCTAAGGGGTGGGGAACCGCACGCACAACGGTTAACAAAACCTATATTTTCAATGTAACGCACTTCGATCTTCCGTCGCTGTTCGCCACAAAACTGCATGCCTGCTTTTTTAGGAAGTATACGAAGGGCCGCGATTTTTATGACCTGGTCTGGTATCTTGGAAAAAAGGTGCGGCCTAATCTTGCTCTGCTTAACAATGCTATAGAGCAGACGGAGGGCAAAGGGCTTGTAATTACCGATGCGACGCTTAAAAGCTTTATGCTTGAAAAGCTGGCCGGGGTGGATTTTGCCGGCGTTGTTAAGGACGTGCGCCGTTTTGTCGCTGATGAGCGTGAATTAGAGCTGCTCAATAACGGGACCATCTCCGGCCTTATTTCCAACCTGCTTTAAGTCGAAAAAAAGGGAAAAAGGGGACAGGCTACTTTTTCTTCATTGGGGATATCCCCTCTGAAAAAGTAGCCTGTCCCCTTTTTAGTTCTGCTTGCGGGCGGTTATGGCGGCGGCCAGGGCGAACATTACGGCGTAGCTGGTGTGCACGTGCTGGAAGGTGATCTCCGTTACGTTCATAAGGTAGTACGGCGCCATTATGGCTATGGCCCAGGCGGCTACTGCCGACGGCGCGGCGCGGTGGGCGCGCAGCGCGGTTATGAACATGGCAGCGAACAGCGTTAGCAGGGCTGCCAGCCCGACGAGGCCGCGCTCGGCGGTTTGGTGTATGTAGAGGTTGTGCAGGCTGCCCCAGACGGTGTTCTCGGGGTAGGGGGGCGGGCAGTACACAGGGAAGAGCTTTTTGACGTTGGCGGGGCCGGCGCCCAGCACGGGGTAATCCTTTATTATCTTGAAGCCGGTGCGCCAGAGTATAAGGCGGGTGCCTATGCTCTGGTCGGGCGCCTGCGTTTGGGTGACGGCGCTGTTGGCGCCCATAAAGATGGAGCCTACCTTGTAGCGCAGGCGCGGGTTAAGCATGGATAGGCTTAGGCCCAGCACGGCGGCGGCGGCCACCACGCATAGTACGGCGCGGCGCGAGGCGGGTTTTAGTATGAACAGGGCTACGAAGACCATGGCCGTGCCCAGGTAGGCGCCGCGGGTTTGGCTTAGGGCTATGGCGCTTATCATAAGGGCGGCCGCGGCGTAGAGTGCCTTCTTCAGGCGGGGGGATATTTCTTCGCCGGAGAAAAGGCGGGACAGCGTAAGCGCCAGGGCAATTACCATTATCTCGCCGAAGCGCACCGGGTGGTTGGTGGCGTGGGCGCGTATGTCCAGGCCGTGGGCCAGGCCGTTGAGGGCTTGGAATATGCCCATTACGGCGGCGGCCGTAGCGGCGGCGGTGTATACGTTGAAGGCGGTGTGGCGCTGGGCGGGGCGCAGGAACAGCGCCAGGCCCAGGAAGGTTACCATGGTGAGCAGGTCCGAGTTTAGGGCCTTGAAGCTGCGGACCGGGTCTATGCCGGCGGCGGCGGCGGCTATGCCGGCGGCCATGTATATAAGCCAGGGTATAAGGAGCGGGTTGGCCTTTATTTCGGCCGGGAGCAGGGACAGGGTGTTGTCCTTGCGGGCGCGCCACAGGCCGGCCAGAATAAAGAGTATGGCGCCGCCCTGTATGAGCGAGACGGAAAAGGGCAGCGCGGCCGCGAAGACGCAGAGGCCCAGCGTCTGGATGAAAAGGCTTTTGTCGTTCTTGAAAGTTTCCGTGATGGTCATGCGAATATATTATACCTCATGCCCTATCGAGGCTTCGCCTCGATAGGGGGATATCGGAATTGGCACTTCCTAAAATGGGCGTAAAATGGAGTTAGACTTTCCATAAATAGCCTGCTATAATATGAACATGATACA
>CALMZU010000309.1 GCA_937870775.1 uncultured Elusimicrobia bacterium
CCAGGGTCTAATTTTATAGAATCCTATTAGTCCCGGAGGAACGATGCTTAAACAGCTGCTGACGCTGGCCCTGGCCCTGCTCCCCGCCGCCCTGCAGGCCGGCCCCGCCGAAAAAGACCCGTTCATGAACGCCCTGACGTCTGAGCTGGACCGTTCCATGTCCGGCCTGCGCCGCGCGGAAAAGACCCCGCTCTACTACCTGGGGTACGAGCTTACCGTCTCGTCCTTCCACTATATCAGCGCCAGATCGGGCGCCATAGACTACGAGGACGGAGCGCCCAGCGTGAAACTGGACATAGACGTGCGCGTCAACGACATGGCGCTGGACAATACGCACCAGGTCAAGGGCGGATCGGCCGTTAACGTCTATACGGAGCCGGTGGACCTCTCCGTGGCGCTGGACGGCGACGAGGCGGCGCTGCGCGCCCGCGTCTGGGAATTCACCGACGCGGCCTTCAAGAAGGCGCAGGAGAACTTCACGAAGGTGAAGATGAACAAGGCCGTCACCGCCGCCGAGGACGACCCGTCGCCTGATTTCTCTCCTGCGCCACCGGAGAGGTTCTACGAGACCGTGACGCTGCCGGAGCCGGACCTGGCCGCCTGGCGTGCCCGTCTCAGGAAGTATTCCGCGCTGCTCGGCGCCTACCCCTTCGCCTACGATTCCGGCGCCTCCCTCCTCTATGAGAACGAGAACCGGTACCTGGTGAACAGCGACGGTACCCGCGTTAAGACCGGAGCCAATTACATCACGCTGCGCTACCGCCTTGCCAGCCGCACCACCGACGGCATGGTACTGGAGCGGGGCGAGGATTATTCGGCCGCCTCGTTCGGCAGGCTGCCTTCCGACGACAAGGTGCGCGCCGACATAGCCGGCTCCATAGCCGAGCTTAAGGCGCTGCGCGCGGCGCCCGTGGTGGAGCCGTACACCGGCCCGGCGATACTGCGCAACCGCGCCGCCGGCGTGTACTTCCACGAGATCATAGGCCACCGCCTCGAGGGACACAGGCAGAAGCTCGAGGACTCCGGCCAGACCTTCGCCAAGAAGGTGGGGCAGAAGGTCACGTCGGAGATAGTGACCCTTTACGACGACCCGACGCTGGCGGAGTACGCCGGCGTGCAGCTGCGGGGCCATTACCTTTACGACGACGAGGGCGTCAAGGCCGGCCGGGCCTCGCTCATAGAGAAGGGCGTGCTGAAGGGTTTCCTGATGAACCGCTCTCCGATAAAGGACTTCGCCTCTTCCAACGGGCACGGCCGCCGCTCCAGCGGCCTGCCGACGGTGGCGCGCATGGGCAATACCGTGATGGAGGCCTCCTCCCCGGTCCCATACGCCGAGCTGCGGGCCAGGCTGGTTAAGGAGACCGTCCGCCAGGGTAAGCCTTTCGGCCTGCTGTTCGACGATATTTCCGGCGGTTTTACCAACACCAACCGCGGCGGCGCCCAGGCCTTCAAGGTTCAGCCGCTTATGGTCTACAAGGTCTACGCCGACGGCCGTCCCGACGAGTTGGTGCGCGGCGTTGACATAGTCGGTACTCCGCTGACCAGTTTCGCCAAGATAACCGCGGCGGCCGACGACCCGGGCGTTTTCAACGGCAGCTGCGGCGCCGAGTCGGGCTGGGTCCCGGTCAGCTCCGTGTCCCCAAGCATACTGATAAGCGAACTTGAGGTGGAGAAGTCCGAGAAGTCGCAGGAAAAACCGCCGGTGCTCTCGCCGCCGATGCACGACGATAAGGAGGCCTGGCGATGAACCGGATACTTGCCGCTTTAACGCTGTCCGTCCTGCTGGCCCCGTCCTGCCGCGCCGCCCTGCCGGAGGGGGACAAGGTATTTGCCGCCATGAACGACGAGCTCTCCCGGTCCATGGACAAGCTGAACATGGACGGGCTCGGGAAGCCTTACTTCCTGGCCTACCGCATGGTCGACGGCCGCCACTTCGAGGCCAGCGCCTCGTTCGGCGCGCTGGAGACCGAGGCTTCCCGCGCCTTCCGCCGCCTGACCGTGGACCTGCGCGTGGGGTCGCCGCGCTTCGACAACAGCAACTACGCTCCCAGCATGTGGGAGGGCTATAACGCCATGTCCGACTGGGAGGTCACGCCGGAGAACGATTACGGTTCGCTGCGCTTCTCCGTCTGGTCCGCCACCGACAAGGCTTACAAGCAGGCGCTGGAACTGCTCTCCAAGAAGCGCGCCTTCGTCGAGAGCCGCAACATGTCCGAGCTCTACGACGACCTGACGCCGCAGGCCCCTTACCGGCTGTTCCGCCCTGCCGCGGCAGAGCGCCTGGACGAGGAGGCCTGGAAGGGCGCGCTGCGCCGCGTTTCCGCCGTCTTCCGCAAGTACCCGGCCGTGAAGAGTTCCATCGTGCGCCTGCATTTCGAATCCGGCGCCCAGCGTTTCCTTAACAGCGAGGGTTCCGCCTTCATGCAGCCCTACTGCAGCGGCGGAGTCTCCATAGTGGCCGCCGGTTACGCGCCGGACGGTTTCAGGCTGGTCTCGTCGCGCGATCACGACTTCTGCCTGGCCAAGGACGCGCCTTCGGCGGAGCGGCTGGCGGCTGACGCCGAGGAGCTTGGCGCGGCCGTTACGGCCATGACCCGCTCGTCGCAGGGCCAGGCCTATATAGGCCCCGTGCTTTTCCAGAAGGACGCCGCCGGCAAGTTCTTCGAGGACCTGCTGGTCAATAACCTGGCCAACCCGCGCGAGGTCTGGACCGAGAAATCGCAGTGGTCCGACGAGACGCTGTTCCGCCGCGCCGGCCAGCTGGTGGAGCGCCTCGGCATGCGCGTGATGCCGCCTTTCCTGAGCGTCGTGGACGACCCTTCGGCGCGCTACCACGAAGGCCTGCCGCTGGCCGGCTTCTACGAGGCCGACGACGAGGGCGTGCCGGCGAAGCCGGTTACCCTGGTGTCCAAAGGCAGGCTGAGCGAGTACTACATGTCCCGCGCCGCCACCCGCGACTTCAAGGTCTCCAACGGCCACGGGCGCGCGGCCTCCGGCGAGTACGCCTCCGGCTCGCCCTCCAACGTCTTCATAAAGGCCGAGAACGTCCCCGGCAAGGTCCTGCCCTCCGACGAGCTAAGGAAAAGGTTCATCGCGCTCTGCAAGGAGCAGGAGTTGGAGTACTGCTTCAGGCTGAAGGGGCTGGACAGCGTGTACGCGCCTTTCTCGGCGTGGAAGGTGTACCCCGACGGCCGCGAGGAGCCGGCGCACGGCATAGAGTTCTCCGGCGTGAACCTGCGCGCGCTGCGCGACATAGTCGCCGTCTCCACGGAGACCTGGGTTTACGACCTCAACTGGACCACGCCCGGCAGCATAGTTACGCCGGACATACTGGTGCAGGAGATGGAGATAAAGAAGACGGAGGAAAAGCCGGAGA
>CALMZU010000310.1 GCA_937870775.1 uncultured Elusimicrobia bacterium
GAACTCGGCCACGTGAACAACCAGGTATACCTCGCCTGGTTCCTGGGCGCGGCCACGAGACATTCCGACGCCGTGGGCTGGCACCTGTCCAAACTGGTGCAGATGGGCGAGGGTTGGGTGGTGCGCAGGCACGAGATAGAGTACCTGGTGCCGGTGCTGCCCGGCGATACCGTGACCATACGCACGTGGGTGGAGACCGCCGAGAAGGTGACCTCCGAGAGGCATTACGAGATCTACCGGAAGTCCGACGGCAAGAAGGCCTGCTTCGGCAAGACGATGTGGGTGTGGATAAACTACAAGACAGGCCGCCCGTCGCGCATACCGCAGCAGGTGATACAGGACTTCGTGAACTTCGAACCGAAAGAACCGCTGAAGTGGTAGGGCGCCGCAACGTCGGACGGAACCGCGGCCGGGGTTATTCCCCGGCCGCTTCTTTTTCCGCCCTGACCTGCTCCACGGTTATCATGATCTTCGCGCAGGCCTCGGCGTCCGAGAGCGCGTTGTGGTGGTTGAGCGGTATGCTGAGGTGATGGCAGACGTGAGAGAGGTTGCCGGGGTTTATTCCCAGTTCTTTCTTGGACAGCCGCACCGTGCAGATGAAAGGCTGCGGCGGCACCGGCAGGCCGGCCGCGGCGCAGCAGGCGTTCAGCACGCCCTTGTCGAAGGGGGCGTTGTGCGCCGCGAGGAAGTCCGTGCCGTCCACCATGTCCGACAGCTCCGGCCAGACCTCGGCGAAGGACGGTTCGCCGGCCACCTGTTCCCAGGTTATGCCGTGTATGTGCGTGAACAGCATCACCGGGCGCGGCGGCCTTATCAGCCTGTAGGCGGTGCGGGTTATGCGGCCTTCCTCCACGCGCACCAGCCCTACGGCGCAGGCCGAGTCGCGGCCGTTGTCGGCGGTCTCGAAATCTATCGCCGTGAACTTAGACATCCAGCTGCCCCCGCCCGAGCTTCTTCAGCCCGGCGATCAGGCGGTCTATGTCCGACCTGTCGTTGTAGAAATGCAGCGAGACGCGCACGCCGCGTCCGCGCGGGGTGAGCAGTATGCCCATTTTCTCGAGGGCGGCCGCGGCGCGTGCCGGGTCCTTCACCTTTATGATCGTTATGCCGGAGCGGCAGGACGGGTCCAGCGGCGTGTCCACTTCGGCGCCTATCGCCGCCAGGCCTTCCTCCAGGTACGCGTCCAGCTCAAGTATGCGGCGCTGTATGTTGCGCACGCCGATGCCGGAGAGGAACTTGACTGCCGCGCCGAGGGCGAAGATGCTGGGGAAATGCATGCAGCCGGCCTCGACGGCGGAGGCGGCCTTCTTCATGGCGCGGGCCTTGTTGTCCATCACCTCGGGCGCCGGCACCGAGCGCCAGCCGGCCTCGGGGAACTTTATGGCCTTGAGATGGCGCTTCGACGCGTATATCGCGGCGGCTCCGTAGCCGGCGACGGTCCATTTGAAGCAGGAGAAGGCCATGAAGTCTATGCCGGCCTTCCTGACGTCCACGGGCATGGCGCCGAAGGCCTGCGTGGCGTTGACGACGAAGACGACGCCCTTGCGGCGGCACAGGCGGCCGAGGGCCTCGAGGTCCTGCCTGAAGCCGGTGCGGTACTGCACGTAGCTCGTGAGCAGCACCTTCACGTCGGGGGTGAGGTGCTTCTCTATGTTCTCCAGGGTGTAGCGGCCCTGCTCGGGTTTTACGAACTTAAGCTTGAAGCCGGCGTTGAGCCAGGGGACGGTGGAGGAGGGGAACTCGTCGTGCATCGTCAGCACGGCGCCGCGGCCTTTCAGGGCGCCGGCTATGAGGCTCATGCCGTGCGAGGTGTTGAGGGTGAAGCCGACCTCTTCGGGCGCGGCGCCTATGAAGCGGGCGAGCGCGGCGCGCACTTTCTCCTGGCGTTCGCCCCAGCGCTGCCAGTAGAGTTCGCCGTAATTGAGCGATTCCTTGTAGTACTCTATGCCGGCCTCGGCGACGGGGCGCGGCACCGGGGAGCCCCCGGCCGCGTTCAGGTAAACGCATTTCTTCAGCGCGGGGAACTGCGCCCTGATCTTCTTCCAATCCGGTCCTTTCATATCTTCACCTCGCCTAAATTCTACTTAATTCAGAGGGCTCCACGTCGTTCGGCGCGGGGCCTGGCATGGGGTCGGAACGCAAAACACGCTCGCCCACACCGTGG
>CALMZU010000311.1 GCA_937870775.1 uncultured Elusimicrobia bacterium
TGGGCACGGTGCCGAACGTCGGCCTGATGGCGCAGAAGGCCGAGGAGTACGGCTCCCACCCCACCACCTTCGAGATACCCGCCGACGGCACGGTGCGCGTCACCGGCCCGTCGGGCGTGCTGATGGAGCACAAGGTGGAGAAGGGCGACATCTGGCGCATGAGCCGCGTTAAGGACATACCGGTGCAGGACTGGGTGAAGCTCGCCGTGAAGCGCGCGCGCCTGTCCGCCACGCCGGTGGTGTTCTGGCTGGACAAGAACCGCGCGCACGACGCGCAGGTCATAGCCAAGGTGGAGAAGTACCTGAAGGACCACGACACGAATGGCCTGGAGATAAAGATACTCGCGCCCGTCGCGGCCATCAACTACACCTGCGAGCGCATCCGCAAGGGCCAGGACACCATCTCGGCCACCGGCAACGTGCTTCGCGACTACCTGACCGACCTGTTCCCGATCCTCGAGGTCGGCACCAGCGCGAAGATGCTCTCCATAGTCCCGCTCCTGGCCGGCGGCGGCCTGTTCGAGACCGGCGCGGGCGGCTCGGCCCCCAAGCACGTGCAGCAGTTCCAGCAGGAAGGCTACCTGCGCTGGGACTCGCTCGGCGAGTTCTCCGCTCTCGGCGCTTCGTTCGAGCACGTGGCCAACGTGTTCGGCAACGCCAAGGCGCAGGTGCTGGCCGACACGCTGGACCAGGCCATAGCCAAGTTCCTCGACAACGACAAGTCCCCCGCCCGCAAGGTGGGCCAGATAGACAACCGCGGCAGCCACTTCTACCTGGCGCTGTACTGGGCCGAGGCGCTGGCCGCGCAGGACAAGAACCCGGAGCTGAAGGCGCGCTTCCAGAAGGTGTACAAGCAGATGTCCGGCGAAGAGGCGAAGATCAACGCCGAACTGATAGCCGCGCAGGGCAAGCCCGTGGACATGGGCGGGTACTACCACCCGGACATGGCCAAGACCTCGTCCGCCATGCGCCCGAGCAGGACGCTGAACGCCATCATCGACGCGATGTAAGCGCCCCCGCATCAAATAAAGAACCCCGCCCAAAGCGGGGTTTTTTATTCTTTAAAAAGGGGACAGGCTACTTTTCTACGACTTTTTAAGCGAAAATTACCTTTATAAAACAAGGACTTTTTATGGAAAATAAAGTAGCCTGTCCCCTTTTTTAGACCTTAAACGGGGAGGATGTTCCTTTCCTTGGCCCAGTTGCGGATGAAGGTGACGCCTTCGGCTTTTATGACGGAGAGCGGGCGGGTGAGCTTCAGCTGCTCCAGAACGTGGCGGGTAGCTATGCGTTCGTTGGCGCCGGAGGCGCTGTAGAGGGCGGCTATCACGGCCTGCTCTATCTCGGCGCCGCTGAAGCCGCCGCAGGCCGCGGCCAGCGCCGGCAGGTCGAACTCCGTCGACGCGAGGCCGCGCTTCTGCAGGTGTATCTTCAGTATCCCCTCGCGCGCAGCGGCGTCGGGCAGGTCGGCGAAGAAGATCTCGTCGAAACGGCCCTTGCGGAGGAGTTCGGGCGGCAGGTTGTCGATATCGTTCGAGGTGGCGGCTATGAACGAGCGGTCCTTGCGCTCCTGCATCCAGGTGAGCATGGTGCCCAGCACGCGCTTCGAGACGCCGCCGTCCACGTCGCCCGACGAAGCCGCGAAGATCTTCTCTATCTCGTCCACCCACAGGCACACCGGGGCCAGCCGTTCCACGGTGGCCAGCGCCTTGCGCAGGTTCTCCTCGGTCTCGCCGATGTACTTGGAGTACAGCCGTGTAAGGTCCAGCCGGTAAAGAGGTATGCCCAGTTCGCCGGCGGCCACCTTGGCGGCGAGGCTCTTGCCGCAGCCCTGCACGCCCAGGAGCAGCAGTCCTTTCGGCGGAGGCAGCGGGCCCTCGGAGAAGAAGGCGTTGCGGCGGTCGGAGATCCAGCGCTTCAGGTTGTCGAAGCCGGCTATGGCGGCCGGCTGCTCCGAGCCGAAATATTCAAGTATGCCCTCGCGGTCGAACGCCTCTTTCTTGAACTTCTCGATCTCCGCCAGATCGCACTTGTCGAAACGGTTGTCCTTGAGCATGCAGACGTTCAGCGCGTTGCGCACCTGCTGCAGCGACAGGCCCTTTAGGGTTTTCACTACGCGGCGCACGGTCTCGGGCGGCATGTCCACCTCGAGGTGCGCGGCGGTCAGCCGGAACTCGGCCACCGCGCGGTTCACCTCGGCGAGGATCTGCCGCTCGTCGGGGTAGCCGCCCTGTATGCGCGCGGACATGGGCGCTATATCGGGCGGCAGCTTCCCCTCGGTACCCACCAGCACCACCGTGCTGGCCGTGCCTTTTATACGGTTTATGATGTCCTTGAAGAGGCGCGCCGGCACGGCGTCGCCGAGGAAGCGGTCGAAATCGGAGAAGGCGAAGAGGGCGCCGCGCTCGTCGGCTAGGATGTCGTTGACGATGCGCAGCATGGCCGCGGCCTCGTTGCTCTTGTAGAAGGAGTTCTCGTTGGAGGCCACCCGCAGGCCTTTCGAGAGCGACCACGAGTAGAAGTTCAGCCCCTGCGCCTGGGCCACGTCGCGCAGCTGGCCCAGCACGTATTCCTCGTCGATGGTGTCCACCATCACGAGCGGGTATCGCGACTTTATAAGAAGGGATATTTCTTCTTCGAAATTCATTTAAAAAGGCCGGACGACTCCCCCCCGACTACTCTGGCTTCGGCAGGAACCGGTCACAGGTCCTCGCGCCGCCGTCGCGGCGCTCGGCCCGCGACCCCGGCTCGCCGCTGCGGCCTGCTGGCCTCGCGGCTCCGCCTTTCGATTCCTGACGCGGGCCATAATTATGGCCCGCTCCGGGTTCCTTATAACAGAATTTGGTGCGCCCGGCAGGAATCGAACCTGCACTAGAAGCTTCGGAGGCTCCTGTGATATCCATTTCACCACGGGCGCGACAACTATATTATAGCCAAAATAGCCGGTTAAATATGCTTCTTGGCCAGTTCCACCAGCTGTTTCTCGAAAGCGGTAATGTCGGCTGGGATCTCGCCGCCGCCCTGCGCGAAGTCCTTGCGGCCGCCGCCGGAGCCGTTGATGGCCGCGGCCACGCCCTTGGCTATCGCCGAGGCGTCGGCCTTCACGTCGCCGGTATGCGTCACCACGAAGGAGAGTTTCCCCTCCGCGCGGGAATAGATGAACAGCAGCGTGCTCTTCAGGTCCTTCTTCACCTGGTCGGAGAAGCCGCGCAGCGCCTTCATCTCCACGCCGCCGGCGTCGTACACGACGAAGCTGGAACCCGAGCCGTCTATGCCTTCCACCGCCAGCCTGCGGCCCTCGCCGCCGGCGACCGCCGGCGCGGCCTTGGCCTTGCCGCTCTTGAGCTCCTTGAGGTTAGCCAGCAGCTGCTCCACGCGGCCGGGCAGTTCCTCAACGGAGACGGACAGCGTCCGCGCCGCGGCCTCGGCCAGGTCCGAGTTGGCGCGGAGGTAGTCCACCGCCGCCGGGCCGGCCACGCCTTCTATGCGGCGCACGCCGCGCGACACGGAGGAATCCTTCAGTATCTTTATCGTGATGAGCTCGCCGGTGCGGTCTATATGGGTGCCGCCGCACAGTTCCAGGCTGTAGCGGTCCTTCGCAGCGTCGAAACCGCCGCGGTTCATCAGCACGAAGCGCGCCGGGTCGGCGTACTTCTCGCCCAGGAGCGTCGTAGCGCCGAACTTGGCAGCGTCGGCCAGCGGACGCTCCGCCTTGAATATGCCGTAGTCCTCGCGCACCGCGTGGTTGGCTATGCGCTCCACGCGGGCCAGTTCTTCCTTCGTCGGGGCCTTGGTGATGGTGTAGTCGAAGCGGAACCTAACCGGGTCCACCTCGGAGCCGGCCTGGCGGGTGCTCTCGCCGAAGACCTGCTTAAGGGCCGCGTTTATGACGTGCGTGGCGCTGTGGTTGCAGGCCGTGCGGTAGCGGTCGGCGGAAACGCGCGCGGTCACCTTTATGCCGGTCTTCACCGCGCCGGCGGCCTTTATCGCGTGGAAATACACCTTGGTCACGGGCTTCTGCGTGTCGGTGACGGCCGCGAGCTCAACCCCCTCCACCAGCAGCGAGCCGGTGTCGCCGGCCTGGCCGCCGCACTGAGCGTAGAACGGAGAGACGTCGAGCACGGCGAAGCCTGAAGCGCCGGCCGGAAGTTTCTCCACGATGTGCCCGGCCTCGTCCAGCAGGCCGATCAGCGTGGACTCGGTCTCGACCGCGTCGTAGCCCTTGAAGACGGTGGCGGGCAGTTTTTCCTCGGCGGTCTGAAAGATGAAGGCGTTCTTCTCGCCGGAATCCTTCCAGCCGGCCTTCGCGGTGGCCTGCGCGGACTTGCGGGCCTCATGGAAGCCGGCCTCGTCTACCGGCACCCCCTTCTTCTCCGCTATCTCGCGGGTCAGCTCGAACGGGAAACCGTAGGTCTCGTAAAGGCTGAAGGCCTCGGCGCCGGGTATGCCTTTGGGGAACTTCTCGAGCAGGTCGGAGAGGAACTTCTCGCCGGTCTCGAGGGTCTCGATGAAGCCCTGTTCCTCGAACTTAAGCGTCTCGTTGATCTGCTTCGCGGCGGCCTCCACCTCGGGGTATACGCCCTTGAAGATGGAGAACACCGACGGGGTGAGCCTGTGCAGGAAGGGGTCCTTCGCGCCGAGCATGCGGCCGTAGCGGCTGGCGCGGCGTATCAGGCGGCGCAGCACGTAGCCGCGGCCCTCGTTCGACGGGATGATGCCCTCGGAGATCAGGAACGAGGACGCGCGCAAATGCTCGGCTATGATGCGGTAAGCCGAGACGGTCTCCGGCGAGTCCTGGTAGCCGGCCTTGAACAGACCCTGCGCGCCCTCGATGACGGGGTAGAACAGCGAGGTCTCGAACGGCGCCTCTTTTCCCTCCACGATGAAGGTCAGGCGCTCGAGGCCCATGCCGGTGTCTATGTTCTTCTTCGGCAGCGGGTTGAACACGCCGCCGGGCTGCTTGTCGAACTGCGTGAAGACGTGGTTCCAGATCTCTATATAGCGGTCGCAGCTGCAGGCGCCGGGGCCCTCGCAGCCGGGGTGCGCGTACTTCTCGCCGCGGTCCCAGTAGATCTCGGAGCAGGGGCCCGAAGGGCCGGTGTCGCCCATGGACCAGAAATTATCCTTGTCGCCGAGCTCTATGATGTGCGAGCGCAGCTCGGCGGGCAGTATGCTCTCCCAGATCTTGCGGGCTTCCTCGTCCTTCGGCGCCACGCCGCCCTTGTATATTGACGGGTACAGGCGCTTCGGGTCCAGGCCCATGTCCTTCGTCAGGAACTCCCAGCCCCAGGCTATGGACTCCTTCTTGAAGTAATCGCCGAAGGAGAAGTTGCCGAGCATCTCGAAGAAAGTCAGGTGGCGTATAGTGCGCCCGACGTTGTCGATGTCCGTAGTGCGGAAGCTCTTCTGGCAGGAGGTCGCCCGCTTCATGTCGGTCTTCAGGCCCAGGTAGTAGGGCTTGAACTGCACCATGCCGGCCGACGTGAAAAGCAGCGTGGGATCGCCCTCGGGGATCAGCGGGCTGGACTTCACGACGGGATGGCCGTTCTTCGCGAAGAAATCGAGGAAACCTTTGCGTATCTGGTGGCTTTGCATGACGTTCCTTCCTGCTATAAATTCAATTAATTATACAAAAAAGGCCCGGGGAGCCGCCCCCGGGCCTTCGGACAGGAACTTCAGAACAGCACTACCGCCAGCTTGTAGAACAGGGCCGAGATGGCCGCGGCGGCGGGTATGGTGATGATCCACGCCCACACGATGTTGCCGGCCACGCCCCACTTAACGGCCTTGGCGCCCTTCAGCGCGCCCACGCCCACTATGGAACCGGTTATGGTATGCGTGGTGCTGATCGGCACGCCCGCGGCCGAGGCGCCGAACAGCATGATGGAGGCGCCGAACTCGGCGCAGAAGCCGTCCACGGGTTTGAGCTTGGAGAGCTTGTCGCCCATGGTCTTCACTATGCGCCAGCCGCCGGACATGGTGCCTATGGCTATCGCCGCCTGGCATGAGAGCACCACCCACAGGGGTATGTGGAACTCCGGGCCCAGGTAGCCGGCGCTGAACAAGAGGCCGGCTATGATGCCCATGGTCTTCTGCGCGTCGTTGCCGCCGTGACCAAGGCTGTAGGCCGCGGCGCTTATCAGCTGGCCTTTGCGGAAGATATGGTCCACCTTGGCCGGCGTAGACTTGGCGAACAGCCGATACACCGCCACGCCTATACCCAGGCCCAGCAGCAGGCCCACCACCGGCGAGATGAAGATGAAGGCCACGGTCTTCAGTATGCCGCTCATCACCAGGGCCGACGGCCCGGACTTCACCAGCGCGGAACCTATCAGGCCGCCCACCAGCGCGTGCGAAGAGCTGGACGGTATGCCGTAGTACCAGGTGATGATGTTCCAGGCGCAGGCCCCGACGAGCGCGCCGAAGATGACGTGCGCGTCCACCTGGCCCAGCGTCACTATACCCGTGCCCAGCGTGTTGGCCACGTGCAGGCCGAAGAACAGGAACGCTATGAAGTTGAAGAAGGCCGCCCACATCACCGCGTACTTGGGCGACAGCACGCGGGTGGCCACTATGGTGGCTATGGAGTTGGCCGCGTCGTGGAAGCCGTTCAGGAAGTCGAAGAACAGCGCCAGCGCGACGAGGAACCCTATCCAGATCAGCATGCTATCCATGCTTCACCATTATGGACTCGATGAGCTTGGTGACGTGCTCGCAGTTGTCCAGCGCGCCCTCGGCCGACTCGTAGATCTCCTTCCACTTTATCACGGTGATCGGGTCCTTCTCGTTCTCGAACAGGTGGGAGATGGCCTTCTCGCGCAGCGTGTCGCCGAGGTTCTCCAGGCGGTTCACCTCTATGCAGTAGTCCAGCACGCGGCGCTGGCGCTTGGTGTCGGGCATGTGGCGCACGGCGTTGGCCAGCGCTTCGGCGGCCTGGTCTATAAGGTCTATGAACTGGGCGAAATGCTCGTCCTTGGGGTTCAGCTTGTAGAGCTTCATGCGGCCGGCCATGGCGTTCAGCAGGTCCAGCACGTCGTCGAGGCTGTTGGCGAGGTCGTAGATGTCCTCGCGGTCTATCGGGGTGATGAACGTGCGGTTGAGCATGTCCGTGATCTCGTGGGCCAGCGTGTCGCCCTCGTGCTCCAGGTCGCGGATCTTCTTCACTTCGGCCTCGTCCAGCACGCCGTCCTTTATGGCGGCCTTGAAGAAGGCGGAGGCCTTCATCACGTTCTCGGCCTGCTGGGTAAGGAATACGAAGAACTTCTCTTCTTTAGGCAGGAAACTTATCATCGCGCTCTCCTTTTATCCGTTGGTATGGATATAGTCTAGCGCGCCGGGGTCAAAGGCGTTTAATGGGCTTGTAAAATCCTTGTAAAGGACTAGAGCGGCAGCGAGAACCAGAAGCGCGAGCCCTTACCGGGCGCGCTGTCCACGCCGACGGAACCGCCGTGAAGTTCGACGAGGTGCTTAACTATGGAGAGGCCGAGGCCGGTACCGCCCAGTTCGCGCGAGCGGGCCTTGTCCACGCGGTAGAAGCGCTCGAAGATGCGCGGCAGATGCTCCGGTGCTATGCCGGGGCCGGTGTCGGCCACCGTCACCTTGACGCGGCCGGCCGAGGCCGCGGCCGAGACGGTTATGGAACCGCCGTCGGAGTTGTACTTGGCGGCGTTGTCCAGCAGGTTTATCAGCACCTGGGAGATCTTGTACTTGTCGGCGGAGACTTTCATTCCCTCGGGGACGTCGTTGCGGAAGGTCAGGCCGCGGCGGGAGATCAGGGCCACGGTAAGCGCGGCCTCGTCCACCATGGCCTTCAGGTCAACATCGGAGCGCTCCAGCGAGGCGCGGCCGCTCTCGGCGTAGGAAAGCTTCAGCAGGTCGTTGACCAGCGCGTCCAGGCGGGAAGCCTGGTCGAATATAGTGCGGGCGAA
>CALMZU010000312.1 GCA_937870775.1 uncultured Elusimicrobia bacterium
GCGGTGAAGGCGGGCTGTCGGGCGGCGGCCACGGAGCCCTGGCGCTCGGCCAAGGCCTGCGGGGCGGCGGCGGCGCGGCGGGCGTTGTCCACGGCCATGTTGAGTTCCTGCATGCTCTGCGGGCGCACGGCGGGGCCGGCGTCCTGGAACTTAAGGTTGTCGGGGAGCTTGGGGGCTTTGCGGAGGCCTATTTCCTCCAGCTCTATGCGCGGGGCGGCGGCCACGGCGGCGCGGCCGGGCTGCATGTCCAGGCCGGCGTCCTTTATGTTCCCCCCGACGCGGCGGCCGGCGTCCATGTCCAGCTTGGCTTCGGCGGCCACGCGGCCGGCGCGCTCGGAGAGGGCCTTGGGCAGGTCCATGGCGGCGCGCTGGCGCTCCGGGGTCTTTATGTCTATCTGCGCCAGCTTGGGGGCTTCCTGCGGGGCTATCTTGGGGATGGAGGGCAGGGCGAGCTTAAGGAAGTCGAGGGTTTTGTTCTTGGGCGCGGCCGGGGCCTGCTCGCGGTCCTGCATTATGAGGTCCACGTTGCTGAGGACGATGTTCCTGGTCTCGGGGCGCAGCAGCACGAAATGGAGGTAAAGGAAGAACAGCAGCGCGTGGAAAGCCACTGACGCAGCTATTGAGATCCTTACCGCCTTGGTGTTGCCTTCGTACATTAAAAGTAGCCTGTCCCCTTTTTTTATCGTCGGGGCTTATGCCCGGAAAAAGTAGCCTGTCCCCATTATTTTTTTTGCTCGGTGGCGATGGTGATGCCGGTGGCGCCGGCTTCTTTGGCGCGCTGCATGGCGTCGGTGAGCACGCCGTAGGGGGCCTCCGAGTCGGCCTTTATTACCACCAGGCTGGCGGCGCCGGCCTTCAGGGCTTTGTCTATGCCGGCCATGAAGGCGGGCTCGTCGCCGAAGACCTGCTCGTTGACGGCGTAGCGGCCGTCGGCGCCTATGGTGACGGTGATCTTGTCCTTCTCTTCGCCTTCCTGCGTTTTGGCCTTGGGGAGGTTCACCTTCAGCGCGGGGTCGGAGAGCAGCGGCGCGGTTACCATGAAGATGATGACCAGCACCAGGCAGACGTCCACCAGCGGCGCCACGTTTATGCCGCTCATTATCGAATCGTCGTTCTCAACCTTAAATCCCATATTTCAATTATCTGATTATCGAGGCCGGGCCTCACTAAGGCCGGGCCTTAGTGAGGCCCGGCCTCAATTCTTCATCAGCGCCATTTTGAGGGCGCCGGCCTGTTTGGCTTCGTCCAGCAGGGCCACCACCTGGCCCACGCGGTTGTCGGTGTCCGCCTTCACTATTACGAACTTGTCCTCGCTCTTCTCCAGCGCCTTGGCCACGGCGGCCTGGTAGGCGGCGCGGTCCACGGCCGAGCCGTTTAGCGTCAGGTTGCCGGCGCGGTCCAGCCGCACCTGTATGCTCTCCGAGAGCGAAACCTTGCCCACGGCGGCGCTGGCCTTGGACTGCAGCACCTTTATGCCGGCCTGCAGCGCGAAGGGCGCGACGGCCATGAAGATGATGACGAGCACCAGCGAGACGTCGACGAGCGGCGTCAGGTTGATCTCTGTTATCGGCTCTTCGGGGCCGTTGGACGAGGCCGCCATTGTTTACTTGGCCTCCAGCATTATCACCAGGCGGGCGGAGAAGATCTCGAGCTCGCTGGATATTACCTTGGTCTTGCGCATGAAATAGTTGTAGATGATGACGGCGGGTATGGCCACGGCGAGGCCGCCGGCGGTGGCGACCAGCGCCTCGGCTATGCCCTTGGCCACCACGGCGGGGCCGCCGGTGCCGGAGAGGGCGAGGTCGCGGAAGGCCTTTATGATGCCGACGACGGTGCCGAAGAGGCCGATGAACGGCGCTATGTTGCCCATGGTGCCCAGCACGCCCAGGTTGCGCTCCAGCATGAGGCGCTCTTCCTGGCGCTTGGTGGCCAGCAGTTCTTCAAGGTCCTTGCGGCCCATGTGGCGGTGCTCAAGGGCGTAGTGGAAGAGGCGCGAGAGCGGGGTGTCCATCTTGCCGGCGGCGCGCTTGGCCTCGTCGATCTTCCCCTCCTTGAGGAGGCCGCTGACGTGGGCCAGCAGTTCGTCGATCTTCTTCTGGCGCGCTTTGCGGAAGTAGAACCAGCGCTCGAAGGCGAAGGTGAACGACAGGAGCGAGCAGAACAGGAGTATGGCCAGCGTGAAGCTGTCCTTGAATACGGCGAGTATGTTGAGGTTCATGAGTTCTCCTTAATTCCCTTCTTCGGCGGCGGGCTTGGCGCCCATGCCGGGCAGTTCTTTTACCGACGGCTTGGCGCCGGCTTTCTTGGAAACGGCTTTCTTGCGCGCGGCAGGCTTTTTGGCCGGGGCGGCGGGCTGCGCGGCTTCCTCGGCGGAAGGCGCGGGCTCGGCGGCGGGGCGGGCCATGGCGGCCAGCGAGCGGGCGCGCTCGGCGGCAGCGCGGGCCACGTCGGGCTTGGTGGAGTTCTTGGCGATGTCGGCGTAGACGCGGGCGGCTTCCTGGTAGTTCTTCTCGCCCTCGTATATCTCGCCGAGCTTAACCAGGCCCTGCAGGCGCCACGCGCTGGAGGCCGGCTTCTGCTGCGCCAGGCGCTCCCAGTAGTCGCGCGCCTCGTCGGGCTGGCGGTTGTCGTAGTTCATTTCGCCCATGTAGTACATGGCTTCCAGGCCGTCCTCGCGGCCTTCACTCTCGCCGTAGATCTGCGTGAGGGTCTTGAGCGCGCCGGACAGGTCGCCGCGGGTCTTCTGTATGTTGAAGATCTCCCACAGCGCGCCGATGGCGTCGTCGCCTTTGCCGGTAAGCTCGAAGTAGCGGCGGTAGGATTCCTCGGCCTTGTCGGTGTCGCCGGTGTTCTTGTAGCACAGCGCCAGGTTGAACAGGGCCGGCTTTATGTACTCGCTGCTGGGATACAGCTCGGCGAG
>CALMZU010000313.1 GCA_937870775.1 uncultured Elusimicrobia bacterium
GGACCTGCGCTACGACTGGGAGCGCGCCCTGGCCCGCATAGCCGGCGACGAGTGGATGGACTTCGACGCCCTGATGAAGGACGGCGGGGGGCTTAAAACTTCCGACGAGATAGTGCTTTACTGCAAGGGCCAGAGCAAGTCCACCGCGGCCTTCCGCCGCCTGCGCGCCCTCGGCTTCGATCGCGTGAAGGTGCTGCGCGGCGGCCTGGACGCCTGGTCCGAGCAGGTTGACAGAAAGATGCCTCGTTACTGACAGGCATAAGTCCGAACCAACATCCGCGGTACGACAGGCCGCCGTGGTCAGTTCTTACGGTTGTATCGTATCGTGATTTTTATCTCAAGTTCTTCCGAATTGATATTGAAGGCGGAATCCTTGAAGGAAGGCGGACCAAGGCGGGTGGCTGGGTCTTTGGACGAGCCGACGCCTTCTTTGGGGATCCCTAACCAGTTGGAGTCCAGCCTGCCGTTGGAGTTCTCGTCGTGCAGCACGCTGGCCGCGTAATCGCCGTAGGGTACTCCGGAGAAAACGAAGACCGCGGCCCCGTCCTTTATCTCCGCCGAGGCGCGGCGGTAAGCTTTCTCGCCCTTGGAGGGGAAACCGTCGTGGGAATTGAACAGGGCTGCCAGCGCCTGTCCTTTGGCGGAGCGGAAACCCGAAGCCTTTATCGTCAGGGCGCACTCCGGCGTTCCTTCCGAACCGGCCGGGGCTGAAGCGAGTAGCAGCCATGCGGCCGCCAGAATGAATTTCAAGATAACCTCCTTACCTTCACGCAATAATAACAAATTAAACCCGGCAACGGCGTCCGCCTGGCGTGCGGCGCCTTATGTTATTTTGTATCATCTCCTAGCGACGTTCCGGGGTTGGGTCCTGACATCTTATATCTCGCCGTTTTAAGCCGGCATACCATGCCCCGCCGCCGCGGAGATTATATGAAACGAAAGAAAGTCGCCATAGTTGGCGCGGGGCCGGGCGGTCTGGCCGCCGCGATGCTTCTGACCGCGCAGGGTTACGACGTTGAAGTGTACGAAAAGCGCGCCGAAGTGGGCGGGCGCAATTCCGGTTTCAAACTGGGCGGGTACTCTTTCGACCTGGGCCCCACCTTCTTCCTGATGAAGGACGTGCTGGAGGATATCTTCGCCCGCACCGGCCGCAAACTTTCCGAATGCGTGGACCTGCGCGAACTGCAGACCATGTACCGCCTGCGCTTCAAGGGCAACCGGGAACTGGTGCTCTCGCGCGACCCGGAGCGCATGAAAGCCTCGTTGGAAGCTTTCTGCCCCGGCGCCTGGGAGGGTTACCGGCGTTACCTGAGGGAGGAGCGCGTAAAATACGACAAGCTCATTCCCTGCCTGGCCCTGCCGTACGAAAGCGTGCTCGACCTGCTGAAGTGGCGGTTCGTCGGCACGCTGCCGTGGCTCGACGCACACCTGAGCCTAAACGGCGTGCTGTCGCGCTATTTCCCGGACCCGGAGACGCGCATTGCGTTCACCTTCCAGGCCAAGTACATCGGCATGTCCCCGTGGGAGGCGCCCGGCACCTTCAGCATCATCAGCTTCATAGAGCACGGCGGCGGCATATTCCACGTGCAGGGCGGCCTCAACCGGCTGTCGCAGGCCATGGCCAAGGCCGTCGCCGATGACGGCGGAAAGATCTTCACTTCCGCGCCCGTGCGCCGGCTGATAATAGAGGGTGGCGCCGCCAAGGGGCTGGAATTGGAGGACGGCACCCGGGTGGCGGCAGACCACGTGGTGCTCAACGCGGATTTCGCGCACGCTATGACCGCCCTGGTGCCGCCGGAGCACAGGCGCAAGTATACCGACGAGGACCTGGCGCGGCGGCGCTACAGCTGCTCCACCTTCATGCTCTACCTCGGCGTCAACCGGGCCTGGCCGCGCCACCCGCACCATAACATAATCTTCGCCGACGACTACCGCGCCAACGTCGAGGACATAAGTTCCCGCGGCAGGCTTTCGCACGACCAGTCCTTCTACGTGCAGAACCCCTGCGTGACCGACCCCGGGCTGGCGCCGGCGGGCAGATCCGCGCTTTACGTGCTGGCCCCGGTGCCCAACAACTCGGCCGGCCTGGACTGGAAGAAAGAAGCCGGCCCCTTCCGCGAGCGCCTGCTGGAACTGATGGAGACCCGCGGCGGCTTCGACGGGCTGCGCGGGGCGATAGAAGAGGAACGGGTGATCACCCCCGACGACTGGCAGGCCGACATGGACGTCTACAAGGGCGCCGTCTTCAACCTGTCGCACCACCTGGGGCAGATGCTCTTTATGCGCCCGCACAACCGCTTCGAGGAGTTCCGCAACTGCTGGCTGGTAGGCGGCGGCACGCACCCCGGCAGCGGCCTGCCCACCATCTACGAGTCGGCCCGCATCTCGGCGGAACTGATAGCGCGGCAGGACCGGGACGGGCGGTAATGAACGCCTTCGGCTTCCTGCGCCTGCTGCGCGCCATCTACGGCAACAAAGCGCCGGACCTGGGCGAGATACAGGCGCAGGGCCTGCTGGCCGTAAAGATAGCCCAGCACTACGCGCTGCGCGTCGACTTCCTCGACCCGGAGGTCTGCCGCCACCTTTCGAAACTGTACCGTTCCACCCTGCCCATGCCGCCGGCCGGCCTGCGCGCCCAGCTGAACCGGCACGTTGGGCCGGAATGGCTCGCCGAGTTCGAAAGCATAGAGGAAGAACCGCTGGCCTCCGCCTCCATCGGGCAGGTGCACCGCGGGCGGCTTAAGGACGGCTCGCCGGTGGTGGTGAAAGTGATAAAGGCCGACAACAAGGCCGCGTTCCTCGCCGACCTCGCCTCGCTACGCCGCCTTATGCGCCTGCTGCTGCTGTTCTACCCCAAGCTCAACCGCGTGTTCGACCCGCTGGGCGTGCTGGCGCACATAGAGGAGTACACCCTGCTGGAGCTGGACCTGCGCAACGAGCGGGCCGGCCTGGATACGCTGGCCGCCGTGCAGCGCGCGCAGGCCGGCCGCTACGACCTGTCGCGCCTGCGCTTCCCGGTGATATACGACCGGCTGACCGGCGAGAACGTGATGACCTCGGGCTTTGTGGAAGGGGAAACTTTCGACGAGCTGCTGGAACGCGGCGCGCTGCCCTACGAGACGCTGCTGGAACTGTTCAATATACACGGCTTCTTCATCTTCAGCGCCGGCGTTTTCCACGGCGACCTGCACCCCGGCAACGTGATACTGGGCCGCGGCGGCGAACTGTATTTCGTGGACACCGGCGCGCTGAGCCGCACTACGGGCCCCATAAAGGACGGGCTGTTCGGCTTCTTCGAGGCGCTGTGCGCCTACGATTACCCGCTCTGCGCCGAGCGCCTTAACGCCATGGCGGTGCGGGGCATAGACGGGCGCGCGTGGGCCCGTTTCAGGCCGGCGCTCCTGGACCTTTATAAGGATTTTAAGGGCCGCACCGTTTCCGAGGTAAGCCTGACCCGCCGCATGATGGAGACCATACGCCTGGGCGTGGACCACGGCATGGTCTTCGAAAAGGGCATGTTCCCCGTGATCAAGAGCCTGATGTACATGGACGGCATGGTGCTGCGCTGCAACCCGCGCGCGGACCTTATTAAGGACGTCGGGCGCTTCGCCGGCCGCCTCAGGGCGTGCCTGCCCTCGGTTTCCTGAACACGCGCCGGCCCGGGGTTCGCCTGAGGCCGCTCACTGAACGCGCCTGGCCCGCAGGAACTTGTCCAGCTCAACTACCACCACTACGGAGGCCGAAACCAGTACTATCCTTATCCATTCCGCTTCGCCCAGGGCGGTGGTATGGAACAGCTTCTGCATATTGGGCTCGTATATCACCAGCACCTGCGCTACCAGCGCCCCCAGCATGCTGAAGGCCAGGAACGGGTTGGACAGCGGGTTGATGGTGAAGACCGAGCGGGTTTCGGAGCGGGAATTCCACAGCTGGAAGAACTGGAAGAACACCATGGTGCTCATCGCCACGGTGCGGCATTCCTCGATAGTGAACCCGGCGGCCAGCGCGTATTTGAAGTTGTAAAGCACGCCCAGCGCTATTACCGTCCCCACTATTAACGTGCGTTGCAGCAGCACGCGCGAAAGAATGCCTTCGCGGGGGTCATTCGGCGGGCGCGTGCGCACGCCCGGCTCGGCCGGCTCGAAAGCCAGCGCCAGGTCCTGCAGGCTGTTAGTGACCACGTTTATCCACAGCAGCTGTATGGCCGTGTAGGGCAGCGGCAGCCCCGCGAACATAGTGACGAAGATGGAAAGCACGGCGGAAAGCCCCGTGGGGATAAGGAAGAACACGGCTTTGCGGATATTATCGAAGACCACCCGGCCCTCGAGCACCGCGTTGTAGATGCTCGCGAAGTTGTCGTCCGTGACTATCATGTCCGCGGCTTCCTTGGATACGTCCGTGCCCGTAATGCCCATGGCCGCGCCTATATGGGCGGCCTTGAGCGCCGGGGCGTCGTTAACCCCGTCGCCGGTAACGGCGGCTATCTCGCCGCGCCGCATGATCTGTGTTACGATGCGCAGCTTGTGCTCCGGGGCCACGCGCGCGTAGATGGACGTGTCCTTTACCGCCTCGAAGAGCGCGGCGTCGTCCATGGCGGCCAGCTGGCGCCCGGTTATTACCGCGGGCTCGGCGCCGCCTATGCCTAGTTCGCGGCCGATGGCGCGGGCGGTAACGCCGTGGTCGCCGGTTATCATTACCGCGCGTATCCCGGCGGCCCGGCAGTTGGCTATGGCTTCCACCGCCTCCGGGCGCGGCGGGTCTATCATGCCCTGCAGCCCGGTGAACTCAAGGCCCGCAAGGTCTTCACGCTTTAGCCCCGTTCCCGCGGGCAGCCGCTTCTGCGCGGTCATAAGCACCCGCATGCCAGCCCCCGCCAGTTCCTCGGCCACGGCCATGGCGTTCTTGCGCTCCTCCGGGGCGGCGGCGCACATCTCTATTACGAACTCCGGGGCGCCCTTTACTAGCACTAGCGAGCCGCCGGCGTCACGGTGCAGCGTGGCCATGTAGCCGTGCTCGGATTCGAAAGGCAGCATCGCGGCCTGCGGCAGCCGCGCCTTCTCCGCCGCGGCGTCCAGGCCGCCTTTCGCGGCCGCTACTATCAAACCAGCCTCGGTCGGGTCGCCGGTAACTTTCCAGGCCCCGTCCTCCCGGTAAACGGAGGACTCGTTGCACAGCAGCCCGGCGAGCAGTACCTTCCGCAGCTTTTCCCTGGGCCCGGCGTCGCATTCCGGCCTGCCGCAAAAGATCTCGCCTTCGGGGGCGTAGCCCGTGCCGGACACCTGGTAGAGCGTCTCGCCGTCGTAGACAGCCTTCACGGTCATCTCGTTGCGGGTGAGCGTGCCGGTCTTGTCCGAGCAGATCACCGTAGTGCTGCCGAGAGTCTCCACGGCCGGCAGCTTACGTATTATGGCGCCCCTTTTCGCCATGCGCGTCACGCCTATGGCCATGGCGATGGTCACCACTATGGGCAAGCCTTCCGGTATGGCCGCCACCACCACGGCTATCACCGTCATCACCATTTCCTTCAACGGTTCGCCGCGGGCCATGCCCAGCGCCAGTATTACGACGGCCACGCCGAGCAGTCCCAGGCCCAGCATTTTAGAGAACCGCGCGAATTTCTCCTGCAGAGGGGTGGCCGCGGCCCCGGTCTCCTGCATGAGGCCGGCTATCGCGCCTATCTCCGTGGCGGTCCCGGTGGCCGTCACCACGGCGCGCGCGCGCCCCGCGGCCACGGCCGTGCCCATGTAGAGCATGTTAAGCCTGTCGCCTATCTGCGCTTTCCCGTCGGGCAGGAAGGCCGCGTCCTTCCCGGCCGGCACGGATTCGCCAGTGAGCATGGCCTCCTCCACGCGCAGGTTATTGGCCTGCAGCAGCCTGGCGTCGGCCGGCACCTTGTCGCCGGAGGCGAGCAGTATGATGTCCCCCGGCACCAGGCCGGCCGCCTCGATCTGTTTTTCGGCGCCGCCGCGTATCACCCGCGCGGCCGCGATCACAAGCTTTTTCAGCGCCCTTACAGACTGCTCCGCCTTGTATTCCTGGTAAAAGCCGATGACCGCGTTTATCATCACGATGAAGACTATCACGCCGGCGTCGGAGAATTCCTTCATGAACGCGCTCAGCAGCGCCGCGGAAAGCAGTATCCAGTTCAGCGGGCTGCCGAACTGCGACAGGAATATCATCAGGGGGGATATCCCTTCCTTCTCGGGGAGCGCGTTGGGCCCGTGCGCGGCCAGGCGGCGCGCCGCTTCTCCCGGGCTTAAACCGTCATCGCTGGTGCCCAGTTCCGAGAGTACCGTGCCGGCCGGTTTCAGGTGCGGATCTTTTATCATTTGCCCCTCCAGCGCAGATTCTACTAAATCTTCCACATGGAAACATGGAAAAATGAGACCGGTATTTGCTACAGTGTGGCGGTTGAGCGTAATGGGGGCTCCAGGCCGGGGAACGCGCTTCAACTCCAGAGAGCCATAGCAGTTCGACCAGGAGCCTTCTATTTATAACGAGGTGTTAATATGTCCATACTGGAAGACCTGTTCTTTTTCAGGCGCGACATGGAGATCATGGAGCAATACAGGAAAATGAAGGAACTTAAAGAAACGAAAGAGGCTCTTTCAAAAGCTTCCGGCATCCTTGATGACGTGGTGCTTGAAAAACTGATAGCGCTGAACGTCCGCCCCGAAGAAGCGGCTTCTTTATCGATCGTGCCTCTTGTGCTCACCGCGTGGGCCGATGGCGACGTCGAACCGGAAGAGAAGGCTGCCATACTTAACTCGGTCATAAGTATGGGCCGGGTCAAAAGCGATTTCGATTATAAACTTCTTGAAAGGTGGCTCGAGCATAAGCCGGACGCGCAACTGCACGACGCCTGGCGGCATTATGTGAAAGGGTTGTGCAAGCAAATGACCGACGATGAGATAGGCCACCTGAAAAAAGAGATCATCGCCCATGTCGAGACCATAGCCATGGCCAGCGGGGGGATACTGGGGATAGCCAAAATATCGGGCTACGAGGAGGACGTGATAAAAAAACTGAAAAGCGCTTTTGTGGTCTGCAATTGAAGTCCCGCTTCCCTGCCCGCAAGTCCTCTTAGCGTCTGCTTGCGTAAAACTCGTTATTTACGCCATAATACTATAAGGGTTAGCCGAAAAATCCGGAAATTTACGGTTCTCGCCAGCTTGCGGTCCGGTGACCCGTTATTCGGGATTATATCCAGGGGCGGCTATGAACGAATCCAACGACAGCGAAATTAAACTTCTGCGCCAGGCCATTGCGCGTCTTTCCGACCGCATGGAGCACATGGAACAAAAGCTGCGCGCGATGGAGCGCGGCAAGCCGGCGCAGGAAGAACCGATAAAAGCCGCTGAAAACTATATATCCGGAGCTGAGAAAAACATACCGCCGGTCGTTCCCGCGCCGCCTGTCGTTCCGGCGCCCACGGTCATTCCCGAACCGCCGGTAATTCCTCCCGCGCCGGCGGTGGAGCCGGCCATGGCCGTGCCGTTACCTGCCCAGCCCGAGCCGGTGTCCGCGCCGGAGTTCGAGCCGGAACCAGCGCCCGTGCCCGCGGAAGAGCCCGAGAGCGTCCAGCCCGCGGCTTTTGCCGAAGCGGCGCCTGTTGAAGAGCCCGTCGTCCCGGAACCGCCGCGTGCGGAAAAGGCCGGCAGCAGTATAGAGCTGAACATCGGCAAGTACTGGCTGAACAAGATCGGCATCGGCGTGTTCGTCCTCGGCGTCGGCTTCCTTATCGCTTACTCGTCCCGCTATTTCGGGCACTTCGGCCCGTGGGGGAAGATCCTGACGGGCTACCTGGTAAGCGCCGCGCTTTTCTTTACCGGCTGGAAGCTGCGCCGGAAGGAAGGCATGGCCAACTATGGACATGTCCTTACCGGGGGCGCCTGGGCCCTCTGCTATTTCACCACTTTCGCGCTGCATCACTTCCCGCAATCAAGGGTGCTGCAGAGCGAAGGCGCCGATATGCTGCTGCTGGCCGCGGTGGCGGCGGGCATGCTTGTACATTCGCTCAAGTACCGCTCCGAGGCGCTTTCCGGCGTGGCCATATTCGTGGGTTACGCCACGGCCACCATCGGGGACGTGCGTTTCTTCACGCTGGCCAGCTGCGCCATAGAATCGGTAGTGATACTTGTGCTGGTGCACAGGTTCAAATGGCTGCGCATGCTGTTCATGGGCA
>CALMZU010000314.1 GCA_937870775.1 uncultured Elusimicrobia bacterium
GGCTCGGCCTCGGAATCAACCGGGGTGCTGGCGCAGAAACTTCTGGATAAAGCGCTAAGTGAGCTCAAATAACCGCCTCTTCAGATATGGGGAATCGGCCTTATTCTGCCTGATATTCCTCTACGCCGGCCTGCACTTCAGGCCGGCGGACCCTTTTCTTTTCTTCTCGTCCTACCAGGTATACATCCCGTTCTCCATAGTGCTTACCCTGGCCGGAGGGACCGGCGCGGGCCTGATAGCGCTGACCTTCGCTGCGCTCATGGCGCGGTTCTTCTATTTTCCATATCCTTACTACCCCCTGCTATGGAACGCCCTCGTCGTGCTGGTCGCAGGTGAATTCAAGATCTACTGGGACCGCCGGATACACAGGTATTCCCAGGAGCGTGACTATTTCAGGGACAAGCTCAAAGACCTTACCCGTAATTTCGTGATAATGAAGATGTCGCACGAACGGCTGGAGAAGAACTATATACTCCGCCCGGTCAGCATAAGGGGTTCCCTTGAAAGCATCCGCGGGATGCTCCAGAACGATCCCTGCGCGGCGGCCGCCAGCCTGATGGACCTCCTGTCCAATTTTTACGGACTTGAATCCTCGGCGTTGTTCATAAAACGCCCGGCCGGCCGGAACAGCTCCTGCGGCCTGGAGAAGTCTTTTTTTAAGGAGCCGGGTAAGGATTGGGCTGAAGCGGCGAAAACAGGCGCCGGCGCGCCGCTGGACATCGAGGACCCTCTGGTACAACTTGCAATGCGCAGACGCGACGCGGCGTTCTTTTCCGTGAGCCAGCTCAAAGGCGAGAGCGGCTCGGCTTATATCGCGGTCATCCCGTACTTCGCCCAGGGGGAAGAGCAGGAGCCGCTGGCCTTCATCCTTGTCAGGGACATGCCCTTCCTGCGGCTCAACAGGGATAACCTCCTTACAATAACGCTCTATCTTTCCTACTTCATGACGGAGTTCATGGACACGTCTTCCTTCCAGTCCGCCGCCGTCAGGTACCCTCACCTCGACTCAACCATTTTTAAGGAAATCGCCCGCCTGCAGAAACTGCGCAAGGATTTCGGGGTTGAAAGCGTACTGGTCCGCTTCCGGGCCGACTACGGCGATATCTCAAAGGAAGTGGCCTCCTATATAGAATCCGAGATACGCGGCATCGACCTTTCGTACGGGTCGTGCGGGGAGACCTGCGTAGTGCTGGTCATCCTCCCGCTGACCAGTTACGCCAATGCCGCCGTTTTCATCGAAAGGGTTAAGGGCCGCATCCTGTCCGGTTTCGCCTCATTCTCCGGCAGCCTTGAAACTAAAGCCCTGCCCATAACCGGGGCGGACGTACAAAGCCTTCTGGACGCGGTAATGACGCAATG
>CALMZU010000315.1 GCA_937870775.1 uncultured Elusimicrobia bacterium
CGGCGGCGGCGCGCCCGGGCCCGACAGCAGACTGTACAAGGCGCTGGTCCGGAATTTCGGCGGCTTCGAAGCGTGGAAAAAAGATTTCACGGCCACGGGCGCCATGCGCGGCATAGGCTGGGCGGTGCTCTACCAGGACAAAGCCTCGGGGAGGCTGTTCAACGCCTGGGTGAACGAGCACGACGCCGGCCAGCTGGCCGGCTGCGAGCCGATCCTGGTGATGGACGTGTTCGAGCACGCTTTCCTGACCGACTACCGGCTGGAGAGGGCGAAGTATATAGAGGCCTTCATGAACGCGATAGACTGGCAGGCCGCGGAAAAACGCTTTTAAGGGACCGCTTTTCCTTAAATAAAGTAGAATCGACATATGGCCACACCTTTTTCCGAAACGCTGGTACGGTTGCGCACGGCGGCGGGCTTCCCCAGCGCCTACGCTTTTTTCCACGATAATGGCGGGCAGAAGGTGCTGGGCCTCACCTACCGCCGCTATCTGCTGCTGGAGCAGGGCCGCAACCTGCCCATGCTGGAGAAGTTACGCAAACTGTTCTACGCTCTGCGGCTGGTGCCGCAGGCCCCAGCAGCCAACGAGCTCACCGTGGCCTGGCTGCGCAGCATGGCCGGCGAGCAAGACTACCAGGACATTCTGCAGCCCGTGGTGGCGCCGCGCGCCGAAACCAAGGGCGTCTCGCCGCTGCACAAGGCCGTGGAAAAGAACCTGGCCAACGACAAGTATGTAGTGAAGCCGGAGCAGTTCCAGGCCGTGCTTTCCAGTTTCGAGGCCTATGTCTGCTTCCACGCCATGGTGAGCGAGACCGACTCCTGGAAACTCGAGGACCTGGCCCGGGCCGTACAGGCAGAGCTGCCCAAGGTGCGCGAGGCGATGAACCGGCTGACTGCCGCCAAACTGATGAAGCAGGTGCGCCCAGGCGTCTATAAATGCCCGGTCGCTTCCGCCACCATAGAGACGCCGCAGATGAACTTGCTCGGGCGCGAAGCCATAGACAAGATCAAAGACTACACGGGCCGGCTCATCACGAGCGGCCGGAGCGAGTGGTACAGCACCTGCATGGTGCGCGCCGACGGGCCGGCCTTCAAGGGCTACGCGCCGGTGCTCAACCTGGCCGTGCACACGGCCGGCGCCTACGAAATAAAGCGCAAGACAGACGGTTCGGCCATCTTCCTGGTGGAAGGCCGCATCACCCGCCTGCGCGACTTCTAAAACGCTGGTGCTCCAGCGGGGCACCAAAAACGCCTTTTACCCGCTCCCGCGGGGCTGGACCCTTTTTCTCCTGAATACTTACCTTCCGCCTCAGGCCGCCGCGCCGCGCATACCGTAAACTATACTCAGCGGTAAACCAAACACGGAGGCGACACAAATGATCAAGACAATCCTGGCGATACTGATAGCGGCGGCACCCGCGGGAGCGACGGAGTTCAACCTTGAGCGCACCGGGCTGGACGCCTTTAATAAGGAAATAGCCGTACCCGCGGCGGCGGCTCCGGAGAGGGTCCAGAACCGGCTGTCCGTTTCGGAGATAAACAACAGGTGGATAGCTTCCATTTATGTGACCGGGCAGCGTCTCTCGCGCCTGGCCTCCAACGCCAATGGCATAGCGCCGCACGCGATGCCTCCCGGCCTGGCAGTAGAGCTGGGGACGCTGGCCCGCCGCACCCTCGAGAGCGCGGAGAAAATGCACTATGCCGCCCTGGACGGGCGCTGGCACGTGGTGGGCTACGAGGCGGATAAGCTGGACCGCGTGGCGGCCGGCGTGATGGACTGGGCCGCCGAGGCCGGGGCGCATCACAATGCCGCCGCCCTCAAGGCGGGCGAACTCGCCGCAGCCGGCAGGGACCTGGCCTCGGCCTTAAACTGGCTGCGCGCCGACTCCGGACAGCTGATGGGCAAAAGGATAACCCCGGCCGTGATGCCCGTGTATGAATTCAACCTGGATTGCCGCGGCGAAGGAATGAGCCTGACCGGGCGCCTGTCCCGCAAGGGCGGGCAGCTGCGCGTGGCGTCAGCCGCGCTCTACCAGCAGCTGGGCGGCGAGGGAGAAACCCTGCGCTTCGTCCCGGAGACCGGGTCCGCGCCCGAGCGGTCCGCGTTCCTCTCCAGCGACAGCGCTTTCTTCAACTACACTCTGGACCTGCCCGGCTCGGCCCTGGCGAAACCCGCCGAGTTCGCGGCCGACCTAAAGGTCTCTTTCGACGACGAATCCAGCTCCGCCTTCAGCCTGAAGTGTTCTACCCGTTAAGCCGCCGGAAATAAAGGGGAAAGCGCCATGGTAAAAATACTGATCGCCCTGCTCTTAGCCGCCGCGCCCGCGGGCGCGGCCGTGAACGGAAGTTTCGCCGCCGCGCTCTCCCCGGCGCGGCTGGCGGAAATGGCCGTACCGCCGGCGCCCCGCCCCGAGATCCACAGGGCCGCGCGCGCCGTGGGCCCGATGACTGAGAACGCGAAGACCGGCTACATAGTGCTGTCCACGCCGGATTACTTCCAGGGCGTCATGACGATGCACGAGGCCATCCTGGCGAAGCTGCCCAAAGACGTGAAAGCCATCGTGGTCTTCCCGGCGCACAACCCCTACTACCAGAAGTTCAAGGCGGACTTCGATTCGGGCCGCTTTGTGGCGTGGCAGTACACGCTGGAGTCGCCCTGGACGCGCGACTTCCTGCCCGAAGTGGTGGTGGACGAGTCCGGATCGGCCCGCATGATACAGTTCTCCTATTACCCTGACAGGCCGGCGTCGGAACGCTTCGGCGGGGAACTGGCCAAGGGCTTCGGGCTCACGCTCGAGAAGTCGAAGGTCGGCCTGGAGTTCGGCAACTTCATCGCCGACGAGCAGGGCCGCATCTTCATGACCGAGAAGGTAATAGCCGACAACAAGAGCTGGACCAAGGCCGCCCTGGAGAAAGAGATCCTCTCCAAACTGCGCGGCAGCAAAATGGTCTGGATGCCGGTCATCCCCGGCGAGAGCACCGGGCACATAGACATCTACGCCAAGTATTTCGGCGCGGGGCAGGTTGTGGTGGGGGATTCTTCAGACCCGGGGATGAAGCGCGCCCTGGACGCGGCCGCGGCGAAGTTCTCCGGGCTGGGCATGCGCGTCACGCGCCTGAAGAACGCGGACTTCCCCGCCGGGACTTTCAGCGGCGCCACGGCCTACTCCTACACCAACTCACTGCGCGTCAACGACACCATCTTCATGCCGGTCTATTACAGCGCGCAGTACGCCCACACCCGCCCGTTCAAAGCTTTCGACGACGCCGCGGCCGCGGCCTACGCCGGCCTGGGATTCAAGGTGGTAAAAGTGCCGGCCTTCGACGCCATACAGTTCGGCGGGGCCGTGCACTGCCTCACCCGAGAGATCCCCTGGCTGCCCTGGTTCTGACAGGGCTGCCGCTGGGCGCATGCAAGAGTCAAGGAATCCGCGGCAGCGATAATCAGCAGAAAAGACCGCCGCGGCGGCCGCGAAGCGGACGCCGGGGCGGTGTTTTAATTAATCTGCTGCCACCGGAATGTCAGTTAAGATAGAAATCAGGAACAGGCCCGCGCCGCGAGTGGCAGCAGCCACTGGCGAGCGCGGGCAAGGTCTGTATAGATATGAGCTCGATTCGGTTGCAGTGCGCGCGGGGAATAATTTTCTGCGTTGTACGGCCGCCGCAGGCGGACGGGAGCGGCCCGGTAAGGCCCAGTTGGGTACCGGCCGGCCGCGCACAGGAGGTGTTGATAAGTGCGGGCCTCCTTGGGAGCAGGTGCGACGGCGCGTAGTGCCGGAG
>CALMZU010000316.1 GCA_937870775.1 uncultured Elusimicrobia bacterium
CCTCGCCCTGGGCCACGCCGTTGGCCTTGGCCTGGGCTTCCATGATCTTGCCGATGAGCTCCTGCTTGCGCAGCGAGGCCACGCCTTCCATGTTGAACTGCTCGGCGATCTTGACCAGCTCGGGGACGGTCATCTTGGTCATCATCGCCACGTCGAGCTTGGGCAGGTTGGGATTGGGCTGCTGGCCGTTGGGCCGGTTATTGTTGTTGTCCATGCGGGGACCCCTGTTGTCCTGGGGCTGGCCGCCGTTGGGGCGGGGGCCGCCTTTGGGCGCGCCGTTGCCGCGCTGAAAATCTTCCTGGGGGCGGCCGGGCCTGGGCTGCCTGTTGTCCGGCTGCGCCGGCCGCTGGTTCTTCTCTTCCTGCTGCTGTTGGTCGTTCATTAGTGCTTTTTCCTTTTCTTTAGAGCCGCCCCTAGGGTACGGCATATAGATCTTATCTGTCCGGCCAGCGCCGCTTTCGTGCCGGAATTGTCCAGTACCAGGTCCGCCATGGCGTATTTCCTGCGGGCCGGGAACTGCGCCCTGGTCCTGGCCCGGTACTGCGCCGGCGTCCAGCCCCTTTTCAGGGCCCTGGCCTTCAGCTCCTCTTCTGGAGCGGCCAGGCATACGGTAAACGTGAAACCCTCCGCGAGACCCGCCTCGAACAGCAACGGCGTCTCAACAACCGCGATCTTTTTGTCGGATCTTTTTATTAAGGAGTGGGTTCTTCTGAGAATCTCGGGGTGTAGCAGGCCTTCCAGCCATTTGCGCCCAGCTGGCGAACCGAACACTTCGGCGGCCAGCTTCTTTTTGTCCAGTAAACCGTTTGTCAGGATTTTTTCGGGACCAAACTTCCTTAATATTTTATTACAGACGGCGGGTTCTGTCAATAGGGAAGCGGTTACAGCGTCCATGGAGACGCCGAAGGCGCCGGCCTTCACGAAACACTCCAGCGCGAAACTTTTTCCCGAGGCTATGGGTCCGGTGAGGCCTATGGCCACGCGGCCCGGGGCGGAGAATGGCTTCACGCCCTCCCCCCTTTCCTCTTGGCGTATTCGTCCAGGCGGGCCAGCTCGGCGCGGCTCAGCGCGGCCTGGCCTTTTACCGAGATCTTCTCCAGCAGGCGGTCTATCTCCTCGCGCTCGAGCACGGCGGGGTCCGGGCGGGGGCTTTCGGCGCGGACGGGGCGCAGGCGCCAGCGGCGCTCGGCCCAGAGCCAGGCCAGGCCGGCGGCGAGGCCGCCGAGGTGGGTTATGTTGGAGACGCGTCCTATGCCGCCGCTCATGGTGGAGGCGAACTCCACCACGCCCAGCAGTATGGCCATGGTGCGGGCGCTCATGGGGAAAAGGAAGTAAAAGTACACCTGGGTGTCGGGGTACAGGAAGGCGAAGGCGCCGAGCAGGCCGTAGACGGCGCCGGAGGCGCCTATGACGGGGGTCATGGAACCGTGGTTCCAGGCGGCGGTGAGCAGCGCGGCGGCGGCGCCGCAGCCGAGGAAGTAGAGCAGGAACTTGCGGGGGCCCATCTCGGCCTCGAGCATGCGGCCCAGCATCCAGATCATCAGGGCGTTGAGGAGGAAGTGCAGGAAGTTGGCGTGTATGAACTGGTAGGTGACGCACTGCCAGAGCCAGCCCTGGTGGGCGAACATGTAGGGGACGAGGCCGAGGTGGAAGTTCAGCCTGAAGCCAAGTACCAGCTCGGCGAGCCAGCCGGCGAAGGAGAGTCCCAGCAGCCACCTTGTCACCGGCGGCAATTCCCTCAACGGAGCAGCGTTCAGTCTCATAAATATTGGTCCCGGATGGTCCTGGCGGGGCCTGTCAGGGAACGGCTTTGCAAAACACGGCGTCGCGAACTGGCCTATGGCCGTGCCGCATCAGGCGCTATGCGCATCAGGCGGCCACCGTGCTCTGCTCGTCACGGGGACCTGGCCGCTTCGCGGCCATCCGGCCTCGTCGCTTACGCAAGCCTCGGCCTCCGTGACGGTTTTGCAAACCCGTTCCCTGCCACCCGCCGTCACCTAAAACCTGTTCTGTCTACACAGAGAGCTTCTTCATGTCGCGCCAGTTGGGGCCGGCTTTCAGCTCGGCGACCAGCGGCACGGAAAGGCGGTAGGCGCCTTCCATTTCCTTCTTTATGAGGCGGGCCGCATCGTTCAGCGCCGCGTCCTTCACCTCGAAAATCAGTTCGTCGTGCACCTGCAGCAGCATGAAAACGTCGGAGGAGCCGCGCAGCCGGCCGAAAAGGTCCAGCATGGCCTTCTTGATGATCTCGGCCGAGCCGCCCTGCACCGGGGTGTTCACGGCGGCGCGCTCGGCGAAGCCGCGCAGGTGCGGGTTGGTGACTGTCAGTTCGGGCAGCGGCCGGCGGCGGCCGGTGAAGGTCGTTACGTAGCCGTTCTTCTTGGCCTCGGCCACGGTGCGCTCGCTCCATTCCTTTACGCCGGGGCAGGCCTCGAAATAATGCTTTATATAATCCGCCGCCTCGGTGCGGCTTATGCCCAGGTCCTGAGAAAGCCCCTGCGCGGTCTTGCCGTACACTATGCCGAAATTTATGGCCTTCGCGGCGCGGCGCATCTCCGGCGTCACCATGCCCGGCATGCAGTGAAAGATCTCGGAGGCCGTGCGGGTGTGTATGTCCTCGCCGCTCCGGAAGGCCTCGCCCAAATTCAGGTCGCCGGACAGGTGGGCCAGTACGCGCAGGTCTATCTGCGAATAGTCGGCGGAGAGCAGCGTATGCCCGGCCGGCGCTATGAAGCAGCTGCGCACCAGCAGCCCGGCCTCGGAGCGCACCGGGATGTTCTGCAGGTTCGGCTTCGAACTTGAGAACCGCCCGGTCGCGGTGCCGAGCTGGTCGAAGGTGGTATGCAATCGCCCGTCCGCGCCGGCGGCCTCTATAAGATTATCCACGAAAGAGGATTTAAGTTTAGAGACCTCGCGGTATTCGAGCAGCAGCGGCACCACCGGGTGGGCGGCCTTCAGGAACTGCAGGGCCTCCTCGCCGGTGGAATAACCGCCGTCCTTGTTCTTGAACTGTTTCTTCTGCGCCTCGCCGAGGCCGAGGTTGAGCTTCTCGTACAGGAGGAAGGAGACCTGCTTCGGGGAGTTCAGGTTCACCTGCATGCCTGTGAGGCGTTCTGACTCGGCCTGCAGTTCGGCCAGCTTCTTCTCGAAACGGGCCGACAGCTGGCCCAGCAGCGCGGTGTCGGCGGCGGTGCCGCGGCGTTCCATCGCGTAGACGGCTGGCAGGAGCGGCAGTTCCAGCTCGCGGTACAGGACGGCCATGCCGGCCTTGTCCAGTTCGGCCTCAAGGGCCGCGCAAAGGTCTTTCAGCGCGCCGCAGCACTGCGCGGCCTCCTCGTCGGAGCCGGCCTGGTGCAGCGGCAGGCCCAGCCTCTCGAAACAGGCCTGCGGCAGCGCGGTGCCGCGGGAACCCGCGGCCAGGAGCGAGGCCGCGGCCTCGGCGTCGGAAAAATTCACGGGCTCGAAACCGGCGGGCAGGCCAAGGAAGCGCAGCACTTCCTTAAGGCCCCACACATGCTTCTTCACGCCGGGATCGGCCAGCAGCGCGGCGGCGGCCTTCCCATCCCCGGCGGAGTATTGGCCGGGGGCAAGCAGGGCGGCGCCTTCGGCCCCGCCGGCGGCCAGCCTGCCGCCTATCACGGCGAAAGAGATCTCCTTAGGCCCGCGGCCCAGCATTTCGGCGGCCGGCTTCACCGGCGGCATGGGCGCGGCGGTCCCGGCCGAGGCGGGAGCGCCGCCGGCCAGGGCAAGCAGTTCCTTGAACTCCAGCCTGCGCGCCATCTCGCCCAACTCCGGCCCGCCGGGCGCGGCCGGCTTGAAGATGTCCAGGCCTTCCTCAACCGGGGCGTCGGCCTCAAGCGAGACAAGCCGCCGGGAAAGCCGGGCGTTCTCCATGTCCTTCGCTACCTTGGCCAGGGCCTTGTCCTTCGCGACAAGGGCGGCGTCGGAGGCGGCGGCCAGCACCCGCTCCAGCGGGCCGTAGGTGGTTATAAGTTTCACTGCGCTCTTGGGGCCTACGCCGGCCACGCCGGGCACGTTGTCCGACGAGTCGCCGGTCAGCGCGAAATAGTCGGGCAGCAGCGAGGGCGGCAGCCCGTACTTCTTCTCCACGGCCTCGGGGCCGGAGAAGTCTGGGCTGGAACCGTCCCACATGCTTACCTTTTCCCCCACCAGCTGGGCCGCGTCCTTGTCGCCGGAGACTATCACGGCCTCCAGGCCGGCGGCGGCGGCGCGGCGGGCTATGGTGGCTATCAGGTCGTCGGCCTCGTAGCCTTTTATGTAGACGCCCTTGAGCCCCAGGGCCTTCACCAGGTCGCGGGCGGTGATCAGCTGCGTCACCAGGCCCGGGTCGGCCTGTACGCGGTTGGCCTTGTAATCGGCGTAGAGGTCGTCGCGGAAGGTGCCGCCTTTCGAGTCGAAGCAGACGGCCACGTAATCCGGCTTGCGCTCGCGCAGCAGCTTCAGGAGCAGCCGCGTGAAGCCGTAAAGCGCGCCCACCTCCTCGCCCTTGGAGGACGAGAACTTGGGCAGGGCGTGGTAGCTCCTGTGAAGGAACGCGTGGGCGTCTACGATGAAAACTCGCGGTGTGGGCATTAAATGGAGGGGCGCGGCCCGGGGCCGCATGGGGCGGGAGGGCCCGCCCCGCGGCGGGTCAGGCCAGCAGCTCGTCGAGGTGCTTCTTCAGTTCTTCCTTGGGCTGCAGGCCCACCAGTTCCTGCACCAGCTTGCCGCCCTTGAACATCAGCACGGTGGGGATGGCGGAGATGCGGTAGTTGGCGGCGGTGTCGGGGCTCTCGTCGGTGTTCAGTTTGCAGACCTTCACCTTCCCGTCGTACTCCCGCGCCAGTTCGTCTATCACGGGGGCTATCATGCGGCAGGGGCCGCACCAGGGAGCCCAGAAATCCACCAGCACCGGGAGGGCGCTCTTCAGCACTTCCTGCTCGAAATTCGCGTCGTTGACCTGTATCTCTGACATATTATCTCCTTACCCCGTCAGGCTATACTATAAGACTTGATTTTGGCTGTCAAGGCCGCTTTCCCTCGGCGCGGTCCAGCAGATAGCGCAGCTCCTTCCAGAGCTCGTCTATGTCCACCGGCTTCGAGAAGAAGGCGCCGGCGCCGGCCAGCATGGCCTCGGAGCGGTCGGCGGGCTCGGTGTACTTGGCCGAGATGAAGATCACCGGCACGTTCTTGTACCGGGCCGACTCGCGTATCACGCGCAGGAACTCCACGCCGTGCATGTCGGGCAGCTGCACGTCCAGTATCACCACGGACGGCACCGCCTTCGACAGGGCGTCCAGCGCCTCGCGCGCGCTCTTGGCCACGGTCACCCCGGCCTCCACGTTCTTCAGCTTCAGGCCGTCCTCCAGCGTGTCTATGAAATTCTCGTCGTCGTCGACTATCAGTATGTTCATCGCCATGTTTTCCCCTAGAAACCGAAGCTCAGGCGTCCCGCCAGCAGCGCCGGCATACCCAGCCCTTCCATCATCCGCTGCACCTTCTCCACGTCGTAGAATACCCTGTACAGTTCGAAATTCTTAGTTCCGGAATCGTATATGCCGCAGGCCGCGCGCGGGTCGCCGTCGCGCGGCTGGCCCACCGAGCCGGGGTTTATCATCACCTTGCCGTGCGCCGCGCTCACGCGCACCGCGGGCTTCAAAAAATCGGTCTCCGGTATGCCGGCGGGGCCCTCGCGGAAGTACTGCGGCATGTGGCTGTGCCCCACGAAGCAGGGCGAAACCGACCAGCCCTTGAGATTGTCGCTGAACTGGCCCTCGCTGAGCATGTACTCGGTCAGCGGTTTCCGCGGGGAGCCGTGCACCACGGTGAAGTCCGGCGTCTCGGCGCGCTCCGGCAGCGCGGCCACGTAGGCCAGCGCCTGCCCGCTCATCACCTTCCGCGAGAACTCTATGGCCCAGGCCGCGTTGGCGTTGAACCAGCGCGTCTCCATCTTCCCGGCCAGCGCCGCGTCGTGGTTGCCCATCACGATGTGCAGTTTTTCGAGCGAGCGCAGCGCGTCGGCGCATTCCTGCGGCTGCGGGCCGTAGCCCACCACGTCCCCGCAGCAGACGAAATCGGTGACGGCGTTCTTCCGGTAGAACTCCAGCACGGCCTTGAGGGCCTCGTAATTGCCGTGCACGTCCGAGAAAACGCCGTAGCGCATCAGTTGGTTTCCGGCGAGCCGGCCTGCACCATGCCGGCCGCGCGCTTCAGGTCGACGGCTATCAGTTTGCTGACGCCGAGTTCCTCCATCGTCACGCCGAACAGCGTGTCGGCGGCCTCCATCGTGCGCTTGTTGTGCGTGATCACGATGAACTGCGTGGTGTCGGCGAACTCCTTTATCAGGCGCACGAAGCGCTCGACGTTGGCCTCGTCCAGCGGGGCGTCGGCCTCGTCCATGATGCAGAACGGGGACGGGTTGACGCGGAAGAAACTGAACAGCAGGGACAGCGCGGTCAGCGCCTTCTCGCCGCCCGAGAGCTGCGAGATGCTCACCAGCTTCTTGCCGGGCGGGTGCGCCAGTATCTCCACGCCGGTCTCGAGCAGGTTGTCGGGCATGGTCAGGATCAGGTCCGCCTCGCCGCCGTTGAACAGCAGCGCGTAGATCTCCTTGAAGTACACGCGCACCTTGTCGAACGTGGCCTTGAAGTTCTCGCGGGTGGTGTCGTTGATCTTGTTGATGGCGTTGCGCAGGTCGGCCTTGGCGCGGTTCAGGTCCTCGACCTGGGAGTTCATGAAGTTGTAGCGCTGCGTCAGGGCCTCGTACTCCTCGGGCGCGGTCATGTTGACGTTGCCCATGCTCTCGAGGCGCTTGCGCAGGAACTTCACGCGCTCTATGTCGGTCTCCACTTCGGAGTACTTCGCCCTGGCCTCCTCGACGGTGATGTTCCACTCGTCGGTCAGGCGCTTGGTGCTCTCCTCGGCGCGGGCGGCCAGCGTGGCGATCTCGGTCTCTATCTGGTAGCGGGTCTTCTCGTTCTCGGCGGCCAGGTCGCGGTTGTCGCGCAGGTTGGCGTTCACGCGGGACAGGTTGCCGCGCAGCTCGTTGAGCTCGTCCTCCATCTGGCGGTCCAGCACCTCTTTCTCGCCCAGGTCGTGCATCAACTCCACCAGCCTGGTCTGGGCGGCGGCGATCTCCTCGTTCAGCCTGGACTCGCGGCCGGCCAGCTCCTCGCGGCGGCCGGCGAAGTGGGACTTCTCGTCGTTAAGAACGTCCAGGTCGTTCTCGGCGCGGCCGAGCTCGCCCTTGAGCGCCTCGAGGTTCTGCCTGTAGTTCTCGAGGTTGGCCTTGCGCACGCCCAGGTCCTCCATCAGGCGGGCATAGTCCTGGTGCAGCGCGTCCTTGCGGCCGGCGAGAGCCGCCTGCTCGGCCTTCTTGGCCTCGGAAGCGGCCTGCGCCTCGGCGAGCCTGGCGTTCAGCGCGGCCAGCGAAGCCTCGGCGCCCTGTATGGAGGCGGCGGCCTTGCCGCTCTCGCTCTGGGCGAGGGCCAGGTTGTCCTTCTTGACGCGCAGGTCGCCCTCGGCGCCGGCGGTCTCGGTCTCGTTGGTATGGAATTCCACGTTGAGGGCCGCGGCCTTCTCGGCGGCGGCGGTGCGCTCGGCGCGGGCGGCCTCCAGCTGCGGCTGCAGCGAGGCCTTCTCGGTCTCCAGCGCGGCGTTCTCCTCGTCGAGCTTGGCGATGCTGCCCTTCAGGTCCCCCTCCTCCTCCCAGTACGGCTCGTTGGAGACCACTTCCTCCACGCCGCCGGTCACCCAGAAGGGGCCGTGCACGGCGCCGCCGGCGGAGTAGACGCCGGACAGCAGTCCGGACACAAGGGACTTGTACTGGTCGTCGCAGGCTATCTTGTCCAGCACGCGCTGGGTGCCGGGGGCGGCGAAGCCGTCCTGCGCGGCGGCCTGCGGCGCGCGGTCCAGTATCAGGAAGCGGCAGCGGCCCTTGCCGATATGCTTGAGGTAATTGATGGCCTCGTCGGCGGCGGCGGCGTTCTCGCAGACCACGGAGTCCAGGAAGCGGCCCAGCGCGTCCTCGACGGCCAGGCGGTCCTCCTTGCGTATCGACAGCAGGTGGCGCAGCGTGCCGCGCACGCCGGTAAGGCCGGCGTTCAGCACGCCGTTGATGCCCACCCAGTAGGTGTCGTGCTCGCCCTGGGCCTGTATGGCCTCCAGGCGGCTCTGGTCCCAGGCCTTCTCCTCGCGTATCGAGGCCTGGCGGGAATCTATCTCGTCGAGGCGGGCGGCCAGCGCGGCGGCCTTCTCGCCGGCGGCGGCGGCCTTGGCGTTCTCTGCGGCCAGTTCGCCGCCCACGGCGGCGGAGCGGGCCTTCAGCTCGGCCACGCGCGCCTCTATGGCGGCGGCCGCGGAATTGATGTCGGCTATGTCGCGCTCCAGGCCGGCGAGCATCTCGCGGAAATGGCCCAGGTCGGAACCGGTGCGGGCTATGCCGTTGGAGATCTCCACCTCGGCGGAGTAGGCGGCGTTCATTTCCTTCTCCAGCGCCTCGGACTGGGCGTCGGCGGAGCGCATCTCGGCCTCCACGGCGGAGAGGGCCTCGGCGGCCTGGTCGTGCTCGGCCTGCAGGGCCGGCAGCCCGCCCTCGTCGGAGGACAGTTTCATGCGCAGTTCGGCTATGCGGGGCTCGGTGGCGGCCAGCTTCTCGGCGTTGCGCTTCTCGGAGGTCTCCAGCAGGCCGCGCTGGCGGTTTATCTCGGCGAGCATCTCCTGGCCGGACACTATGCGGCCCTCGGCCTGGTTCTTGTCTATCTTCACCGTGGTCGCGGTCTCCTTGAGCAGGCGGTGCTCCTCGGATTTCTGCGTCAGGTTCAGGTTCAGCGCGGCGGCGTCGGCCTCGAGTCCGGTTATGGCGGTAGCGATCTCGGCGAGTTCCTTCTGCACCGGCTCCAGGCGGGCCTGGGCCTCGGCGCTCTTGGAGACGAAGGCCGAGCCTTCCTTCAGCAGCAGCGAGATCTCGGCGCCGGTAAGTTCTTCCTTGTACTTGGCCTGCAGGCGGGCCTTCTTGGCCTCGTTGTCGAGCTTCTTGATCTGTTCGTCGAGAAGCACCATGGAATCCGCCAGGCGGTTCAGGTCGGCTTCCACCTTCTCGAGCTTGCGGCCGGCCTCTTCGCGCTTGGCCTTGTACTTGGAGACGCCGGCGGCCTCCTCGAAGAGCTCGCGGCGCTGCTCGGCGGTGGCGGAAAGCACGGTCTCCACCTCGCCCTGGTCGATGATGGCGTAGCCGTCGGTGCCTATGCCGGTGTCGAGGAACATCTCGCGGATGTCCTTCAGGCGGCACTGCACCTTGTTGATGAAGTACTCGGACTCCTCCGAGCGGTAGATCTTGCGGGTGACGGAGACTTCCTCGAAGTCCAGCGGCAGCTTGCGGCTGGAGTTATCGAAGGTCATGGAGACCTCGCCCATGTTCTGGGCCTGGCGCTTGGTGGTGCCGGCGAAGATGACGTCCATCATGGACGGCATGCGCAGCGATTTCCAGCTCATCTCGCCTATGCACCACTTTATGGAGTCCACCACGTTGGACTTGCCGCAGCCGTTGGGGCCCACTATGCAGGTTATGCCGGGCTTCAGCGGCATCTTCACCTTGTTGGCGAAGGATTTAAAACCATAGATCTCGAGCGCTTTGAGGTACATGTGCTTTTCCTTTGGATAATATAAATCGGTAAGGCCCCGCGGGCCGGGTGAATCTCAATTATATAAATAAAAAGGCCCGGGTGTCTGCCCGGGCCTTTTCCTATCGAGGCGAAGCCTCAATAGGACAGCTGGTAGGATATGCCGAAGGTATTGCCGTTGTAGTTGTACGGCATATACTGCTCGAACTTGCAGTTGGAGCGGGC